>CAITNQ010000199.1 GCA_903893785.1 uncultured Gemmatimonadota bacterium
CCGGTAGCCCGGCCGCGCCGCTGGCGCCGCTCGGCCAACTGCACCAGCGTTCACGGGTCCCGTTGCCATGGCCTGGCCGACCCGCTGTGCGAGTGCGTGCCCGGTAGCCGGCCGCGCCGCTGGCGCCGCTCGGCCAACTGCACCAGCGTTCACGGGTCCCGTTGCCATGGCCTGGCCGACCCGCCTGCGCGAGTGCGTGTCCGGTCGCCGGCCGCGCCTCCGCCGCGGCGGCCGGTTCGGTCTGGCCTCCTCGTGTCGCCGGTCAACGTTGCTGCAGCAGGCGTGCAAGGTCCTCGACGCTCAACCGGCGCGCCACCATCTTCCCGTCCGGAGCTCGCTGCCAGTCTGGGGCGCGCTGCAGCCGACTGAGTAGCATCGCCGCCTCGTCAGCGCGCAGCGGTTGGGTGTTGGCGCCGCGCAGGCTGGCGGCGTAGGCGTGCGCCAACCGGACCTTGGAGTCAACAGCTGCCGGCAGATCCTGATGGTGATAGGTTTCGAGCAGCCGCCGCAACAGGCTGGGCGCATCGGCACAAGCCTGCGGCGGCGCTGCCTCGACCAGAACGCTGCCGCTGCCGAATTCGCCGATCTCGAAACCCAGATCCCTCAGGCCGTCGGCCAACTCCGCCAGCGCCTGCCGTTCCAACGGCGACAGGTGCACGGCCTGCGGGAAGAGCAGTTGCTGCGCTGCTGCCCCCCCATGCTGCAGGTGCGCTAACGCCTCGTCGTACACGATGCGCGTTCGCGCCGCCGGGATATCGATGAGCAGCAAACCGGCCGGTACTTCGACCAGCAGGAAATGGTTGTGCAGTTGCCAAGTCGAGGCACCTGATCGTGGTCCGTCAGCCCACACCGGCGGCCCGGCGTCCGCTGCACCGGGGTGGACGCCGGGCGTCTCGGGGGCATCGCCAGCGCTGATGCCTCCGTGGCCTTCACTGACGGCTTCCCCGTCCCTTCCCCCTCCCCCACCGTCAGCGACCATCGGTGGGGGAGATGGCGTGCCGTCGGGCGCCGTGCCCCAGAGCTGCGGTAGGCTCGCGACCTCGACCAGCTCGCTTGCGGGTCCCCATGGGCTGCGCTGGCCGGTTGCCTGGTCGGCGGTGTCGTCGCCGGGCGGCCCGGTAGCGCCGGCGGTCAACGCCAGACCGGCCCAGCCAGGGGCCACATGGGAGCGCCGTCCCTGCGGGTCACGGTCGTATCCCACTGCCGGTGCCTCGGGGGCCGCCAGGGCGTCCCGCACCGCTCGCTCGACAGCCGCAGCAACGGTGGCTTCGTCGGCAAAGCGCACCTCGCGTTTGGCGGGGTGCACGTTGACGTCCACTTGCCCGGGGCCGGGCTCAACCCACACGATCATGCCTGGTCGCGCCCGTTGGGTGACCAGCGGGCCGTACCCGGCGACGGCAGCCTGGATCAGGCGGTGGGCCTGCACCGGCCGCCGCCGGATGATCACGAACTGGTGGTTGCGGGCCTGGAGCCCGGCCCCCCTGCCCTGCGCCAGCACTGCTACCTCGATCTGGTCGACGGCTACGGTGGCCTGGACCACGTCCTCGGGAAGGAGTCCGAGAAGTGCCATGGCGCGCTGCGCACGGTCTGCGGGAGGCAGGTCCAGGGCCGGTCTGCCATTGTGCGTCAGGCGGATACCGACCTCGGGGTATGCGGCGGCGAGTTGGGTCACGACCTGGGTAATGTGCCGGGTTTCGGTCTCGACCTGACGCAGGAAGTGGCGACGCGCGGGAGTGTTGAAGAAAAGGCCGCGGACGGTGACGGTGGTCCCCGGTGCCCGCCCTACCGACTCCAGGTGACGCCGGATGCCCCCTTCGACGGCGAGCGAACGCCCCTCTTCCAGACCGCGGCTGCGCGTCTCGATGGTCAGACGTGACACCGCGGCGATGCTGGCGAGTGCCTCACCGCGGAAACCCAGCGTGCGGATGTCGGCCAGATCGGACGCGTTCAGCATCTTGCTCGTCGCATGGGGTACGATCGCGAGTTCCAGATCCGCCGGCTGCATGCCCCAACCATCGTCGGCGACGCGCATCAGGTCGCGACCGCCATCCGTGCAGTCGATCACCACCCGCCGGGCACCGGCATCCATGGCGTTTTCGACCAGCTCCTTGACGACCGAGGCCGGGCGTTCGATCACCTCGCCCGCAGCGATTTTGTTGACCACGGCCTCGGGGAGCACCCTGATGGGCGGGCCTGCCAGGATGTCGGTGGTGTTCATGGTTCCTCGGCCGGGACGGGGTGCGGCTAGAGCTCGGCTGCCAGCTCGTCGGCGCGCCGACGGAACTCGTCGGGCGCGATGGAACCTTCCTGGAACTGCTTCTCCAAGGCAGCCATCCGGCGTCGGGGACTGCCCGGCCCGTGGCGGTCCTGCCTTACCTGGTCCCACAGGTACCAAGCCCCCACAGCGAGGAAGCCGCCGATCAGCCACAGCCCTGGACCTGGCTGACCCGTGCCGGCTTCGGCGGGGCCGACGACGACCTCGATGCCGGCCTGGCGCCAGTGCTCCCGCTCGGCTTCGCTGATGCTCGCCGCGGTGCGCTCCAGGACCACCTGTTCAGCCCGCGGTGCCGGGTGGTCGGGTGCGTGGGCAAGCTCAACAACGACGCGCTCCCCGCTGATCACCACGCGTGACACCTCGCCCCGCGTCAGGAGCTGCCTGAACTCACCTTCGGACACCGGGGTAACGCCGTCGCCGAGCAGGTTGAGGACCAGAATGAGGGCCAGGAGTGCCGCGCCGAGGACCCATCCAGCACGTAATGCAGAAGGTGAGGTTGTTGGTGTAACATCATCTTTAACAGTTTGTTCAGTCATTGTCTCATCACCCGGTCATGGGACGGTGCGCAGCGGGCGCACCCGTCTGTCATATCAGCCGGCGTGCGGGCGCGCCTGCTGGCGCGGGATCTCCCGGTCGCTGCGGGCGCTCTGCTGCGCCCACGCCCACAGATGTAGTGCCGAGGCGCAGTCGTGACCCCACGGCCGTGGCGGCGGATCGCGCTGGGCCAACAGCGAAACGAAATGCCCGCAGGCTGCGGCCAGCTCGGGGCCGTCATCGGCGGGTAGGGCGTCATCCACGATGCGGGTGCCGCACCGCCCGTGCAGTTGCAGACGCACGACGGCCTCCTCGCCCAGGGCACCCAAATGCAGCCACGCCTCGGTGCCGTCGCGGCAGCGGGCGGCCAGCAGCGCCCAGTCCTCGTTGGGGCCTTCCCGCAGCAGTGAGCGTGAACGCGCCCACAGCGAATCCAGCGGTCCAAGGGCCGGTTCGAGCAGGCCCAGATAGTCCAGGCCTGGGCGGGCGAGCACGCCCGGGCCGCGCGAAGTAGCCCAGGAACGGGGTATTGTCACCGACAGCTCGATGGCGACGACGCGGTCGTCACCTGCAGCCACTCCGAGCAGCGCCTCCCCTGCCGGGCTGAAGGCGGCCCGCGACAGACAATGGAGGTGACCTGTTGACGCCCCGAGGCGAACGGCGGTGGCCGCCGGTCCGGCGGCACCCGGGGGCAGAGCGTCGACCAGGACCGGCAGGTCCGCCGCCAGGGCCAAGGCCGCCCAATACAGGCAACGGTCCGAGTCTCGGCCGGTTACCGCCACTCCGGCAGTGGCCGGTGCTCTGAGGGCCTTCGCTATGGGCCCGTCAGGGCTCTCCAGGTCCGCGCCGTGGGCTGGCATGGCAGCCACTTCCAGACCAGCACCGGCTGCGGCCCGGGCCAGGTGCTGTCGGCAATGGCTCGGCGTTTCATCACCGAGGATCAGCAGCTGGGATCCACTTGGGGAGCGGTTCATTGCCCCTTGCTCCACCAGGCTCGGGGCGTGGGGTCCGGCGCCCGGCGAGGGTTCACCGATTGTCCCAACGCTGCAGCACATCCTCGCGGATCTCGCCGCGCAGCAGGGGTATCAGCCGGTCCTGGGCGGTTTGCCGCAGGGTTGAGTCACGTCGGTCTTCGGCCAGCGCCATTAACAGGCCGCGGTCCGCATGTGGGTGCCGTGCCACGGCGCAGGCCACGGCTAGCGTGCTGTCGGCCGCCAACTGGCGCAGCACGCTTAGGGGCGTCGCCGGATGGCGAGCTACGGCCTCGCGCACGTCGGGCGAGGCGTCGCGCGCCATCTGCACCAGGGCCGGCATTGGGGTGTTGGCGTTGCCGGCCGCCGCCAGTCGTACCTCCACCTCGTCGGATTGGCTGGCGGCCCGCAGCAGATCGGGCGGCACATCGGGATGCCGGAGGGCCTGGGCCTGGATCGCGGCGACGGAATCCTGCGCCAGCCGGGCCAGCGCGGCGGTGGATGCCTGCGGGTTCTCGGCCAGCTTCATGCGAACCAAAGGGTCCACATCGTGGGCCAAGGCCTCATACGTGGCCGTCGTCAGCTTCGCGTTGGCCGCCAGGGCTAAACGAACAATGGCCTGCGGATCGGCCGCAAGGTGCACGGCGATGGTTTCTGCGGCCTGCTGATCCGTTGGCGGCGCCATGGGATCCAGCTCCAGTGACATGGCGACGCCGGCGCGTACCAGGGCCACGGGGTCGGCGGCCAGGTCGGCGCGGGTGAGCAGGCTCGTGTAGCGATTGGCGGCGACGTAGAACCGCACCCCGCTGTCTTCATCCAGGGCCAGACGCGCCAACTCGTCCGGGTGGGTGGTCTCGCGCGCCCGCAGCTTTTGTTTGGCGTCCACGTCGCGCTCAGTCTCGAGCAGCTTCAGTAATCCCCACCGGTCCAGTTTCTCCAGCGCTTCCCGCAGATACGACTCGCCGTGCGTCGGGTCGTCCTCGACGACGATCTCCTCTTCGCCAGGCGGCGGCACCACGGGCACTTTCGCGGGTTCGGCTCCGCTGGCCGCGCCGTGGAAACCGATGGCGGCCGCCAGGACGAACCAGGCAAGAACCCGGTGACCTCGGTCCCCTGTCATCGTCTCCCCTCCATCGCCGACCATCGGCGACCGCCCGGGTCGGCGCCCGGCTCAACGGCGGCGGCTCGGGCGGTCCTCGACGGGGTCGCCGCAGGTCCCCGCGCTCAGGTACCCTTGGGCTGGTTCATCTGCCGCAGCAGGCGTTCGTTGAACTCCTTGGCGGGGTGGTACCCCTCCAGCCGCAGCAGGTGGTTGAGCGCGATGGCTTCGACGATGACCGGGATGTACTTCCCGGGGTACAGAGGCACGGTCACCTCGGGCAGCTCCACACCCAAGATCGTGCGGATATTGTCGTCGAGACCGACGCGCTCGTAGTTCATGCCCTCGCGCCAATCCACCAGGTTCACGACCACTTCGACGCGCTTCTGCTGCCGCGTGCCCCGCACGCCAAACGAACGCTTGACGTTGACAATCCCGATGCCGCGGATCTCCATGTGGTCCTGCAGCAGCGGCGGACTGCAGCCGACCAGTATGCCCTGCATCTTGCGGGTAATGATGACGGAATCGTCGGCGACCAAGCGGTGGCCCCGCTCCACCAGGTCCAGGCCGACCTCGCTCTTGCCGATGGCGCTGCGGCCGGTGAACAGCAGGCCGATACCGTGGACATCGACCAGCGTGCCGTGGACATGCATCTGGGGCGCGAACACATCGTCAAGGTAGAAATGCAGCAGATGGTTGAACTTGGCCGTTCCGAACTCGGACCGCAGCAGGGGCACGCCGTGCTCGTCGGCCAGCTCGCGCATCTCCCCCACCAGCCGTCCGCGGCCCGTGATGACGACGCAGGGGACGTCAAACTGGTAGACGATTTCCAGCGCCTGACGCCGCGTCTCGTGGGGCAGGCTGCGCAGGTACTCGGTTTCGGTGTTGCCCAGAATCTGGATCTGGTCAATGGTGAACAGGTCGACAAAACCGGTCAGCGCCAAGCCGGGCCGGTTGGTGTCGCTGTTGTCAATGGTGCGGTCCAGACCCGCCTCGCCGGCAATGATCTTGAGCCCGAGCTGCCGACCGTACCTCTCGAGCAGGTGCTTCATCGATATCTCGCGCACGGTCCCTCGCTACTCCTGCGCGCCCGGGGCGCCGCCTTACAGACTCTGGTGGATTCTGGCGTAGCCTTCGTGACGCACCTGGCTGATCATCCCGGCGTCCACGGCCGCGATGATGGCGCAACCGGGCTCACCCACGTGCGTACAGTCGCGGAACCGGCACTGCCCGGCAAGGTCGGCCATCTCGACGAAGTACCCCACAAGTTCCTCGGCGCTGACATCCCACAGGCGCAGTTCTTTGATGCCCGGTGTGTCGATGATGTTTCCCCCGCCGGCGAGGGCATACAGCTGGACGCCGGCCGTGGTGTGGCGGCCGCGTTGGTGCAGGCGCATCAACTCCTGGGTCCGCACCTGCAGGCCCGGCTCGAGCCGGTTGAGCAGCGACGACTTGCCGACGCCGGACTGCCCCACCAGGACCGAGTCGCGGCCGGTCAGGCGCGCCTGCAGTGCCTCCATGCCTTGGCCGGTCTGCGCGCTGACCACGCAAACCGGGTACCCAAGGCTCTGGTACACCGCCGCCACCACGTCTGTGTCGGCCGTCGCCACGAGGTCGGCTTTGTTCAGGCACACGAGGGGCTGCAGCCCCCCCCGCTCCGCCATCACCAGGGCCCGATCGATGAAGCCAGGGCGCAGGACCGGCTGTACCAGAGCCGCGACCACGATCAGTTGGTCGACGTTGGCGGCGACGATCTGCTGATAGGGACGAAACCCGGTTGCGGCCCGGGCGAACTGCGACCGGCGCGGCAAGACGCGCTCGATCACCCCCGCGCCCGCGCCGATGGGCTCGACTTCGACCCAGTCGCCAACTACCACCGGGGACTGGGCCACGCGCCGGGCCGCCTTCAGTCGCCCGCGGACCTCGCACAGCCAGAGGCCGGCGTCGGTCCGCACCAGCTGCTGCAAGCCCGCCGCGCGGATGACGCGCGCCGTAACCCGTGTCGCTGCTGTGGGGTTTTCGTTCACTCTCCCTGAGCCAGTCGATCGGCCAGGTAAGGGGGCCAGCTGGCCTGGCGGATCTTCTCCTGGGCTTTGGCCACCGCATACTCGACGCGGTGCAGTTCGACGAAGCGCCGGTCTACATCCCACACGGCGAAGGCCGCTCGCCAGTCGCCGTCGCGCGGTTGCCCGACACTCCCCGGGTTGATCAGGTACTTGTGGGGACCGATGGCGACCGTGGATGACGTGAGCGGCACGACCCGGGAGCGCATCTGGCAGTAAATAGCCGAGTGGTGAGTGTGGCCGTAGAAGCCCACCTGCCAGTCGACCCGTTCCATGCACCAAGTCACCCGGTCGTGGAGCAGCAGGCTGTCCCAGGCTTCGGGGCGGATGGGGTTCGCGTGCGCGAACACGGCCCCATGCTCCACGCGGCGGTACGCCGCCGCGCCCAGGTACGTGCTGGCTTCAGGGGTCATCAGTTCGCGGGTGCGCAGGAGCGTCTCCCGCGCCAGCGGATTGAAACAGCGAACCTGCGTCGGGTCAAGTACGGCCTGGTCGTGGTTGCCCATGATGCTCAGGGCATCCACCTCCTGCAGCCGGTACACACACCCCACCGGGTCAGCGCCATAGCCCACGACATCGCCCAGGCATACCACCCGGTCGATGCGCTGCCGGTCAGCGGCAATCAACGCGGCTTCGAGCGCTTCCAGATTGCCGTGAATGTCGGCGAGAACGGCGAGCCGCATGGGGCGCTACCGAGCCAGGGCCAGGATCAATGGAACAGCGCGCTGATGGACGTTTCGTCGTGGATAGCGCGAATGGCGTCGGCGAACAGGGGCGCCACCGAGCACACCTTGATCTTGGGCTGCTGCTTGTCCGCTGCCAACGGGATGGTGTCCGTGATTGCCACCGCTTCCAGTTCGGATTCTGCCAGGCGTCGGGCGGTCTCCCCTGCCAGGCTGCCGTGGACGCAGCCGGCGTACACCTTGGCGGCGCCGCGGGCCCGGACCGCCGCCACCCCTTCGAGAATCGCGGTGCCGGTGATCACCTCGTCGTCCAGGAAAATCACGTGGCGCCCTTCGACGTCACCGATGACGCCGTGGGCCACCAGGCGGCCGTGGGCGCCCCGGCGCTTATCGACGACCACCAACGGCAGGCCGAGTCGCTTGGCGTACGATTCCGTGACCTTGGCGCGCGAGATCTCCGGCGCGGCCGCCACGACGCCATCGCGGCCCAACGCCTCGAAGTGGCTGCAGATCGTGGGTACGCCGCTCAACTGATCGATGGGAACGCGCGAGAATCCCATGATCTGCGGACTATGCAGCGACATGGTCAGGATGCGATCCGCGCCTGCGGCCTTCAGCAGGTCAGCCATCAGCCGACCGGCTACCGAGATGCGCGGCTCATCTTTGCTGTCCGCCAGTGCGTAAGGGTAGTAGGGCAGCACGGCAGTGATGCGGCGAGCCGAAGCGTATTTCAGGGCGTCGATGGCAATAAGCATCTCCATGAGATGCTCCGACACGGGCGGGCACGATGTCTGAATGAAGAAGACGTCATCGCCCCGGACATTCTCGCAGATCTTGACCTTGATGTTCTCGTTGCTGAAGCGGACGAACTCGACGGCACCCGGATGGACACCGAGGGCGTCGCAGATCCCCGCGGCCAGAGCCGGGTTACTCGTGCCCGCGAAGACCCTGAGCGTATCACTCATGGCGATGGTCCCCTGGCGCGCCGGTGCAGATCATTCCGCGTCGAGCAGCTGGCGCGCCTGGGCGCCGATGGGAAGCTCGTTGAAGTCGTGAACGACTCGGCGAAGCACGCCTTTGCGGGCGTCGGTCTGGCCGAGCCGCTCGTAGCACCGGGCTGCGGCCAGCAGCGACTCGGCGGCCTCGGCAGTCCCCGGGTAGTCGGCGGCGTACTTCTCATATTCAGCCGCGGCGCCCTGCGTGTTGCCCTCGGCGTCCATGCAGGCGGCCAAACCGCTGCGCGCGCCGAAACGCAGGATCTGGTTATCGCCGGCCGCCGACAGCGCCTTCTGGTACAGGGTGCGCGCCTCGGCAAAGTTGCCCTGGTCGAAGCGTTTGTTAGCGAGCAGGACCAGTGCCTGGGTGGCTGCTGGTGTGCCGGAGTACTTGTCGATCAGCTGTTGGGCCACCGATGCCGCCTGCTCCTGCTGGCCATTGTCGTCGGCGATCAGGGCGTCGCCCAGTAGCCCGGCGGCCGTCTCCCGCGCCTGCTCCTGCGAATGGGACACGTAGGTAACGATCAGGACGATGGCGACCACCGCGCCAGCGCCAGCCAGGAAATACTGGGCGTGGTGACGCACATAGTCGGCCGCGCGCATGACCCACTCGATGAACTCGTCTTCCTTGAGTTCGTCCTTGTTCAATTTGGCTTGTTCGGCGGACATGTTTCGTCGGGCCTCTCTCTGGGGGTCAGTATTGAAGGATGCTATCGACGCGGTACGGCCGGAGCCGGTCCCGGCCGCCCAGGAAGGTCAACTCGACCAGGAAGCAGATGCCGGCCACCTCCCCGCCCAACTGGGTTGCCAGGCTGGCGGCGGCCACCATCGTACCCCCGGTCGCGAGCAGGTCGTCAACCAGCAGCAGCCGTTGCCCCGGGGCAACGGCATCGGCGTGGATCTCGATGCTGTCACTGCCGTATTCCAGCGCGTAGGTCTGGCGCAATACCGCGGCCGGCAGCTTGCCCGGTTTGCGCACCGGGACAAAGCCGCACCCCAGGGTTAGGGCCAGTGGCACGCCAAAGATGAACCCGCGCGACTCGATGCCGACGACCAAGTCCGGCCGTATGTCGGCGGCCGCCGCGGCCATCGCCGACACGGCGCCGGCCAAACCCGTCGGCGAAGCCAGCAACGGCGTGACGTCCTTGAATGAGATGCCGGGGCGCGGGAAATCGGGCACTTCGCGGATGAGATCGCGGAGCGAGTCGGCCCCCTGCATAGACGGAACTCCGTGGGGGCATGGCCCCCGTTCAAGACCGTATGGTAAAACCGGCCATGGCGCCGGCTGCGTCCGAGGCCTCAACGACGCAACCGCGCACCACGCTGCCCGGCGGTCCGAGGCGCAGATCCGCAGCCAACTCGGCCAAGGCGTCCGGCGGCCCGGCCGCGCAAACCTCGACGCCGCCGTCGGCCTGGTTGCGAACGTAACCACGCAAACCGAGGGCGACAGCCCGTTGGCGCACGAAGTAGCGGAAGCCTACCCCTTGGACGCGGCCGCTGACCACGGCGCGGAGCCCTGCATCAGCCGTCATCCTGCCATTCTCCACACGGCCGGAAAGCGCGGTACAGCAATAGCTTTCGAAAATAGACCGCGCTCGGGGCGCTGTCAAACCAACGGTCGTGCGCGCCGCCGCGCCGGTACCCGACGTCCGAGCCCGCCGCAGGCTCAGAACAGCGCGTAGATGAACGGCGCCACGGCCGAACCCTGGGTGGCGACGATGAGCAATCCGAGCAGCGCCAGAGTGATCACGATGGGCGCGAGCCACCACTTCTTGCGTACTCGCAAAAAGTCCCACAGTTCCAGCGCCAGGCGCCACCTGCTGTGCATGTTGTTACCTCAGTTGTCGACTAGTCGGCTGACCGACTCGCCGTGGTGGATGGCACGGATCGCATCGGCCAGCAACGGGCCCACCGACAGCACTTCCACCTTGCCGACCGGGCGGCCCTCAGGCAGGGGCAGGGTGTTGGTGGTGATGAAGCACTCCACGGGCGAGGCGTCGATGGCTTCGAGGGCTCGCTGCGAGAAGATTCCGTGCGTGCAGCCGGCCATGATCCGACGCGCCCCGCGTTGCTTGAGCGCCCGCATGGCTTCGATCATTGAGCCACCGGTAAGGACCTCATCGTCGAACAGCAGCGCGTCCTTGCCGTCGATGTCGCCGATCACGGTCTGCACCACCGCCTTCTCATCATCGGCCCAGCGGCGCTTGTCCATGATCGCCAGCGGCAGGTCCAGGCGCCGCGCGTACACGCTTGCCTCCTCCGCGCTCCCGACGTCAGGCGAGACCACAACTGCGTTGCTCAGGTCCTTGCCGCGGAAATGGTTACATATCAGCGGCGTAGCCCAGAGCTGGTCTACCGGGATGCGCGAGAAGGCGACGATCTGCGGCGAGTGCAGGGTGACGGTCAGGACGCGATCCGCCCCCGCTGTTTCCAGCAGATCCGCGACCAGGCGAGCGGTGATGGAGATACGCGGCTCGTCTTTCTTGTCAGAACGCACGTAGGGGTAATACGGGACCACCGCCGTCACCCGGCCGGCCGAGGCGTACTTGAGGGCGTCGATGATCAGCAGGAGCTCGATCAGATGGTCGTTGACTGGCGATGACGAGGTCTGCACGACGAACACATCGTCTTCGCGGACGTTCTCGAGGATCTTCACCTTGAGGTTGTCGTTGGCGGCGCGATCGATCTGCAGACGACCGGGGACCAGATCCAGGCGGCGGCAGATCTCCTCGGCCAGGGGTTGGTTGCTCGAGCCCGAGAAGACCTTGAGATAGTCCTTCATGGTTGCACCCCAAGGCAGACGCCCATGGTCACGGCAGCACCCGGGCTACGTCTTTGGCAAAGTACGTCAGAATCAACTCGGCCCCGGCGCGGCGGATGGACAGCAGGATCTCATCGCGCACGCGGGCTTCGTCGATCCAGCCCAGGCGCGCCGCGGCTTTCACCATGGCGAATTCGCCGCTGACGTTGTACGCCGCCAGAGGGGCGTCGAAGCGTTCGCGAGCGGCGCGGATAATGTCCAGATAGGCCAGCGCCGGTTTGACCATGACGATGTCGGCGCCCTCCTCCAGGTCCAGCTCGATCTCGCGCATGGCTTCGCGCGCATTAGCAGGATCCATCTGGTGGCTCCGGCGGTCGCCGGTTCGCGGCGTCGAACCCGCTGCCTCGCGAAACGGGCCGTAGAACCCCGACGCGTACTTGGCGGCATAGGACATGATCGGCAGGTCGCGATGGCCATGGCCGTCCAGCGCGTCACGGATCCGCCCGATGCGGCCGTCCATCATGTCAGAGGGGGCGATCAGGTCAGCCCCGGCGTCGGCATAGGTAAGAGCCGAGCGCACCAGTAACTCAACCGTGGGCTCGTTGAGCACCTTGCCGTCGTGCAGCACGCCGCAGTGGCCGTGGTCTGTGTATTCGCACAGGCATACGTCGGCTACCAGGACCAGTTCCGGGCAGGCGGCTTTGATCGCCGTCAGCGCCTGGGGCACAATCCCTTCCGGGTCGTAGCCGCCGCTGCCGACCGCGTCTTTTGTCGGCGGGATGCCGAAGAGCAGCACGGCAGGAATCCCGAGCCCAGCCAGTTCGCGGCACTCCTCGACCAACAGGTCGGGCGACAACTGGAAGTTGCCTGGCATTGACTGGATCTCGTGCCGCACCCCCGTGCCCGGGCAGACAAACAGCGGCATGATCAGGTTGTCGCGGCACAGGCGCGTCTCGCGCACCATGGAGCGGATACCGGCCAGGTGTCGCAGCCGGCGGGGTCGACGCCGTTCCGGACAGGTGGTCAGGGCCAAGTTGTCCCCCTTTTCGCGGGATGGCATTGGGCACAACCTACAGGAGGCCCCCGGATCCGGCAAGGGCGGCCGCCGGTCTCATCGGCCAGCGGTTACCCGCGATCGAGGGCGCGGCGAACGGCGTCGCGAACCGGGCCCAACTCGGCGTCCAACTCGAGCGGTTCGTTGCGCCGTCGCGCCGTCACGCCCTGCTCGGCCAGGCGGTCTTCGTGATAGCGGACCTTGAACTCGGGGAATTTGAGCCCGTGGGCCGTCGACACGACGACGACTTTGTCCGTGGGGCCGACCACCCCGCGACGGACCAGCTTGGTCAAGGCTGCCAGGGCCACGCCGGTGTGCGGGCAGGTGAATAACCCGGTGCGGTCGGCCTGGGCACAGGCATCGGCCAGCTCGTCTTCACTGGCCTCCTCGACCACCCCGTGGAATTGCCGCAAGGCGCGGATGGCACGGTCGCGACTGACTGGATCGCCAATCTGGATGGCGCTCGCCAGGGTCTTGCGTGCTACCTGCGGATGGAATTCTGAAAAATCTCGTAAATAGCTCTGATACAGTGGATTGGCGTTCTGTGCCTGAGCCACGACGAGGCGCGGCAGGCGATCGATCAGGCCCAGAGCGTGCATTTCCGCGAAGCCTTTGCCGAGGGCGCTGACATTTCCGAGATTGCCGCCCGGGATCACCACCCAGTCGGGAACCTGCCAGTCGCACTGCTGCACCAGCTCGATCGACACGGTCTTCTGCCCCTCGATGCGCAGCGAATTCATCGAGTTGGCCAGGTAGATGCCTTCGCGGTGACACACCTCCTGAATCAGCTTCATGCAGCCGTCGAAATCCGTCCGCAGCGACAGGGTCAGAGCGCCGTTGGCGATCGGCTGGATGAGCTGCGCTACGGACACCTTGTCCTTGGGCAGGAACACAATGGCCGGTATGGCGGCGGCCGCGCAGTAGGCCGCCAGGGCGGCCGAGGTATCGCCCGTCGAAGCACACGCCACGGCCGGGACAGCCTGTCCGTCGGCGCGCATCTGCTTCACCATGGACACTAGGACAGTCATACCGAGGTCTTTGAAGGACCCTGTGTGGCTGTTGCCGCATTGCTTCACCCATAGGTCCTGCACGCCGAGTTGTTGCCCAAGCCGCTCGGCCCAGAACAGGTTGCTGCCTCCCTCGTACATGGACACGACGTTGTGGTCTTCGACTGCCGGGCACACCATTTCCTTCTTCCCCCAGACCGCACTGCCATAGGGGTATTCGGTGCGCATATAGCGTTGGTCGAACAGGTCGCGCCAAGCCTGCCCGGAGCGCTGGCTCAAAGCCGCCAGGTCATGTTCGACCTGCAGCAGGCCGCCGCAGCGGCGGCACTGGTAG
Organism: uncultured Gemmatimonadota bacterium; assembly: GCA_903893785.1. Classification (GTDB taxonomy): domain Bacteria; phylum Latescibacterota; class UBA2968; order UBA8231; family UBA8231; genus CAITNQ01. The sequence continues at coordinate 13,777 of CAITNQ010000199.1, forward strand.
ATCACCTCATGGAGCGGATAACGCTCGTCGGCGCAGTGCATGCACTGGAACCACGACCGGTACGACATCGAGTCTTACCTGGGGCGGGCGGCTGGCGCGCAAGGGGCGGGGCAAGGAAATACGGAATCTGCCGGCGAGGGCCGGGCGGCGGTAATCTACCCACACCGACGCGGCGGAGCAAGCACCTGGCCAGCCGGCAAAGCAATGGGGCCCGCGCCGTGCGCGGGCCCCGGACGGCCGCCAGAAGGGGCGCTGCCGGTCAACCCAGAAGCTTGTCGATCTCTTCGTTGGACATCGTTTGGTCGCCGCCCTCCATATCCTCGAACCGCGATGCCTTCTTGCCCTTCTCGGGCAAGGCCGGTGCCTTGCGGCGGGCGGCGGCGGGCGGTGGCGGCGGTGGCAGCGCCTTCTTCTTGGCAGCCGGCGGCGGTGGCGGCGGGGCCGTGGTCTTGCGCTTCGGCGGGGGCTCTTCTTCTTCGTCGGCAGAGGCCAGCAGGGCCTGCATCTCGTCGTCGGAGATCTCAGGGCCGGTCAGATCGGCTTCCTCGTCGTCACCCAGAAGGGCCGCCAGATCGTCGTCGTCATCGTCGTCGGTTGCCGCGGCGGGTTTCGCCTCTTCGTCATCCTCATCTTCTGCCAGCAGCGACGCGAGGTCGATCTCCTCATCGTCTTCATCCGCTTCCGGTTCGTCCGCGCTGTCTTCGTCGTCCTCGTCATCCTCGGCCAGCAACTGCGCCAAGTCGAGTTCCTCATCTTCGGGCTCGTCGTCCTCGTCGTCCTCGGCGTCGTCATCGCTCGCAGCCGCCGGATCCCCCTCGTCGTCCTCCAGTTCCTCCTCGAACTCCTCGTCTTCTTCCTCGTCCTCGTCGGCGACGGCCCCGAGCAGTTCACTCAGGTCCTCCGCCTCTTCCCCGTCATCACTGGCGGGTTCCGGGGCAGGTTGGGGCCGCGTCGCGCGGGCGCCGGCCTCCGGCGCGGTCCGGGCCGGGGTAGGCGGCGCCGGCGCCTCGTTGAAGAGGCGGTCCAACTCGGCGTCGTCAGCGGACGCGCCCCGCTCGCTCCTGCCGTTGCGGCCCGCCGTACGGGCCACCCCGTGGGCCGACTCTTCGGGCAGGAAGACCGCGTCCTCGAATTCCATATCGGCGCCGTAGCCCGGACGGATGTCGGGTTCGCGTCCCAGTAGCCGGGCGGTCAGGGCATGGAATTCTTGGCGGACCGTCTCGGCGTCGCCGCTCGCCATGGGCTCGGCGGTTCGGCGGACGAAAGCCAGCACCTCGTTCAGGCCCGGAAAGGCGTCATCGAAGACCATCAGGTACGCCCGGGTCTTCTCGTCGCTGATCTCAGCCCGCACCTTCTCGTACCACAGGCGGCGGAAGAGCGTCGCCAGGGAATCGAGCGCCTCAAGTTGGCCGACGACGTCACGCAGTTCCTGCTCGTTCATGGCACCCGCCTCTCGTACCGTATGGGCCGCCGTTCGCGGCGCTCATCGTCCCTGGCAGCCAGCTACCCGCAGGTGGAGGCCGGCCCCGAGCGGGGTGGACGCGTCATGCGACCACTCCGCCCGGGTTAACCGCCGCCGTCGCGGTCGCACAACCGCGACGCCCCGCCGGGAACGCGACATGGTGACCAACTGAGCAATTGCCGTGCCGGTTGCGCGCTGCTGTCGGGCATCGGCGCCGGCCGTGGCCCGTTCTCCTGCTGGGATAACGGTATCTGCAACACCACAATATCTTGGGGTACCAACATCACGCAGTCAGGTCGCGTTCGCGCTCTATGGAAGGTTTTTCCGCCTTCCTGACGCCTGTGGCCAAGCGGTTGGCGTTCGCCCCCGAGGCGCTCGTGGGCTCAGACCGCCAGTGCGGCCTCGACTGCCGCTCCCGGGCGCACACTGAACCCGTGGGCCGCCAGAAGGCTGCCCAGGGCGGTCAACAGCAGCACCACGTTCTCAGCTGTGGCGCCATGCCCCATCAGGCCCACCCGCCAGATGCGCCCTTTCAATGGCCCCAGGCCGCCACCGATCTCGATGTTCCAGTCACGCAGCAGGGCTCGCCTCAGGGCCAGATCGTCGACGCCGTCGGGAATGCTCACCGCATTGAGGCTCGGCAGGCGCCAGGGGGCCGCTACGGGCAACGATAGGCCCAGCGCTTCCAGGCCACGGACCAGCCGTTCGTGGTTGGCCTGGTGGCGAGCCCAGCGCCGAGGCAGGCCCTCTTCGTCGATCAGCCGCAGGGCCTCGTACAGGGCGTACGCCATCGACACCGGCGCGGTATGGTGGTACACCCGGTCCTGTCCCCAGTATTGCTCGATCATCCCCAAATCCAGGTACCAACTCTGGACCGGCGCGTGGCGCTGGTGCAGCGCGGCCAGGGCTCGATCGCTGACCGTGATCGGCGCCAGGCCGGGTGGGCAGCTCAGGCACTTCTGGGTGCCGCTGTAACAGATGTCGATCCCCCACCCGTCAACATCAACCTCCACGCCTCCCAGTGAGGTGACCGTATCGACCAACAACAGGGCCCCGCACTCACGGGCGGCGTCGGCCAGCGGCGCCACCGGCTGCAGCACCCCGGTCGACGTTTCGGCGTGGACCACGGCCAGCAGCTTCGGGCGCTCCTTCATCACCGCAGCGGCCAGCGCCTCCGGCGGCACGGGCTCGCCCCAGGGAGCCTCCACGGCGGTCACCATGGCCCCGCAGCGCCGGGCCACCTCAGCCAGGCGTTGGCCGAATAGCCCGCACACGGCCACCACGACGCGATCGCCTGGCTCAACGAAATTGACCATGCAGGCCTCCATGCCCGCGCTCCCCGTGCCCGAAATCGGCAGCGTGAGCGTGTTCCGGGTCTGGAACACCCGCCGCAGCAGGTCCTTGGTGCGCTCCATCAGGGCGATGAACTCGGGATCGAGATGGCCCACGAGGGGGGCTGACAGGGCGCGGTACACCCGCGGATGGACCGGGCTGGGCCCGGGGCCCAGCAGCACGCGTGCGGGTGGATCCAACGCCGGGGTGGCCGTCATGCAGACCTCGTCAACGGTGTTGGGTGAGCAGGCGGAAAACGAGCTGCAGCAGGAGGATATGTAGGAGCAGCTGCGGTCCCAGGTAGCTGGCATTGTAGACCAGCGAATAGATCCAGGCCGCCTGCCCGGGTGGGGCATAGGCGGCAAAGAAGATGGTTCCCGAGGCGAAGTGAGCGGCCAGACGGGCGCTGTTACCGGCCACCATGGCGGCGACCACCCGGACGCGCGCCAGCCATTCGGGGGCGGCGGCGGCCGGTCCGGGCACCTGACCGATCAATCCGGCGACCCACCCGAGGCCGCCGTAGGCCAGCGGGTAGTCGAGCAGAACCTGGGCCGGGTGGACCACGACGGGCTCGAGGAGCAGATTGATCACTGCCAGGCCGACACCGGTAAGCAGGCCCACCCGCGCCCCGTGCCGGCAGGCGACGATCAGCACCGGCAGGGTCTCCAGGCTGACCGAACCCCCGTTGATCAGTTGCGGCAGGGGGATCTTGATCAGGCCCAGGACCGTGGCCAACGCCACGGCCGCCGCTGTTTCCGTGACCAATTGCGGGCGCACGGCGTCCCCCTGTCTTACTCGAGGCGCTGGATAACCATGTACCCGTTCTGGACGGTCAGGACGGCGCCCACTTCGCCCACGCCCAGGCGGGCCACCGCAGCCTCGAAATCCGGCATGAGCTCGCCGGGGCCGAAGTAACCCACATCGCCGCCCTCGGCCGCGGCCGGACCGAGTGAGAACTCGCGCGCGAGTTCGGCGAAGTCCTCGCCCTTGCCGATGCGTTCGCGGAGATCCTCGGCCTCGCCGCTGCTGCGCACCAAGATGCAGCGGGCTCGCATCTTCCCGGCCGCCTTGGCGCGCACCTCGTCCATGCGCGCATTGACGGCATAGACCAGCTGGGCGTCGGGCGCCACGGCCAGGGCTTGCTGGTACGCGGCCAGGGCCTCCTGGTAGCGCCCCTGTTTGGCCAGCAGGAACGCCAAGTTGTTCCGCGCCTCGAAATGATCGGGCACCAGCTCCGCCAACCGCCGGTACTCAGCGATAGCAGCCTCGGTGCTGTCCACCTGCGTCAGGTAGTACCCCCGGTACCGGTGCGCCTCGGGGTTGGCCGGATCCAGTGCCAGGGCCGTGTCCAGTTCGGCCCGGGCAGACCCCAGGTCGTCGGCCTGCAGCAGCAGGAACCCCAGCGAACTGCGCACGGAAGACTCGCGCGGCGCGATGGCCACAGCTTGACGCACGGCAGCGACGGCGGAGTCCAACTGCCCGGCAGCCAGGAACACCTCGCCCAAGCCGCCATACGCGGCCAACTGCGCTGGCTTCTCGCGCAGCGAGCGGCGAAACGCATCGATGGCCTCGGGGTACTTCTGGTTGCGGGCGTACAAGTCCGCCAGGCGGTTCAGGAAGCCCGCGCTGCCGGCGCCGGCGGTGAGCGCCAGTTCATACTCCTGCAGGGCCAGATCGTACTGGCCAGAGGCGGCGTACCGCTCGCCATTGGCCACATGCTCCACGGTTGCCGGTTCCTGGCCGTCTGCAGCGGTGAACACCAAGCCTGCTACCACGTACCCCCACCAACGCCGGCGCATCGCTGTCCACTCTCCCCCGGTCGCTGACCGGGTCCTGCCATCGTGTCGGTTGGGATTGTCAGGCGTTGCGGAGTTGGCGCATTACTTCGCGGGTCACGCGCTCGACCAGTTCGGCGGCCGCTTCGCCTCCGGCGGCTTTGGCTTCGTCATCGGGTTCGCGACTGGGCAGCACGCTCGGCGGCGCGGCCGCGTTCACCTGACAACCGGGACGGTCGGTGATCCCGTAGTTGCCGCGGATCCGGATCAGGTCATCGACCTGTCTGGGGTTGAGCGTCTTCACCGCGCCCAGCTGGTGGGCCACCAGGGCGATCTGCGCGAAGTGCTCGACGGTTTCCATGCGGAAATGGGCGTCCATCGGGTTGCGGCCCAGGGTCACGACGCCGTGGTTGGCCATCAGGATGGCATCGTACTCGCGCACCAGGGGCAGGATGGGCTCGACGATCTCGGGTCCACCGGGCGTGCCGTACGCCGCCAGTGGGATTCCCCCAAGGCCCAAGATGACTTCCGGGAGAACACACTGCGTCAGATCGATGCCGGCCACGGCAAAGCCGGTGGCGGTCGGCGGGTGGGCGTGGACCACCGCGTTGATGTCGGCGCGCACGCGGTAGATCTCCAGGTGCATGCGGACCTCTGATGAGATCTTCAGGCTGCCGGCCACCTGCTTGCCGTCCATGTCGCAGATCGCCAGCATGTCCTCGCTGAGGAATCCTTTGCTCACGCCGGTGGGCGTGCACAGCACCCGGTCGTCACTCATCCGGCAGCTGATGTTGCCGTCGTTGGCGGCCACGTAGCCGCGCTGATACGTCCGCCGACCCACCTCGCAGATCTCGCGCCGCAGTGCATACACCGAGTTCATTCCTGCCACCTCTCTCGCGTTTCAGGTGTTGCTATCGCTCGGGACTGCCGAGCGGATCGCGGCCGACCTGTCGGTAAACCAGGACCAGGCCCGCCAACCCGGGCATCAGGACGTTAAGTATAAACACCAGCACAGCTGCACCAAAGGCCGGTGCCGGGTCCAACTGCAGACGGGTGAAAACTACCACCGCAGCCGCTTCGCGGACGCCCAGATCGACCAGCGACAGCGGCACCATGGTCTTCAGGCCGAAAACCAAGGGCGTGGCCTGGGCCAACCTGACAGCCCCCGCGTCGACGGGACCCAGCAGCACGGCGAACTGGACGAACAGGACCGCGTTGGCGACCGCCGACAGGCCCAGGAGCCGGCGCCAGGCAACGGCCGGCAGCAGGCGGACCGGGGCCAGGAACGCCGCCACCCGCCGTCGGATGGGCCGGCCGCGGTTCCGCGGCCAGGCCCAGCGTGCCACACCGGCCATGCCCGCCAGCGACACCCAGGCCAAGCCACCCCACCCGGGCGCCACCGTGGTCAGCGCCACGCCGGCGACCACCAGGCAGACGGCGGCGGAACTGGCGCGGTCCACCAGGGCCAGGGCAGCGAGCTGGGTGCGGCGCTGGGGAGGCGAAAAGGCTCCCCGCCCTAACTCGCCCAGGCGTCCGGGCGAGACTAGCCCCAACCCGAAACCCACCAACAGGGTGTGCCACGCCTCACGCAGGGTGACTGCCGGTGCGGCTGCGGCCAGCAGCCCGTACCACCGCCACCACTGCAGTGCCAGGCCCGTCAGCCCCAGCGCGGCGGCATTGGCCAGGCGGAACGGGCCGACCTGGCGCACGGCCTGCAGCAACTCGTGGGGATGGACCCAGGCCAGCGTCACTGCCACCAGGCCCACCGCTATGGCCAGGCGCAGGGCCGTGACCCACCCCCTTGAGGCCGGTGGTACGGCCAGGGGGCCAATCAACGGGGGCGCAACGGTATCAGGGGGACCAGACTGGCGTGGGGGCGAGCGATGACGTGGACGGCGACCACCTCGCCGACGCGACTGGCGGCAACGGCGCCCACGTCGACGGCCGCCTTGACCGCGGCCAGGTCGCCCTGTACCGCAACCGTAACCAGACCGCCGCCCACCTGGTGCCAGCCCAGCACGTCGACCAGGGCGGCTTTGACCATGGCGTCCGCCGCCTCGGCCATGGCGACCCAGCCACGCGTCTCGATCAGGCCCAGCGCCTGCCCCATGCACGACCTCGCCACCAGGTGGGTATGTCCTGCTGTCGGCGAAAGATAGACGGGTTGCCCGGACGGGTCAAGGCAACCCGCGCGCTCAGGCGGGCTTGAAGAGGAAGTGCACCACGTCACCGTCGGTGATCAGGTAGTCGCGGCCGTGGGCGTGCAGCTTGGCCTCCTCGCGGGCGTGCGTCAGCGAGCCGCAGGCCAGCAGATCCTGGCAGGCGACGACCTCGGCGCGGATGAACCCGGCTTCCATGTCGCGATGGATGCGGCCCGCTGCTGCCGGCGCTGCCGTCCCCCGCGGCAGCTGCCACGCCTGCAGACGGTTGTGAGCCGTGGTGTAGAAGGTGATCAGGTCCAGCAGTTGGTAGGCGGCCAGCACCAGCCGCTCAACGCCGCTGTGCTGCAGCCCCATTGTGTCCATGAATTCGCGCCGTTCGGCCGGTGCCAACTCCGCCAGTTCGGCCTCGATGCGGCTGGCGACGCAGCAGCTCCGGCCGGGACCGAACCAGGTCTCCAGGCGCGCGGCCCAGGCGCCGCCGTCGACGGCGTCCTCCTCGCCGACATTGCCGACGTAGAGCACTGGTTTGGCGGTGAGCAGGGCATGGTGGCGCACAGCGGCGACTGCTTCCGGTGGCAGGTCCAGGCTCCGAACCGGTCGACCGGCCGCCAGTCCGTCGCGTATCTGCTGCAGGGTGAGGTACTCGAGACGCTGCGGCGACCGGGGGTCGGTGCGGACGACCTTGTCCAGACGCGGCAGCGCCTTCTCGACCGCCTCCAAGTCGGCCAGCAGGAGCTCGGTCTCGACCGTCGATGCGTCCCTTTGGGGGTCGATGCCGCCGTCGGCGTGCATCACTTCGGGGTCGGCAAAGCAGCGCAGCACGTGCACGATAGCGTCGGCTTCGCGGATGTGTCCGAGGAACCGGTTGCCGAGGCCCTCGCCCTGACTGGCGCCGCGGACCAGGCCAGCGATGTCGACGAAGCGAACGTGGGTGGGCGTGCAGCTCTCGGGCGCGAGCACGGCGGCCAGTTGCAGCAGGCGCTCGTCCGGTACCTCCACCATGCCGACGTTGGGCTCCACCGTGCAGAAGGGGTAGTTGGAGGCTTCCGCATGCCCACGCGTCAAGGCGTTGAAGAGGGTCGACTTCCCCACGTTGGGCAGGCCGACGATGCCGACAAACAGGGCCATGGCGGTCCTCCTCGGCCAGCGGAGACCCATGCGCCCGGTCGCCCTGGCCAGCGGTGGCGTCGATTCAGGGTGGCGCGGCCGTCGGTAAGGGAGCACGTCCGCGCCTGCCGTCCTATGTTAGCATGGGAGTCCGGTCGGGCCAAGGGGGCGGTCGCCGTGGCGGGTGGTCGGCCGAGCCGGTGCTAAGGTTGGGCGCCTACGTCCGGCCCCGACCGGGGCCAGCGTAGCCGACGGGCAGCCGGAACGTGGCGCGGCGGCGCCTGTTCGGGTCCCCGTACCCCAAATCCGAAGGGCGCCGGTCTTCGCCGGTAGGGGCAACGGTTGGCCGGGTCAGCCCCGTTCGGTCGGCCCGAACCCAGGTCGAGGAGGGCGGGGCCCCGGTCGAGGCATCGCCGCCCAACCGCGTGACTGAGCTGGCCGGCCAACCGCCGGGCGGCCGGGCCCCGCCCCCGCCCTTCCTGGCACCGGCCCTGCCGGCGCGCCCGCTGCAGGGCCGGCTACCGACCGGGGGCTCACCCCGGACAGAGAGCGAGAGACATGCCTGCTCCCCTGCCACTCCACGGTCCCCGCCCTGGCAACCGCCGGCTGGCGTCGCCACCGGCCTGGGCGTTGGCCGGGCTGCTCCTCCTGCCAACGGCCAGAGCCATGGCGGCCGATGCCGACTTCGCCACCTGGTTAGCGACTTTCCGCAGTCAAGCCGCGGCCCATGGCGTCCGGCCGGGGCTGCTGGACAGCACCCTGACCCACCTGCAGCCGGTGACGACCGTGCTGGAGCAGGAGCGCCGGCAGCCCGAAGTCACGGTCACGCTGGCGCGTTACCTCCGCGGCGCCGTCAGTCCGGGCCGGGTGGCCCGCGGCCGTTACCTGAAGCAGCAGCACCGCGAGCTGCTGACTCGCGTCAGCGGACAATACCACGTCCAACCGCGATTCCTGATGGCGCTGTGGGGCCTGGAGACCGACTATGGCGCCAACATGGGGCGCACACCCGTAATCCCGGCGCTGGCAACGCTGGCGTGGTCAGGCCGGCGACCGGACCTGTTCCGCCAGGAGCTGCTGGCCGCTCTGGAGCTGCTCAACCAAGGCTGGGTCCAACGGCCCCAGTTGATCGGCTCGTGGGCCGGTGCCATGGGACAGCCTCAGTTCATGCCCTCGACCCTGCTGGCGGCCGGTGTGGACTTCAATCAAGACAGTCGGCGCGATATCTGGGGCACGGTGCCCGACGTGCTGGCGTCGGCGGCCAACCTGCTGGCCTCGTTGGGATGGCGTGATGACCAGACGTGGGGACGCGAGGTGCGGCTGCCAGCCAACGCGCCGGCGGCCTGGGATTCCACCACGCAGGCACTGAGCCAATGGCAACGACTGGGCGTGCGTCAGGTTGACGGCGGTCCGTTGCCCGAGCTTGAACTGGCTGCGCGCTTGGTCCGTCCCGCCCGCGGTAACGGGCGGGCTTTCCTGACCTACGGCAATTTCCAGGCGCTCAAGCGGTGGAACAACTCCACCTACTTCGCTGTCGCCATCGGCCAACTGGCAGACCGCATCGGCGACTGAGGGCGCCGGTAGCGTCGGTCTTCAGAAGCGATCGGCCCAATATAAATGGGCCTGCTGACGCGGGAAGAGGCGAGCCATCAGCTGCAGCGCTGGCCGCGCTCCGCTCAGGCGGCCCAGGCCGACCAAGTCCTCGACCGCGACATACCCGAGCAGGAGCTGGGTCAGGTTGGTTTGCTGCAGGCGCACGGCACCCCGGCCCGCTCCCGAGCGGTATTGGAGTTGGTCGCCGACCCATCCCAGGGTGGCCCGTCCCAGATCCGTGTGCAGGCCTAGGCTCAGCGTCCGGTCCATGCTGCCCCAGCGGCTGGCCAGTTCGGGCAGCAACTGCTGCAGGCAGATCTCTTGGTCGATGATGCGGCCCATGCCGCCGCCGTTGCGCGGATGGAGCGTGGTCAGCTGGAGCCCGTAGTCCAGGCAGTACACGGCGAACGGGTGGTCGGCCGGCAGGCAGAATGAAAGCCGTTCCCGGCGCAGGGTCACGGCACGGCTCGCCATGAAAGCCAGCACCGTGGCAAACACGGCTTCGCCGACGCCGCCTACCTCCGACGCCCGGCAGCGATCGGCCACGTCGTCGTAGGCAACATAACCCAACGGGCGATCGCGCTCATCGACGACCACCTCAACGGCTCCTGGTACGCCCCAACCGCTCCCCCGTCCGGGCCCGCCGGCCGTTGGCCAGGGCCGCTGCGCCGAACCGGTGCGGCCGGCGTTATCCCGGTTGTACATGGCGGTCAGACGGCGCTGGTCGCCCGGTTTCTCGGGCCGGGTGCGGTAGCCGGCGACGGCCCGTTCGGCATCACGAGTATCGAGGCTGAAGTCGTGCTCGGGCATGCAGGTGATGAAGCCGAAGCGATGGTAGTAGTCGCGGATCCCGTGGAGGAATGACAGCGGAAGTCGTTCGCGTTCCATCAGCTGCACCGCTGCTTCAAGGATCTGCCGCGAGTAACCGCGATGCCGATGGCTCTCGAGGGTGCCGACGCCGCCGATCCCGCCCGTCGCCAGCGCCGCGTGCCCCACACGCAGGTGACGGTCGACCACCCAGCAGCGTGAAATGGATACCTCTCCCTCCATCAGGTCGAGGCGCCAGGCGTGTGGCTCGCGGGTCTCTCGCAGTTCCATGGGGGCTCCGTGGCAGGTCCGGGGCAGGCGCCCGGCGGGTTTGGGCCGTGCTCGGGGGCCGGACCGGATCCCTCGCCGCAGGTGACCCGCGTCCGGGCACGCGGGAGGCGAAAATAGCGCTCGTGGTGGGTGCGGTAAACCGGTCGCCTTGGCGTCGGCGTGGTTGTGACCTAACGTTGACGGCACAGGCGCCGTCACCGACCCGGCCCGCTCCTCGTTGGAGGTCCCGATGTCCGAACCCATCGCGAATGTTCTGGCCGGTCGCTATGCCAGCGCGGCCCTCCAGTCCCTCTGGTCCGAGGCTGGCCGCATCCGGCTCGAGCGTGAGCTCTGGATTGCGGTCATGCGGGCCCAGAGCGAATTGGGCCTGCCGGTGCCGGAGGCGGCCATCGCCGCGTACGAGGCGGTCAAAGATCAGGTCGATGTGGCCTCCATTGCCCGCCGGGAGGCAGCCCTGCGCCACGACGTGAAGGCGCGCATCGAGGAATTCTGCGCGCTGGCCGGCTGCGAGCACCTCCACCGGGGCATGACGAGCCGCGATCTGACCGACAACGTGGAGCAGTACCAGGTGCTGCGTTCCCTCCGCCTGGTGGCGGACAAATACGTAGCCGTGCTCACTGCCCTGGCCATCAGGGCGCGTCAGTGGCGCGACCTGACGGTGGTCGGGCGCACCCACTATGCCGCCGCTCAGCCGACCACCCTAGGTCGCCGCCTGGCGATGTTTGGTGAGGAAATGCTGCAGGCCCTGGCCCGGCTGCAGGAGTTGCTGGCGCGGTACCCCCTCCGCGGCCTCAAGGGCGCCGTGGGCACAGGACTGGACCAACTCACCCTGCTTGACGGCGACGAAGATCGCCTGGCCTCCCTGCAGGAGCGCGTCCGCCACCACTTGGGTTTTGGCCGCGAACTGAACGCCGTGGGCCAGGTCTACCCCCGCAGTCTTGATTTCGAAGTCGTTTCGTGCCTGTTCCAGCTAGGCTCAGGGGTGGCCAATCTGGCGCGCAACGTGCGCCTGATGGCGGGCGGCGAGATGCTTACCGAAGGGTTTGCCCCGGGGCAGGTCGGCTCTTCGGCGATGCCGCACAAGATGAACACGCGCAGCACCGAACGCATCAACGGCCTGCAGGTCGTTCTGGGCGGTTATGTGCACATGCTCGGCGGCCTGGCCGGCGACCAGTGGTTTGAAGGTGACGTGTCCTGCTCGGTGGTTCGTCGCGTGGCGCTGCCGGATGCCTTTTTCGCTTTCGACGGCATGCTCGAGACGGCCCTGCACGTCCTGGCTGAGATGGGCGCTTACGAAGCCGTGATCCGGCGCGACCTGGAACGGTACCTTCCCTTCCTGGCCACCACCACCCTGTTGATGGAGGCCGTGCGGGCCGGGGCCGGACGGGAGCAGGCCCACGAGGCCATCAGGCAGCACGCCGTGGCTGTGGCCCTGGCGATGCGCGAGCAGGGCCTCAGCGAGAATGACCTGGCCGAGCGGCTCGGCGCCGACGCCCGGTTTCCGCTGGACGCCGCTGCTGTGCGGCGGGTGGTGACCCAGAGCGCGGCCCTTCTTGGCATGGCGGGCCGCCAGGTGGACGTGTTTGTTGACCAGGTCGGCGCAGCGGCAGCGGCATTCCCCGGCGCAGCTGGTGTCCGGCCGGGGCGTCTGCTGTGATCCAGACTGACGGGGTGTCTGCCGGCCCTGCGGGGCGATGACGCGGTGGGTGGACGGGCCCACGGACCCATACGGAGGGGACGGGATATGCGTTACGAGCGGGTGGTGCTGAAGCTCAGCGGTCAGGCGGTGTCCGGGCGGAACGATTTCGGTTTCGACCCCGAAGCGCTCGACCACATTGCCGAACAGGTACTCGGTCTGCGCCGGCTCGGGGTGGCCGTGTCAGTGGTCATCGGTGGCGGCAATATCTTCCGCGGCAATGTCAGCGCCAACTGGGGCATCGAACGCGCCGAAGCTGACAACATCGGCATGATGGGTACGGTCGTGAACAGCCTGCTTCTGCGCGGCGTCTTGGTAGCGCGGGCCGGCGGGCAGACCGAGGTGCGGGTGATGACGGCCATACCCATCAACTCGGTGGCCGAACCGTTCATCCGTCTGCGGGCCGTGCACCACCTTGAGAAGGGGTACATCGTGATCTTCGCCGCGGGGACCGGTAACCCTTACGTGACTACTGACTACACGTCGGCCCAGCGAGCCATCGAAACGCGGTCCACGGCTCTGCTCTTCGCCAAGAACCGGGCCCGTGGCATCTTCACCGCGGATCCGCGTACTGTGCCCGACGCCCGGATGTACCGGCGGATGCACTACAACACCATTCTGCGCCAGAACCTGACCATCATCGACCAGTCAGCGGTGTTGCTGGCGCGTGATCACCACCTGCCGATCCACGTCTTTGACTTCGGCGAACAGGGAACGATGGAGCGCATCTGCCGAGGCGAAGACCGTGGCACGTGGGTTGGCGATGTTGACAGCGACGAGTTAGAGTAACGCGGGCTCGCTTGACGGGGGTCGACCGCCGCGGTACCGTTCGGGACCAAGCCCAGTCCGGGCCAACGCGTGGGGGTGGCCACCGGCGGCACGCGCCCGACCGCCATGGGGCCGGCGGCGTCGGCACCTCCGTGGTCGGGCCCTGCGGCTCCTACCCCTGCCGGCATCGTGTCTCCCGTCTGGCGGCCGCCGGGTTAGTTCGCGCTGTGGCCTCACCCCTTTTCGACCGCGGGGCAACCGTTTTGACGTTGACCACCTCCCCCCATGTAGTGTGGCATCGCGGCAGCGTGGACGCCCAGGCGCGCGCTGACCTTCTGGGCCAGACGGGCGTCCTGGTCTGGTTGACCGGTCTGCCCAGCTCGGGCAAGAGCACCATCGCCTTTGCGGTGGAGCACCAACTCCTCCTCCGCGGCCGCCTGGCCTATGTCCTGGACGGCGACAATGTGCGTCACGGTTTGAACGCCAATCTCGGTTTCTCTCCGGCCGACCGGAGCGAGAACATCCGCCGCGTCGGCGAGGTGGGGAAGCTGTTTGTCGATGCCGGCCTGATCACCCTGGCCAGCTTTGTCAGCCCTTGCCGGGCCGACCGCGATCAGGTGCGGGCCCTGCTGCCACCGGGACGGTTCCTGGAGGTGTTTGTCGACGCGCCGGTGGAGGTCTGCGAGCAGCGCGACCCCAAAGGCCTGTACCGTCGGGCGCGGGCCGGTGAGGTGCGCGATTTCACCGGCGTCAACGCGCCGTACGAGGCGCCGCAGGCACCTGAGCTGGCGATTGCCACCGGGGCGTGCACAGCCGAGGAGGCGGCCGAACGGGTGCTGCAGATGCTCGAGGACCGGGCCATCGTGCCGCCGGTCCGCCAGGCCTGAACGTCGTGGCCGCCAACCGCCCGCGAGCGCTGCTCCAGTTGGCCCTGGCCGTCGGGTTGATGGTCGTGTTCCTGTACTGGGCTTTCAAAGACGTGGATGGCTGGGGACTGGTCGCGCAGTTGCGGTCGGTGTCGCTAACGTGGACCGCGGCGCTGGTGGCGACCACGCTGGGTACGCTGGTGGTCCGGGCGCGGCGCTGGACCGTGCTGATGGCCTCCTTTGCCCCCCAGGTGACGGTGCGCGATGCCACCGTCGCGCTGGCGATCTGCTATGCCGCCAACGTGGTCGTCCCGCGATCGGGCGAGGCCCTGCGGGCTGTCAGCCTGAAGTGGACGCGCGGTGTGGTCCTGAGCGCCACGTTGGCCACCGTTCTGGTCGAGCGCATCATTGACATTGTCTTCCTGCTGCTGTGCCTGGGGATCTCCTTCCTGCTGGTGCACGACCGTATCGCCGAGGTGTTCCCCTGGATGGCAACCCTGGGTCTGGTGGCCTTCGGCGGCTGCGTCCTGATCCTGGTTGGGCTGGCCGCCGTCTCGGTGTACCAGGAACGCGCGGTCGCGTTGCTGGTCGGACTGCTCAACCGCGTCTGGCCAACTGCAGCGGCCCGCACGGGTTCGCTGCTGCGCACCTTCCTGGCAGGGCTGGACGCGCTGCGTTCACCGTCCTCGTACCTGGAGATCCTGGCCGGTTCTGTGGTCCTGAACATCGGCTATGTGATGATCATCTACGAGGGGTTCCGCATCGTCGACCTAGGGGCGGGTTACGGACTGGACTTCGGTGCCTCGCTGGTGATCATGACCCTGTCGGCTTTCGGCGTCGCGGTGCCGACGCCGGGGGCTGCCGGATCCTACCATCTGTTCTTCAGCAAGTCGCTCGTGCATCTGTATGGCGTGCCGCAGGATAAGGCACTTGCGTGTGCCACCGCTGTGCATGCCATCGCCACCCTGGCTTACCTGTGCACCGGCGGGCCGGCGCTGCTCTGGCAGCGCCGCAACGCCCGGAGCGCCGCTGTCGCTGCCTCTGACCCGACCGAGCGCGCCTGAGCACGGTTCCTGCGCGGGGCCCTGACGCGGTCGAACGGTCGCGTTGGGGGGCGCCAGCTCGGTCCACCCGGCGGCTGGCCGCGGTGTCGGGTGAGAGTGGCCCACCGGACTTACGTGGGTCCGCAGGCGTGCGCCGCGGGCCCGACAGGGACCGCCGGGGTGGGCTGGCAATGCGGCGTCGCGCTTCTGGGGCTGCCGACCGTGCGGAGTCGCACTTCTGGTCCATGCTGGCAATGCGGCGTCGCGCTTCTGGGGCTGCCGACCGTGCGGCGTCGCGCTTCCTGGGCACGCTGGCCGTGTGGCGGCCTGCCCCTGGAGCACACGGACCCGGCGCCTGAGCCCCGGGCACGTCCGGGTTTGGCTGACGGCGCGGAGCTGTTCCCAGCCCGGCGCGTGCGTGGTCCGAGCTCGGCACGCGACGATGCCAACCAGCCCGCCTTGGCTGTTGCCTGCCGCCGCGTGGACCGAACCCCCAGTGTCGCGCCTCAGCTGAGGATGGACGCCGCCGCCTGCAGCCCGAAACCGAGCAGCGCGCAGAAGGTGCCCACCAGCGCTAGACCGATGCCGAAACCGATGGCCAGCAGCATCGCTCGGCGTCTGCCCTCCTGCGGGCCATACCAACGCTGGAGGCCGAACCGGCCGATCAGGGCGCCGACGATCTGCGGCAGTACTAACGCAGGGACGCTCTGCGTGGCCTGGACGGCTCCCCAGAGGAGGAACAGCGGCCATCCGGCCGCCGCGAGCCCCAGGTAGGTCGCCAAGCCCAGGCCCGCGCCACACGCGATGACCGGCCACTTGCGCCCGCCGAAAGGATGGGCCACGTCCTCGTCAACCGCGCCGTCGTCGTCGTCGTCGCGGCCGTTAGCCAGTTCCTCGTCCGCGCGTCCATCGCCGTCGTTGTCACGGTGATCACCGGCCAACCGCACGTCGCGCCAGAAGGTGGCCTGGAACAGGGACGGGTCAGACGAGCGCTGCCCCTGCCCGCCGACGAAGTCCGGCCTGGGCGACAACTCGAACTCCAGGACGCAACCGACGGCCTGGCTGGCCGGCCAACTGGCCCGGAGCAGCGCCGTCGAGCCGAGTACCGCCTCCCCGTCAGCAGGTTCGCGACGCACAGGAACCGGGATACCAGCCGCCGTGGCCGACGGCGCGGGGGCCGCTTCACCCGGCCGGGTTAGGCTGTCGACGGCCCGCGTGCGATGCGCCCCGCCGACCGGTCGGTCGAGGCTATCTCCCCCGGCCGGAACCAGAGCGCTGCGGGCTGGCACCCCAACGCTGTCGCCCTTAGCAGGGCTTGGCGCCGCGGACACCGGGCTGACCGCGCTGGCGCCTGACGAAGCCACAGTGCCAGCGCCGATCGTGATGGCCCCCTCGGGCCGCGGCGGAACCAGGCCGTTGGCATCCAGCGTGGCAAATGACCCCACCGACGACCAGGGCCCATAGCGGCGTTGGGCCGGATCCGCGATGTCGGCATCACGGGACGCGCGGACGCGCCAATACCACCACTGGCCCGGGGCCAGCATTCGGGGTACCCACGTCGACTCGTCGGTGCCCAGGGGGACCCCGTTCACGAGTGATCCCGGCCCAAACTGGCGTCCGGCGGTGGTACTCGAGAGGAGGATCGACTGGTCCACGGCGCGCAACGGCCATACCGACGCGGCGAACGGATAGTTCTCTGACGGTACCGGTCCCAGGCGCCACAGGTAGGCCCAATACACGAGCGTGCCCAGCAACACCACCGGGACCAGCAGTAGCTCAGCCTGGAGCATGCTGGTGAAACGGAGCCCGACGAGTTCGGCGGCCCTGAAGGTATCGGTCTGGCTGCCCAGGGTCCGCCCGGGCAACGGCACCAGCCATACCTCGACCCCGCGGTAACCGGACAGTACCCGCGCAGCGTCATCCACATGGGGCAGAGACGCCTCGCGTCCAGCTAGGCCCTCAAGGCGCCCGGCCAGGTACGAGGCCACGGGAGCGTAGACAAAGCCCAGAATGGTGAAAACCACCAGGGTGCCGGTGGTCAACATAGCGGGAAACAGGGTCCGTGCCATGGCCAGGGGGTACAGAGCGGCCAGAGCCATCAGCGTGAGGGCCAGCCACAGGTGGACATCGCCGCGTCGCAGGTGCCGGCGGCAGCGGCCTCGAGCGAGCGCGCGCCGACTGCACCCCGGGTGGCCGCAGGTGGAGTCCATGGACTGCCCATCGCCAGGTTCCGGTTGGCGGCCGTGGCCGCGGGCATGGGCGACTACCTGGAGCAGGCTGATGATGGCCACGGCCACGGTGATCCCCAGGGCGAACGCGCGCCAGAAATCGACGCCCGCGACTATCTGGGTCCGGACCGCGTCCATACCGATCTGCCAATGCGGCAGCAGCCCGGCACGGTACAGCATGGGTGCGGCCAGCAACTGGCCGAGAACGGCGCAGAACCCGCCGACCACCAGCCAGAACGGCAGGAACATGCCGGCGAAGACGGCGCCCAGGTGCAGTGTGATGCCCAATGGCGCGGCGGGCAGCACCTGCTCTGCCTGCGAAGTCAGGTCAACGAACGGCGCCGGCAGCAGTGACAGGCGACTGCCCAGATACCCGGTGACGGCAGGCAGGCCCACGTACACGCTGCCGAACCCCAGGCCGATGACCAGACCCACACCGAGCACGGGCCACCGCCAGCTGCGCCGCTCGGTGCCGCTCTCTTCAGCCAGGGCCATGGAGGCCAGTGCCGCGACCGGGGCGGTCGGGAATGGCAGGCGTTCGTAGTCAGAGGCGAGACGGAACCACAGGTATCCGGAGGCGAACCAGGCAAGACGCCCCACCAGCGTGCCCGCGACCAGGACGGCCAGGGGCCACAGCCAATCGCGGTGGAACAGGGTGCGTTCGGCTAGCGCGGTCGACTCCGCACCGGGCACCCACCACCAGGGCAGGATGGCCGCTACACCGCTGTCGACCGCAGCCGTCGAACGCACGAAATACTGGCGCCACAGCGGCTCCAAGAAGGCGCCATCGTCGAGGGTGACCAACGCCGCGGCGACGTACACCAGCAGAAAAACCTCCTGCCGGCGGAGCGAGATGAATGAACGCCGCGCGAGTTCGACGAACACCAGGGCGGCCAGCCAAGGGCTGGCACCCGCCAGGACGCCGCCGCCGAAGAGACCCAGGTACAGCTCACCCGGTGTCAGTACAAGGGCGACGAAGAGGACGCCGAGTACGGTGCGCAGGGTGAAACCGCCGCTTGCCTGCTCCGGCGGCAGCACCAGCTCCCGGTACGCCTCGAACTCACTCCACTGTCGCCGTCCTGCGTGCCTGTCCATTTCGTGTCAGCGCTGCTCCCTGTCGCTTGAGCCCTTGAGGGGCGCCTGGACCGACCCGTGGCGTGCGTGCAATGCGCCGTGACGGCGCCGAGGGGAAGATGACAAATATAAGTGCCGCAGCGAGCCAGCGCCGATCGCCTGGTTGAGCCGGACACCGTCTCCCGCGACGGGCGCGGGCCGCGAGCCGGGTCAGTGGAGACCCAGGGCCCTGAGGTTGCGCAGGCTCAACGCCAGGCTGTCGAAGGGGTCTCGGCGGCAGGTGTCCTGCTCGACCAGGTACCATTGAACGCCAGCTTCGCGGCAGGCGTCAATGATCGACGGCCACTCCAGGTTGCCTTCGCCTACCTCGGCATACACGGGCTGGCCGTTGATCACCGCCATGTCTTTGAGGTGGACCAGGTGCATCCGACCGCGCAGCCGTTTCAGCCAGGAAACCGGGTTGGCACCACCGTGCTGGATCCAGTAGGTGTCTATCTCGGCAGAGAAACGCTCCGGCGTGCTGTCCTCGTAGAGGATGTCCAGGCCGGTACGGGTCCCGAAGCGCTCCAGTTCGAAACTGTGGTTGTGGTAGCTGAACGTCAGCCCGGCGTCAATCAGCGGTTTGACGGCCTCGTCGGCGTCGCGAGCAAACCGGGCGAAGCCATCGGCGGAGCGGTAGCCGGCCGGCATGCCGCCGATGGCCACGTGTCGACATCCCCACAGCCGGTGCTCGGCGATGACCCGGCAAGGGTCGTTGACGATGTCCTCGAAACCGATGTGGGTGGCGACGATCTGCAGATCGTGTTTATCTGCCAGGGCGCGCAGCTGCGCTGGCTCGATGGGCCCGAGGCCCGAGACTTGGACGGCTTCATAGCCTATCTCGCGCAGCCGCGCGAAGGCGGTGTCGACCTCACCGGGCGTGCGGACGAAGTCCCGGACCGTGTACAGTTGGGCCCCGATGACGGATCCTGCCATATCCCTCTCCTGGTTGGGCGGTGTGTCCGGGCGCGCTACCGGGCGGCCGTACCGGCGTGCCAGCACGCGCCAATATAGGCGGGGGCCGCCCTGGAGCCAACCAACCGCAGGCCGGGAAGGGCGAGCACCCAAAGGTCCCAGGGCGTATATTCCCCCCCGGTTCGCGCGCGTCCCGGCCCCCCGGGACGGCGATCGCCGCGACCGCGACCCCGCCCACGACAAGGAGCCCGTTCGATGTCCGCGGACAAGAAGCTGCAGGAGATGGGAATTACCCTGCCGACCCCGCCGCAGCCGGCTGGGGCTTACACGCGCGCCGTACGTCACGGTGACCTGGTGTTTGTGGCCGGCCAGCTGCCCATGGCCGACGGCAAAATCCAGTATGCCGGCAAAGTAGGCCGCGAACTGTCACCTGAAGACGGTTATGCTGCCGCGCGCCTGTGCGCCCTGAACGCCCTGAGCATTCTGCAGGCCGAACTGGGGTCGTTGGACAAGGTCGTGCGCATCGTCCGCGTCGCTGGTTTCGTGGCGTCGGCGGAGGGGTTCACGGCCCAACCAAAGGTGATCAACGGGGCTTCGGAGTTGCTCCACGCGGTCCTGGGCGAGCGCGGCATCCATGCCCGCGTTGCGGTTGGCGTGGCCGAGTTGCCTTTGGGCGCCGGCGTTGAGGTCGAGGTGACCGCGGCCGTCGAGTAGCGTGGTCTGAGGCCGTTCGCGGGTGTCCGGCCGTAACTAGACGGTTGCGCTGGGTCTTCGTCCAGCGCGCGGGCATTGGGCGTCTGCCTGCGGAGCCCTGGGGAGACGGCAACCGAGGGTATCGCGCGCGGCGAGCACGACTTCCGCCCCAGGCAGCCACATGGGCCTGGCGCGGAAGTCGCAGACCCCCTGGCAGTGCCCACAACCGGCCGGCGTGCTCTTGCTCACCCGCGAGCCCGGCCCCCCCGGCCCCGACGCGCTGCGGCGCGGCGCTACCCGGGTGTGGCGGGTCCGTCGGCGGCTTGGGGCGCTGGCGCGCTAGCGTCGCCGGGGTCGGGCCCGACGGCGTGCCCCTGAGCCGGCTCCGCCATCGCCCCGGCCGCCGCCTCACCGGCGCTGCCTGGCGCCGGTACGGCCGGTCCGTTGCCGTCAGCCCCCTGCGGACCGGTTGAGGGCGCGGTCGCCTCGGCGGGTTGGGTTCCGGCCAGGACGTGGCGCAGCTCTTCGCCGTCCATCACTTCCTTCTCGAGCAGCACTGCCACGACCCGTTCCAACTGATCCCGGTGGCCGCTGAGCACCTGCTTGGCGCGCGCATAGGCTTCGCCGATGATCCTGGCTACCTCGCGGTCGATGGCCTGGCTCGTTTCCTCGCTGCAGTCCCGCTCGGTCACCGGCAGGCCCAGGTACTGCGGGCCCCGCAGTTCCCGTCGGGCCACTAGACCGACGGCATCACTCATGCCGTATTCCTTGACCATCCGGGTGGCGATGTCAGTGGCCTGCACCAGATCGTTGGCCGCCCCCGTGGAGATACCGCCAAGAACCACCTCTTCGGCTGCTCGGCCTCCCAAGATGGCGCAGATGGTGTCCAGAAGCTCTTCCCGCGTCATCAGATAGCGGTCTTCTGTGGGCATGTTCAGGGTGTAGCCCAGAGCCGCCACGCCGCGCGACACAATGGAAATCTTCTGCACTGGATTGGCGTGGGGCAGCAGTTCGCCGACCAGGGCATGGCCGGCTTCGTGGTACGCCACAATCCGCCTCTCCTGGTCGTTGAGGACGCGGCTCTTGCGTTCCAGGCCCGCCACGGAGCGCTCCACAGCTTCCTCAAGCTCGGCCATGCTGATAGCCTGCTTGTCGCGGCGGGCCGCCAGGAGTGCGGCTTCGTTGACCACATTGGCCAGATCGGCGCCGGCGAAGCCGGGCGTGCGAGTGGCCAGCTTTCGCAGGTCAACCTCAGCGCCCAGTTTGACCCCGCGCGCGTGGATACGGAGGATGGCCTCACGGCCCTTGACGTCGGGGCGGTCGACGGCCACCGTGCGGTCGAACCTGCCAGGCCGCAGCAAGGCTGGATCGAGGATCTCCGGGCGGTTGGTGGCGGCCATCAGGATGACGCCCGCGTTGGTTTCGAAGCCGTCGAGTTCGGTCAGGAGCTGGTTCAGCGTCTGCTCGCGCTCGTCGTGGCCGCCAAAGGAGCCGACGCCGCGGGCCTTGCCCAGGGCGTCAAGTTCATCGATGAACACAATCGCCGGGGCATGTTTCTTGGCCTGGTCGAACAGGTCGCGAACCCGGGCCGCGCCGACGCCGACGAACATCTCGACGAAGTCCGAGCCGCTGATCGAGAAGAAAGGAACCCCTGCCTCGCCGGCGACGGCCTTGGCCAGCAGGGTCTTACCCGTGCCCGGAGGCCCCACCAAGAGCACGCCGCGTGGGATGCGCCCCCCCAGGGCCTGGAAGCGCTCGGGCGTCTTGAGGAACTCCACCACCTCCTGCAACTCCTCTTTCGCCTCGTCGATACCGGCCACGTTCTCAAACGTGATACCGGTCCCCTTCTCCATGAAAACTTTGGCCTTGCTCTTGCCGATGGACATCAGACCGCCGGAGCCGCCGCCCATGCGGCGGGCCATCAGCATCCAGATGCCGACGAAGATTACCGCGGGCAGAATCCACGACAGCAGCGTGGTGAACCAGGTGTTGTCCACCTGCTGCTGGTACACGACCCCCTTCTCCGATAGCAACTCGACGAGGTTGGCATCTTCCACGCGCGCCGTCACAAAGGCCCGCGGCTTACCTTCCTCGGTGACTTCCCCCTTGATGTATTCAGTGCCGATCACACACTGGTTGACGGTGCCGGCCTCGACCCATTGCCGGAACTGGCTGTAGGGCACGGTGTCGAGATGCCCGAAGTAGTTCTGCAGGGTCAGCAGGAGCAGCAGGATCAGCACCGCGTAAGCGATCGACAGCTGCGTCTTCTTCTCGACTTTCATGTTCTTCCGGAGGGGGGACGAAGCCAGGATGGTACCCCGGGCTGACCTGCAGGTCGGCCAAGTCAGCGCGCGGGCAGGCAGGCGGTAAGGGGGCAACAGCCGGCCGTTGCGGCAGCCCGGCCGTCACCTGCGGCGCGGTACCGCACCGGGGACAATGGGAACGGAAGATAACCGGGTGCCCGGCACGGGTCAAGGCAGCGATCCGGGGCGGCGCGGCGGGTCGCGGTGCGGGGTCGACAACGCAGTGGCGGTCTTGGCAGGCCGCTGGGCGTGGCGTGGCGGCGCGGTTCAGGGTCGGGGCGGCATGGCGAGTTGGCCACGGCGCCGACGGCGCGTCGGCCTGGTCAGCGAGTGCGACCGCCGATAGCGCCGACGGGTGGTCAGGTGCGACGGGCGGCGTAAATCCGTTCGCCGTCCTCGAAGATGCCCCGCCACGACCAGCGCCGGCCCGCCTCCAGGCGGTCGCGGGTATTGAAGGTCAGCACCTGGAAACCGCACTGGCGCAGCAGGCGCAGATAACGCGAAGGCGGGAGTACCTGGAGATAGCGCACCTCCTCGTCGTCGTCGTCGATGAACCGCTCACCGAGTTCCTGTTCGCGCACCGGCCAGCCGAACAGGCGGCCACAGGCATAGCGCAGGAACCCCACGAGGCGATAGGGGGCGTGCACGTTCAGGGCGAAGATGGAGTGCGTAGTGAACAGGAACACACCGCCTGGACGGAGTACGCGCCACACCTCGCGCAGCACCCGTTCCTTGCCCGCCAACCCCGGCACCAGCTCCAACCCGTTGTACGAGAAAAGGACGGCGTCGAAGGACGCGTCAGCGAAGGTCAGGGCCGCCGCATCCATGACGCAGAACTCGATCTCGACGCCGGCCAGGGACGCCTGGTCGCGGGCGGCCTCGACCATGGCCTCGCTCAGGTCGACGCCGACCACCTCCAGACCCAACTCCGCCAAGGCCACCGAAGTGCGACCGGCGCCGCATCCCAGGTCCAGGATCCGGTCGGCATCGCCGACGTGCTCCAGTACCAACAGCTCTTCGGCCGGCCACAGGCCGACCTCGACATAGCGCGCGACCACGCGCGGGTCCTCGTAGGTGCGCCGGACGAGTTCGCCGATGGCTGCCAGCCGCGCCTGGGTCATGGCGGCCCCGGCCGCCCGCCCCAGGGCCTCACGACCGGGGCCGGCCCCGCCGCCGTCGCGCCGACGCCGACGAGCCCGGGGCCGGGTCAGCAGCCGCGGCGACGGTTGACCCGTCGGACGGTGGCGCCGCCGTGTGGTCGCCATCCGCCATGCCGGCGGTGGGCCGATCCGGGGTGCGCCCGCCCTGAACGAACTTGTGGTAGGCGACGCTTCCCCAAATGATGACCAGCCCGATGACCGACACGATCAGGATCGTCCGGTCGGGCTCGACCATCTCCTCCATGTATGCCTCCGTGGTCCGCCAGGACCGGGATCAGCGCCCGCCGCGCGCGCCCGGTTCGGGCCGGTCACCGCGCAGGGCGGCGTGCAAGGCGTCAACGACCGGACCAATGGTGGCGTCCCTGAGGCGTGGCACGCGGATGGCCCGGGCGGTGGTCAGTCCGGGAACGAGCCAACGCTCGGGGTCTTCGTCGAAGATCCCCACGGTTGGCACTCGCATGGCCATGGCCAGATGCAGCAGATCCGTGTTGCAGGAAACCAGGGCGCGGCATCCGTCGAGCAGGGCGGCCACACTGGCCAGGTCATCCTGGGCAAAGAGAATGGTCCGTTTGCCGTAGGTTTCCTTAAGATACTTGACCAGGCGGCGTTCAGCGAGGGTGAAGAAGAGCAGGACGCGGGTCCCCAACTCGACGGCTCGCCCAACGATGTCGTCAAGTTGGCGCTGGCTCAGCCGGCGCCCTTCGGTCCCGGCCAGGTCCAGCCCGACGATGCGCGCCGGACCCGATCCCTCCTCCAGGTAACGCGAGCGCAGCTGCCGCGCCACTTCAGGCGCAGGCGCCCAGCGCACTTCGGAAGCCGGCTGCAGGCCCAAGAAACCCAACATGTCAAAGTAGAAGTCGCCCTCGTAGCGGCGCACCTGGTCACAGGCTACCTCGACATCGAAGGCAGCCAAACCAGGACGACGGAAACCTACCCGTAGCCGCGCGCCACTGATCTGGGCGGCCCGAGCCAGCCGGAAACTGCAGTCGGTACCCAGACACAGAGCCAGGTCCGCCTGTTCGGCGGTAACCGCGCGGCGGTAGGCTTCGAACGACGAACTCCAAACCGGACGATGCAGCGGGGCGGTCAGCACGTCGTCCACAAAAGGTATCTGGCGAGCCAGGGAGGCGCGGCGGGGATCGACCACCAGCAGCACCCGGGCTTCCGGGTACCCTTGGCGGATGGCTTTGCAGGCGGGCGCGCCGATGAACAACCCGCCCACGCGGTCGTTGGGCAGCACCAGGATGGTGCGCGCCTGCCGTAGTTCGCCGAACACATCGACGGCACCCCCGGTGCCCGGCGGCACCGCGTGCCAGCGGGCCCCGAGGCGGTCGCCCAGGGTGCCTTTGAGCCAGGACCTTCTCACCGTGGCGTGCTCTCGGTCAGGACGCCGTGGGTACCGGACGGCAGACCTGCCCGCCGACCCGATGGCGCTACCAGAAACGGGACTCGGCCTTGGCCAGTTCGGCGATGCGCCGGTAGTCGCCCGGGGCCAGGCGACCCAGACGGTCCGAAATGCCGAGGCCGTTGACGATCAGGTTGCACAGGTCGCGCGCGGCCGGCGCTTTGGGGTCGTCGACGAGCAAAGGGCGCCGGCGTTCACAGGCCTCGACGATCTTGAGGTCGCTGCGCACATATCCTATGTAGTCCATCTCCACCGACAGGTACTCGCGCACAAGGGCGAGGAAGCGGTCGGCCTCTTCTACATGCCTTTTGTGGCGCACCCGGTTGAGCACCAGCTTGGGGCGGTAGGTGGCCATCAAAGCGGCGGCGACCTCACCACAATCAGCGTTCACCTGGGTGATCTGCTCCAGCAACTCGCGGATACGCCCGCTGCGCCGGCCGGCATCATGGGCAAACCGCTCGATGCACAGGCGCACGTCTTCGCGGCGGACGAAGTGCCGACGCAGGCGTCGGTACACGCTGTTCTTGAGGAACCCGTACGCGTCCACCCGGGCGTGGGGTTCAGGCGTGCAGACAATGATGCCGTCGTCGGCCAGCGTGAACAGATCCAGCGTGTTGAAGGAAGTGCCGGCGCCCAGGTCAATCAGGACATAGTCGGCGTCCAGGGCCAGGATGTGCCGCAGCAACCGCTCCTTGGCCGCGAACGGCAGGTTCGCCGTGCCGATCATCTCGTTGCCGCCACAGATCAGCCGCAGGTTCTCGCTGGCGGTGGGCAGCAACACGTCCTGCAGCGAATCGACTTCGTGGTTCAGGAAGGTGCACAGGCTCCGCGGCGGCGCGATCTGGTCGAAGAACAGGTGCAGATCGGCGCCGCCCAAGTCGCCGTCGACCAGGATCACCTTGTACCCCAGCAGGGACAGCCCAACGCCGAGGTTGGCGGTCAGGGTGGACTTGCCCGTCCCGCCCTTGCCGCCGGCCACCGGCCAGATGACGCGCGCCGGCAGCTTCCCCGGGAGCAGGATGACGTCGGGACTGACCTGGGTTTCCTCGTAGACGAGTTGGGAGCTCACCTTGCACCCCTGGTTCCGACGCGCCGGCGCTCCCGGCACGAAAACGAAGTATACAGGCCTCGCAGCCGCCCTGTCAAGGTGGGCGTCGGGTCCTGGCGCTGCCTATATTCCCTATCGGCAATGCCTTGGACTGCCTGACCTTTTTCGTCCTGTGATGTGCCTTCGCTGACCAACTGGAGGTGCCGGTGTCGAGCCCGACCCGCGACTGGGCGGCAACCACGTTTGTCGTCGACAGTGGACGGACACTGCTGCTGTGGCACCGCAAGAGCCAAGCCTGGCTGCCGCCGGGCGGCCACGTCGAGGCCGACGAGTTGCCGGACGAAGCCGCTGTGCGCGAAGTCCGGGAAGAGACCGGGCTGCAGGTCGCGCTGCTGGGCGGCCGGCAGGCCTGGGGTAAGGTGACGGCGCTCCATCGGCCCGCCTGCCTCCTGCTGGAGCCCATCCGCAGCGGCCACGAACACATCGACCTGATCTACTTCGCCCGGGTGGTCGGTGGTTCGCTGGCCGTTTCGGCCCAGGAAGCCGCCGATCACCGCTGGTGTACGGCCGCAGACCTGGAGGGCGACGACATAGCCGAAGATATCCGTATCCTCGGTCTTCAGGCCCTGGAGGCATGCGCCGGCGCGCCTGGCGGTCCCGTCGTCTAGAGATTCAACCGGCCCGCTGGGCGGTGGAAGCGGTGAATGTCGATCCGGTGATCGAGGTCTTTCCATCGCTGCGCCACCGTGTCGACTTCGTGTTGGTAACCTTGACTGCGCAGCAGGTCTACCAGGGCCCGGGCCGTTGGCCGGCCAGGATCCCCGAGGCAGAAAACGCCGCCCGGCACCAGCAACTCGCGCAGGACGCGGGCCAGCAGAGCGTGGTTAGCCTTCTCATACGCTAGATCAGAGCCAATGATCAGGCGGGTGGGGGTGCCGGTGGGCGTCGCCCAGTCCAGGTAACGCACCCGGTGCGAGGCACCGACGCCGTTACGGCTGCCGTTGTGCGCTGCCAGGACCAGCGCGTCCTCAACGTAATCGGTGGCTTCCACGGTCCAGCCCAGCAGCGCGCCGCTTACCCCTGCCAGACCCAGGCCGCAGCCCAGTTCGAGCACCGGGGTTGCGGGCCTGGTCAGGTGTCCCTGGTGGAGCCACCGGGCAAGGGCCGCGGCGGCCGGCCAGATCTCGGCCCAGTACGGGAAACGCCGTATCTGCCGACCCGCCTGCTCGCGCGCTGCCAGCGCATCCAACAGGGAGTAGGCATCGCGGACCTCCACGACCTCGACGGCGACGCCGGCAGACAACTCAACCCGGACCGTGTGCAGGTCGTATTTGGCCAGGGTTCTCCGTACTTCGCGCGGCGTGAAGGCCTTCACCGATCGCGATCCCTGGCGGCCGGGTGCACCGGCGGCTCGGCGCCGCGCACGGCGGCGATATGCCGTTGGTTGGTGGCCGGGTCCAGGTCGGTGGCCTGCGTCAACCGACCCGGGGGGAACGCGGTGCTCCGGTACACCGGGTACGCCTCGGTGCGCAGGTGCCTCAGCCCCAGGTGCCCCTGGCGCCGCTGGCGTTCGTGGCGGAGCGCGCCGAGGTCGATGGTGGCGACGACGATCTTCTCCCCCGGGCCGGGGTCTGCCTGCGCCATGATGCGTCCCTCGAAGTCAACGACCATGCTGCCGCCCGGCCAGGAGAACGGCGCGTAATGCGCCAGCGATGCCCCCTGGTTGGCCGCGACAACATAGGCAGTGTTTTCGAGCGCACGGCAACGGTTGATCACCGTCCACCAATCCATCGGCGGCGTGGCACCCCACGGGTCCATGTAGGCGGACACGCGCAGCATGACCTCGGCCCCGTTGGCGGCCAGCTGCCGGAGGGCTTCCGGGAAGAACCAATCATAGCAGATGGCCACGCCAATGCACCCCAGTGGCGTGGCGGCAACCGGGAACAGGTCCGCTGCATAACCGTCCAGGTCGTGGGGGCTGGCGTGCACCTCCCAGGGGATCCACGGGTTGACCTTGCGGTAGCGCAGCAGGATGCCGTCCGGCCCGATCAGGCAGGTGGTGTTGAACACCTTGCCGGGCCATTGCGGGTCCTCCTCCAGGAAGGTCGCCGTCTGGATGTAAACGTCCAGCTCGCGCGCCTTCGCGACGTATTTCTCAGTGTGCTCGTTCGGGATGGGTACAGCCAGGTGCCGCAGGATCTCGGCCGCCGTGGTGTAGACCGGGGCGGCATGGCCGAATTCCGGGAAGACGAGGAGGCGAACGTCCATGAAGGGCCGGTAACCGACGACGGCCATGTCCACCAGCTCCAGCATGCGCCCCACATTGTGTGCTATCTGGTTTCGCTCCAGTGGATTGGGGAGGTCCACCTGGCACGCGGCAACAGCGTACCGGGGGCCGGTAGCCAAACTCACAGGGCCCTCGCTTTCCGGGTGCGCCACGGCCGCGGCGGGCCCCTGCGGGCCAAGATGAGTTCGGCGACGATACTGACGGCGATCTCGGCCGGCGTGTCGGCCGAGATGTTGATGCCGATCGGCGCCGCGACCTGTTCCAGGCGGCCGGGGTCTGCGCCGCGGGCCCGGAGTCGTTCCCACAGCAGCAGTTTCTTACGCTCGCTGCCGATCATGCCGACGTACCGGGCCGGCGTGCGGATGGCGTGCTCGATCACCGCCTCGTCGAACTGGTGCCCGCGCGTCACGGCCACGACGTAGCTGTGGTTGTCGATGGGCAACTGCGGAATCAGGTCAGCTGGCTCACCGACCAACCACTGATGTGCCGCCGGGTGGCGATCGGCGTTGGCGAAGTGGGCCCGGTCATCGGCCACGACGACGCGGAAACCGACACCGCGCGCCAGCGGGACGAGGTGGCCGCCCAGATGGCCGCCGCCGAACACGTAGAGGACGGGCGACGGTAGTTGCGGCTCGACAAATACCGGCGCCCCCGGCGCGTCGTCGGCCCGTACTGCCCGTGGCGATCGGTCATCGTCAGTCGGGTCCAGGTGCACCAGCCGTGGTTCGTCGTCTTGCAGCCAGGAACCCAACTGGGCGCGGCAGCGGCGGTCCAGTGCCGGCGTGCCCAGGCTGCCCCACTGAGTGCCGTCCGCATCGAGGACCAGACGCGGCCGCGGATGGCGTCGCTGCTGGTCCTCGACCCGCACGGCGCTGATGCAGGGACGGCGCGCCTGCCAGGCCGCCGCGGCCGCCGCAAAGACCGGCCCGTCGGCCTGGGGGTCGATCGGTTCCACGTACACGTGCACGGTTCCGCCGCAGCTGAGCCCGCCCGCGCCGGCCTGTTCCTCGGTGAGCGTCTGCTCATATAGCACCGGAAGCTGCCGGCAGAGCACCTGTTGGGCCACCGCGACCAGTTCGGCTTCCAGGCAGCCGCCGCCGATTGTGCCGCATGCTCGGCCATCGGCCCAGACGACCATGCGCGACCGTTCGCTCATGGGGACCGAGCCGCTGCTGGCGACCAGGGAGACCAGGGCGAAGGGCTGGCCGCTCCGGCACGCGGCATCGATGGCCACGACCATGTCTTCCATCAGGCTCCTCCGGTTCCCGGTCCCACGGCCTGGTGCCGTTGGACTTCGCGCTCATAGTCCTCCGGCGTGTCAACGTCCTCGACCACGGCCCGGTCAGGCAGAGGCACGCGTACGACGCGGTGCGGATCGCGTTTCACCACGGCGTCCAGCCCTTGGGTCGCGGGCAGCGCCAGGACCTCCTCGTAGCAGGCGTCAGGCAGCAGGATTGGGTGGCCCCCTTTGCCGCACCAGGTTGGCACGGCGATTTGCCCCGGGGCTGTCACGGCCATGGCGATGACTTCGCGCACGGTGTCGGCAGTCAGGCCGGGCTGGTCACCCAGGCAGATGAGCCAGGGGCCGGGCCGGCCCGCGGCACGCAGGCCGCACTGCACCGAGGTTACCATGCCGCGGTCGTGGTCGGGGTTATGGCGGCAGCGGACCGGGAGATGAGCCAGAGCGGCGCGCACGAGCTCGCTCCGGGCGCCCGTGATCACCCAAACGTCGCCGGTATGGGCTAGCAGCGTCTCGACAACCTTGACGATGAGCGGCCGGCCAGCCAGGGGCAGGACCAGTTTGGGCCGGCCCATACGTCGCGCTCGCCCGGCTGCCAGCACCACGGCCGGGACCGCCACCGGGGTGGCCTTCACGCCGCCCTGCCCTGCCCCGCCAACCAACCACTGGACCATGCCCACTGGAAATTGAAGCCGCCCAGATCGCCGTGCACATCGAGTACCTCGCCGGCGAAGTACAGGCCTGGCACCAGCCGCGACTCGAGCGTGTGGGCGTCCACCTCGCCGGTGCGGATGCCGCCGATGGTCACTTCGGCATGTTCGAAGGAGCGCGGCCTGATGACCTCTATCGGCCAGTCGGTGAGAGCCTGCGCCAGGCGCCAGCGCTCCGTTTTCGGTACCGAGTCGACGCGGCACTCCAGGGGGAACCCGAAGCGCTCCAGGAAGGGCGGCACGAGGCGGTTCGAGAACAGACCGCAGAAGCTGTTGGCGAGCGTGCGATGGGGGTTGCGACGCCAGCGCTCCTGCAGCAACTCGCTGGCCTGCTCGGCCGATTGCCCCGGCAGCAGGTTCACCCGCAGGGTGACCGGGCCCCGCGCCAACAGCGGCACCACCAGCGCGCTCAGGCTGAGCACCGTGAAGCCGGAAACGCCATAGGCGGTGAACAGCAGGTCATCGGTGTCCATGACCAGACCCCTGCCGGGGATCGCCGCCTGCACCGCGGCTACGACCTTGACCCCCTGCATGGCATGCACGTACTCGTCGTCGCTTTCCAGCGGAACGAGCCCGGGCAGCAGCGGCGTAGCTCGGTGGCCCAAGGCCACGGCAAGATCCAGCCCGGACCGATCGGCGCCCAGCTTCGCGACGCTGCTGCCGCCGCTGGCCACGACTACGCGTTCGGCCTGCCACCCCCTGCCATCGGCTGCCGTGGCGACAAAAGGGGCCGGCCCGGTGAGGGAGACGACCTTGGCCTCGGTGCACAAATCGACCCGCGACTGCTGCAGACGGTCGAGGAGTGCCTCGACAATGGACTGGGCCTGATCGGACCGCGGGAAGAGCCGTCCGCGCTTCTCCTCGTGGGTCTCGATGCCCAGGTCGCGGAAGAACGCCAGGGACGCCTGGACCGGGAACAGGCTGAGGGCCGGGCGGACAAACGCCGGGTCACCGCCGTGGTAGTGACGGGCGGCATCGGCATCGCGGTTGGTGAGGTTGCAGCGGCCGTTGCCCGACACCAGGATCTTGCGCCCGACCTGCCGGTTGGCCTCCAACAGCGCCACGCGCTCGCCTCGCGTCGCGGCGGCTGCAGCCGCCATCAGGCCGGCCGCGCCGCCGCCCACAACGACGCAGTCCACCAGGTCCATCGGCGCTCCATGGAATCGGGTGGATCTCAGTGTAAATGCTGAAGATATTCCGCCTCTCGGGCGAAGTCAACGCAGGCGGTCCACAGCTTGACACCTGCCAGCGGACATCGTATTTTCCTTATTCTACATATGGTGCTTGGTGCCGACAAAGCTCCGCCCCCTGTGGCCTGACCCCGCACCGCCGCAATCACCCCCGCCCGGAGACCCCACCGCCTGATGGACCAACGGACCCCGACTACCGCGCCGACTGCCGCCGCCGACCCTTCGGCCGCCGCAGTCCGGCCCGTACCGGCTTTCCTCCCGGCCGGGATGTTTCCGGTATCGGACGAGGAGGTGCACACCAGCGTGTCGCGCGAGGGCATCTCGTGCATTCTCGAGAGCCGGGCCGAGTCGGCGGTTGTTCGTTTCGTCTACACCCCCATTGACGGCACCCTGGCTGACCTCGAACTGGAGATCAACGGTGCTGACCCGGCCAAAATCTCCGATGGTGGCGGCATCACCATCGAGATGGGCGGACGCTCTTGGGCGGCCAACGACGAAGACGTCGAGCGCCGGTTGGTTTCCTGCGAGGTCGTTGGCGACTCCGTGGAAGCCCGCTGGAGTTGGCGCATCGGGGAGGAGGTGGCCGACTTCCTGTTCCGACTGACGCTGGCGGGAAAAACGCTGGTCGTAGAGTTGTCGGGAGGCCAGGGAAAAGCCACGGGGGTCGACTTGGGCCAGGTCACCGGCTGCCCCCATCCACGGGTCATCAGCATCCCCTATCTGACGTTGGGCGAGGGCGGTCCATGCGTGTTGTGCCCCGGCGTGCGTGCCGACGTGTTCGTGTCCAGTCTGCTGGACTGGACCGGGTCCCGGGCCTCTTCCCTGTATGCCCCATCGCCGTCGGAGGCGAAACAGCAGGCGCGGCTCAACGGTGGCTGCACCTACCTGCCCCGCACTGACGGCAAGCGCAGTCACCTGCACGAGCGCTGGCTGGTCACTGCCTCACGCCAGTTCGCCGAGGTGCTGCCGGCCGTGCCACCGTCTGAAGCCATGCCCGCGCACCCGCTACTGCAGCACAGTCTGTGGTACAACGTTCCCGCCCTCAGTCCGGGTGAAGAGAGCTACATCGAAGTCTACGAGCGTCTGCGTGGCTTCAAACAATGGGGTCTGGACAACCTGCTGGTGAACCACCCCGCCGACACCTGGGACGACGGCAACGGCAGCAGCACATACACGCTTGCCGGTGCTCCTTCCCGGGGCGGCGATGATGCCCTGGGCGAATATCTGGAGGCGGTGGGCGATCTGGGCTATACGGCGGCCCTGGCGGTCGGCTATCACACGATCTCCGCGACCCATCCCCAGTGGACTCCGGCGCTGGCGGCGCTGTCCCCGGACGGCAACCCGGCGGTTGGCGGCACCGGGCGCTACCAGGTCAAGCCTGACCAAGCCGTCGCGCTGGCCGTTGACCACGTGCGCGCCATGCACGAGCGCTACCGGACCCAGGCCGCGTATGTGCCGACCCATGCCAGCCTGCCCCCATGGGCGTTCAATGACTACGATGCCGCGGTCGAGGGCGCGGGTTCGTTCCACACCAGTTACCGCTGGCAGCGCGCTATTCTCCAGTCTCAGGTAACGGCCAGCCCGGGCCCGGTGACGGCCGAGGGCGGCAACCACTGGTTGTACACCGGGTTGGTTCACGGTTTCACCGGGCGACAGGTGGGGGACCAGCCGGCCCGGCGGCCACTGGTGGTCGATTTCGCCCTGCGCTACCTGCACCTGCGCCAGGTCATTGCCGGAGTCGGCACGGCCGAGGAATTCTTTGGCGAACCCATTGCGGTGGCTGACCGGCACAGCCGCAGCGCGTACCTGCACAGGTATCTCGGGGCCACCCTGGCCTATGGCCACGCCGGCGTTCTGCCCGATCCGGCCGAATGGGATCTCGCGGCGGTGATCAAAGCCTATTACCTACTGGCGCCGGTCCAGCCGCTGCTGGTCGGTGTTCCCGTGACCGCGATCCGGTACCACCGCGCGGGCACGCTGATCGAGACCGACGAGGCCTTGCGTTCCGGGGCGTACGAGTCTGGCCAGGTCCAGATCGTGTACGACAACGGGCTGCATGTCTGGGTCAACGGCAGTTGGACCGAAACCTGGGACATCACCTGCGGTGAGACGCCCTACTCGTTGCCGCCCGGCGGTTTCCTAGCCCACGGCCCGGGAGGCGTGCTGGTGTATTCGGCCGACGATGGCGAGGGCCACATCGACTACGCACGCACCGCGACGCACTACTACGCCGACGCCCGTGGCACGCGACGCAAGGTGGGTGCCCTGACCACCGACGGCGCGGTGATTGTCACCCAGCAGAAATGGAACATCGAGATCAGTCCGATCGGATGCCACGGCACCATCGAGGTCGACCTGACGCGCTTCTGGTCAGATCGTCGGTTGCCCCCCTTGCGCCTGCTGGCTTTCCGTCCGGACGAAGACGACCCGGTGCCGGCCAAAGCGACTACCGTCGGTACTACCCTGAGTTTCACGCCCGAAGATGACTATTGCCGGTACCGGATCACGCTGCCCGAGTGGATGGTCGAACCCGGTCGGTAGTGCGGTCCGGTCCAGTTCACGGGCGCTCCGCGCCAGGGGCGGTTCCTGGCCGCGACGGGCCGGGGGGTTGCCTCCCGGCCCCAGAATCAGCGAGGCCACGTGACCGAAACGGCTGCAGTCGCGACTGCTGACGCTCCCTTCCTGCGCGCCTGCCGGGGTGAGACCGGCCTGGGCACTCCGGTTTGGCTCATGCGCCAGGCGGGCCGCATCCTCCCACCGTACCGTCAGCTCCGCGAGCAGACGGGGTCGATCGCAACCCTGTTCGGAAACGCTGAGTTGGCAGCCCAAGTCACGCTGATGCCGGTCGAGATGCTGGGCGTCGACGCCGCCATTCTGTTCACCGACCTGGTCACGCCCCTCGCCCCCATGGGTTGCCCCTTCGAGTACCGGCCCGGGCCCGTATTCACGCGCCCGGTGCGCAGCCGCCTGGAGGTGCTGGAGCTGCGCCCCCTCGAACCCGAGGCGCACCTGCCGTTCGTCCTCGAGGCAATCCGCCTGGTGCGCCGCGCCCTGCCGGCCTCGGTGCCGTTGATCGGCTATGCCGGTTCCCCGTTCACCTTGGCCACGTGGGCGGTGGAGGGTCGGGGCGGCAAGGAGTGGTCGGCCCTGCGGACCCTGTACTACCAGGACCCGGGCACGGCACAGCTCCTTGTCGATCGCCTCACCGATGCAACCATTGCGTTCCTGCGGGCCCAGATCGCCGCCGGGGCGCAGGCCGTGCAGGTCTTTGATACCTCGGTGGGCGTGCTGTCGCCGGCGGACTTCCGTCGTCTCGCCCTGCCCTGCCTGCAGCGGGTTTTTGCCGCGCTCGAGGGCCTTGGGGTGCCACGTCTGTATTTCCCCCTCGCCGGCGCCCATCTGATGCCCCTCCTGCCCCACGTCGGCGCCGACGTGTTCAGCCTCGACTGGCGGATCGACTTGGGCGACGCGTACGCGGCGCTTCCCGGCCACCCGCTGCAGGGCAACCTGGATCCGTGGGCATTGCTCGCGCCACCGAGCGTGCTGGCGGCCGAAGCCCTCAAGGTCCTGCGCGCGGCAGCGGGACGACCTCACGTCTTCAACCTGGGCCACGGCGTGCTGCCGGAGACCCCGCTGGACCAGGTGCGTCGCTTGATCGACATCGTCCACGAGTACCGCGGCCCGGCAAGCGCCGGGGGTGATGGCGGCCATGAACGAGAATGAGCAGGGCCTGACGCGCCGCCATACCTTCTTCTGCCTCAACCGGGCCCGTCACACAACGAGCGAACGGGTGGTTGAGGCAGTGCCGAAGGAAATCACGATTTTCGGCCGCACCGTGCAGGGATGGCTGGTGACGACGGAGCAGACCGTCATCGACAAGGTCATCCCGCTGCACGAGTCCCTGGCCGGTGGTATGGTGCTGCACGACCCGGAGTGAGGTCGCGGGTCACTTCCAGGTCAGTGTGCCCCCTGCCCACGTGGCCACGACCCGCGGCGCGTCGCTCCAGTTCTTCCCGGGCACCAGGAAGCGTCCGCTCAGATCCTGCGCCGCCGTGAACTGCGGCGCCAGGGCCGGGAACTCGCGACCCAGCAGTTGCTGCAGTTGCTCGCCGATGCCTTCGGCGTGGTAGCGGAGCAGCTTCTCTGCTTCGGCTTTGGGCGCGGTCCCGCCGATGTGCTCCGCCAGACCGCTGCTGGCCAGGAACTCGAATGACACCGCGCCGTCGTCACCCACCTCGAGGCGTACGCGGTAGGCCGGGTAACTGAGTTCGGCGGCCAGGACGCGGAGCTGCAGCCGGAGCCAGTCGACCTCGCGCACCTGCCGCTTGGCCGCCAGGTCACCGGCCACCAGGCGGGCGCCGGCCAGGCTCGGCAGGGCCGTAGCCATGGCCACCAGGACGGCGATGCGACGAAGGCTGCCGCTGTGCTTGACCATCTTCCCATGTCTCCTTGTCAGGCCCGGCGACCCGGGCTCGGTTACCGGCGGCGTACGCCGTCGGGTGGCGCCGCCGCCTCGGCGGTCGGGCCAGCGTAGACGATCCGGCCCCCGTCGGGACCCACGCCGGGGCCCATCCTTACTTCCCAGGTGGCCAGGGCGCACAGCTGTGGGTGATTGTCGGCGACCACCACCGTGGCCCCCGCGACCACCAGGGCGCGAAGGGCCGCCGCCAGGTGGCCGAGGTCATCGGGCGCATCCGAACCCGCCGGCCGGTCGACGAGGAACAGATCGCGGTCCCGCGCCCGCGGTATTTCCACCGCCAGGCGCAGGCGCAGGTCTTCACCGGGTTCCAGGCGACCGCACGGGTGCCCCAGCGACCGGGAACCCAGACCGCACCGGTGCGCCGCCTGGAGTACCGTCCGGATCGCCGGATCGGCGGCCAGCCGGTCGCCGGCTTGGTCCACGGTCAATGCCAGCAGGTCTGCCAGGTTCAGGCCGTGCCAAGTGATGGCCAGGGCGTCGCCGCGGAAGCGCTCGCCGCTGCATTCCGGACAGGGCTCCTGCAGGTCTTCAAGGAGCCCCAAATCCAGGTGCAGAGCCCCCCGGCCCTCGCATTCCGGGCAGCGGCCCCCAGCCCGGTCCAGGCGGAACCAGGCCGGGGGAAGGCCGCGTTGGGCGGCCACGGGCGTCTCTGCATACAGGCGGCAGACGCGATCGAACAGGCCCAGAGCGTCCAGTAGCGTCTGGTCCGGATCACGTGGCTGGTCTCTCACCTCGACCACGCGCGACACCCCGCGATGGCCCCGATAGGTCAGCGTCGCGGTGGCCGGGGTACGGCTGCGGGCTGTGGCCCCGGCCAGGAGTGCCAGGAACGACGACTTGCCCGATCCAGAGGGACCGGTCAGGCAGGTTGCGGCCGCCAACGGCAGTTCGACCTGAACCGCCGCCAAAGGGGCAACGGCCGGACTGGTTAGCACGAGCCAGGGCCCCGGTCGGGCGGTGGGTGATGCGGACGGCCCCACTGCCGCCAACGGCGGCGGTGGGGCCAGGGCCCCGTGGACGAAGTGGAGGCGGTGGTCCGCCGCCGCGATCACCTCCGGATGGTGGTCAAGAGCGAGTACGGTGTTGCCCCGCGCCACTAGTTGCCGCAAGGCCAGAACCCAGGGGTGGGCTTCCCCGGGCCCTGCCGCAGCCGCGACGCCATCGATGACGTAGAGGAGCCCGGACAGGCCTGTGCCCAGGCAGCCGACCAGCATCAACCGCTGCCGTTCACCATCCGACAGGCGGGTGGTCGGATCCCCCAGGCAGAGGTAGCCCAGACCCATCTGGGTGGCCAGGACCGCGGGCTGCGACAGCGCTTGGCCGGCTCGGCCGTCGTCCGAAGCACTGCCGCTCAGCCAGGCGCTGAGCCGGTCCAGCCGCATTGCGGCCAAGTCACCGATCCGCTGATCGGCGATGATGGCTTCCCCAACCAGGGGCAAAGGTCGGCTGGTTATGGCGGCGAAATCGTCAAGGGTGGGTAGTTCGTGGCGGGCGCCGCACCCTTCGCAGGTCAAGTCGTGGTTGGCGCTGAACTCGGGCCCGTCAGGCGCTGCGGCGAGGACACAGTCGCCTCGACCGATGGCCCTTGCCTGGCGTATTGCCTCCAGCAGGCGCGTGCGCTGGTCAGTCCTGGCGGACACGCGGTCCACCACCACCTCGACGGTGCCGGTGGCCGCCGAGGCGGCGTCGACAGGCGCCTCTCCATCCAGCCGGAGCCAGGTGGTTCCGCGTCGCAGGCGGACGAATCCGGCCCGCCGCAGTTCGGCGAAGACACCCTGGGGATCGGTGGCGGCGGCCAGCGCCAACGGCGCCAGCACGGTAACCTGCCGTTCGGGCAGACGAACGAAAGCAGCGTCAACGGCCTGCTCGGGGGTGTAACTGCGGCACGCCCCGCCGCAGTCCGGACAGCGGATCTGCGCCCTAGCCTGGAGCCAGCCAGCCAAGGCTACGTCCAGGCCCAGGGCCGCGGCAACCGTGGGGCGGGGTCGCCAGGCGCGCTCCTGGCGGCCGTCCAGGTGTACCGCCGGCGGCAGGCCAATGATCTCGTCGACGCGCACGCGATTCATGCCGCCGAGCCCCTCGCGTTCCGCCGGCGACAGCGCCAGCAGGTAACGACGCCGGCTTTCGGCGGTCACGACATCGACTGCGAAGGCCCGGCTGCCCGACCCGCAGTTACCCGTGATGGCGATCAGGCGTCCCAGGGGAAGGTCGACATCCACCTGTTGCAGGGGCGGTTCAGACGCCCCGCGCACGACGACGGACCGCAGCAGGTTGGCCGCCCCGTCCAGTGGCTGGCCGGGAGGCCGGCCCGCCGGTGCAGACCGGACTCCGCCAGTGACCCCCGGGGTTCCCATGGCGGGACCGCGTCAGGCCAGGAAGGGGTTGTGCTGCAGTTCCTCACCGGCGGTGGTTGCCGGTCCGTGGCCAGGGAACACACAGGCGGTATCCGCCAGGCTGGTCAGGCCAGCGCGAACGCCGTCCCGCAGACGGGCGTAGTCGCGGCGGCAGGAAGTCCTGCCCATGCTCCCCGCGAACACCGCATCGCCGACCCATGCGGCCTGCGGGTGGACCAGCCAGATCCCGCCTTCAGTGTGTCCCGGCACCGCGCGTACCCTCAGCGTCTGCGTGCCGACGGTGAACTCCTGCCCGTCGGCGGCGACGCCTTGCACCCACTCGCGCAAAGGGCCCAGAGCATGCAGGTCACCGGCGCTGATGTGCGCCGAGGCACCGGTGGCGCGGCACACCTCGGCCAGAGCGCCGGTATGGTCGTGGTGGCCGTGGGTCAGCACGACGCATCGCACGCTCGCCGACGCCTCGGCAATGGCCGCCAAGATCGCCGGCGCATCCGCTCCGGGATCGACCAGGATCGCGGCCGTTGACACGCGGTCCATGACCATATAGCCGTTGACCGCGTACCCCTGCCGAAGCTCCAGCATGGTGACGCGCAGATCGGTTAACGGGCGCCCGTTGGGATGCCGGGGGGAGAAGCTTCCGCGGGCCGCGCCGACCAACTGCTCCGGACCCAGGCCCAGGGGGGGCGCCAGGGATGCCACCACGTCGGCCGGCGGCACCCATTGGCACCGTTCGGCCCGCTCCAATGCTTCGGGCGACAGCCCGGCCGCGGCGGCCACGGCGGCCAGTTCCAGTTCCTGGCCGCGCCGGGCCTTGCCGAGAATGTCGCCTAACTCGTCCTCCAGAACCGCAGGCATGCTGGCGCAGTACCGGTCAGGGACGGAGCGACCCGATGAATTCGGCGAAGCCGTCGGACCAATGGGCCACGGTGCTGCGCGGCCCAGTCAGCTTGTAGAAATAGACGCCACCAGGGGCTTCCACTACGGCTCCCAGCATGCGGTAGTCTGCCTGGGGTTCCGCCTGACCACCCGCTCCCATTCCCCCATTGTATGTGCCCTCGATATCGACCAGGGTCACCGCCATGCCCTGCACCGTGCGCGTCGATTTCCGGGCCTTAGCCTGGGTGTCCGAGCCATCGGGTTGGGTGAACTGCGAAATCCAGCGCTGGATGTTGGCGTCCACGCCGCCGCCCTGGTTGGGGCCGAAATGGAACACGGCGAGGACCGCGTCGGTCGCCCCGGCCGGATACCCGGGCAGGGCATACTCGGCTAGCCGCATGGAACTGCTCGGTTTCACGGCACGCCACTCGGCCGGCGCTCTGCCGGCCAGGCCGCCCAGGTCACCCGGCGCCGCGGCTGCTGCGCCTCCCATGGCACCCACGGGTGGGTGGCCGGCAGGCATCGGGGGCGCTTCCTCCACCGGCCGCAGACCCTTCTCCGCCGCTGCCTGCTGGGGCGGTTGATCGCTGGCGTTCTGACCACATCCTGCCGCCAGTAAGAGCAAACAGATGCCGCTGACAATACGCATTAGGTCCTCCTGGAAGTGCCGCACGGGACGGGTTAGGCAGTGAATATAGCCACCCGGCGCCCGACGGCCAGCCACCCGGGGCTTCAGGCTTCGTCGCGCCCTTGGCCGGGCACCCACAGGACATCGCCGCCACGGCCGACGTTGGCCTCCCGCGCGAGGACGAAAAGCAGGTCAGACAGGCGGTTCAGGTAGACCATCACCTGGGGGTTGACGCGCTCTTGGGCGGCCAACGCCCAACACCGTCTCTCGGCCCGACGGCAGACCGTGCGGGCCAGGTGGAGCCACGCGGCCGCCATGGACCCCCCCGGCAGGACGAAGGAGCGGAGCGTCCCCAGATCGGCGTTGACCCGGTCAATGTCGCCCTCCAACCGTGCCGCCTGGTGGGCGGTGATCCGCAGCGCGGACGCCCCCGTTTCGTCGTCCGACAGCGGCCGACACAGGTCAGCCCCCACGTCGAACAGGTCGTTCTGCACCCGCTGTAGCACCGGGTCTGCCGCGGCGGCAAGCCCTCCCTGGGCGCGTGCCAGACCGATGATGGAATTCAGCTCATCCACGGTACCGTACGCTTCGACGCGGGTGTCGGTCTTGGGGACTGTCGCGCCATTGCCCAGGCGTGTCTGGCCGCCATCACCGGTGCGGGTGTAGATGCGCGAGAGTGTTACCATAGGGCCTCCTGCAGCCGGGTCCGGGTGGCGGACGTCGGTCCGCCACCCGCGTGGGCGTCACTCCAGTACGGTGACCTTGCGCGCCAGGCGCTCGGCGCCGACGACCAGTTCCACGAGGTACGTGCCGTTGCCGACCCGGGCGCCTTGAGCGTCCCGACCGTCCCATGTGAGTTGGTGCACGCCGGGCGCCAGGGCACCGTCGGCGAGGACCCGGACCACCTGCCCGAGCGCGTCGCGAACCAACAGGCGCGCGCCGGACCCGTTGACCGCGAAAGGCAGGACGACGCTGCCATTGAATGGGTTGGGGTAGCCTGCGCCCAGGTAAGCCTGTCCGGGCAGGGCCGCCGCGGCTTCCTCGCGTACCGCCGTCTGCACCTGCACCTCGGTCAGCACGGCCAGCGCCACGGGGGGCAGGCCCACGCTCACTGGACCCGCCAGCAGGGCCCCGGTGGCGGCGTCGTAGAAGAGCACGCCGGCGGCGTTGGGGTCGGCGTAGGTGCCGCGGTCGGCAACGATCAGGCGCGTACCGTCGAACGCCATGTCGGGGGTGTAGCCACCTGAGTGGCCGGCCAGCGGCGGTCCCACGGTGCCGTCAAGCAGGTCGATGGGGACCACGCTGTTGCGGTAGCTGGCGTCCGAGACGATCGCGTAGCCGCGCCGGGAAGACACCATGACCAGCGAGGTGAGGTCGCCGCCCAGGGCGGCTTCGGTGACCCGCAGCCCCGTACTAGTCCCCTGAGTCAGGTCCAGCACCTCGACACCACCGCTCTGGTCGCCGAAGAAGGCCGACCCGCCAACGACTAGTTTGCCGCCAATGGCCGTCAGCGAGATGGGGTTGGCGGCGGTCAACGCCAGGCCCTGGAGACCATCAACGGCGGGGTTCATGTCCACCAGGGCATCGGTGGCCGTGTCGATGACCGCGAGTACGCTGCCCGTGGTTGGGCCCCAGCTGCCGTTGCGGTCGAGGCGTTGGCAGGCCACGTAGAGACGCGAACCGACAATCTGCATGTCGGCTGCCTCGGGAATGCCGTCGGCGTCAGCCAGCGGTGTCAGGTCGATCTCGCCTCGCGACTCGCCGTTGCTCGGATCCACGACGAGGAGACGCGGCGACTCCAGGCGGGACACATAGGCCTTGGACGGACCCGCGAACGCAATGTCCTGGGGGTTACTGCCGTTACCCACCGAGAACTGGCGCACGGGCACCTCGGGGGCGGCGGGGTCGACGACCAACACATTGTCCTGACCCAGTCGGTTGAGCACCCAGACCAACCCGTCGTGATAGCGGACGGCTACATCGCTGTGGATCAGCAGCAGGTTGGTCCGTGGTTGGGCAGCCCCGGGGGCGAAACTTGCCAGGCTGCCGGTCTGGAAGTCGCTGGTGGCGACCATTAGTCCGGGCTGCGCGTGGCCCGGCAGCGCAAGTGCGACGGTAACCGCCAGGGCGGCGGCAGTACGGCCCCAACAGGTGGCGATGTTCACGGCGGTGGTCCTCCTGGGCTAGGGGGGGTGAATTCCTGCTGCAGTGAGAGATACCATGACCGACGAGGCAGTGGGTAACCCCACAGGTCAGCGGCCTGGCGGTTGGTCAGATTGCGCCCCTCCAGGACGCACTCGCCGCCGGCCCACAACCGGCAGCTGAATTTGCCGCCGTGCTCCAGACGGGCGTCCACGGGCCTCAGGTTGGCGCGGTCAAGGTAATGCCGCCCGTCGAACTGGAGGGTGTAGCTGAGCGCCGTGCGTCGCCACGGGATGCGGATCTGCGCATCGGCGACGTGGCGCGGCGCGTTGGGCAGATCGCGGCCGCGATGATAGGAGAGCGGCGAGCGGTCGACCGCCCGTTGGTACACGTAAGACCCACCTGCATCGACGGCGCCGGGCCAGCGCGTGCCCAACCGCACTTCCACCCCGGTGGTGCGCACCCGCCCGATGTTGTAGGGGCGCGACACGCGCTGGGAATTCTGCATGAAGCGGATCAGGTCCCCTACCACCGAGTGGTAAGCACACAGCTCGAGTACCTGTAGACGCGCCTGGGCCGCGGCTCCCTGACGTGCCAGGCCCAGGTCCATGGTCAGACCGTGTTCACTCTTCAGGTCGCTGTTGCCCAACACCGCGCCGCGGTCGCCGAAGAGCTCGAAGAAGCTGGGGGCCCGTTGGTGGTTGGCCACGTGGCCGCGCAGCGACCAATCTGGCAGTGGCCGCCAGCCAAAGCCTGCCTGCCGACCCCACAGCGCTTCGCGGTGCTGGCGGCGACTGATCGTGCCTGCGGGCGCCAGACTGGACTCGGCGGCGCGCTTGTCGTCGTTGGCCGTCACCTGCTGGCCGCAGGTCAGGTGCAGACGCTCACCTAGCAGCGGTACCTGCAATTCGGCCGCCAGGGTACCGCTGTGGCGGCGGCTGTCCAGCAGGCGGGCGGTTGGGCGTCGCCGGTCCCGGGGCGTGAACACCTCGCGCTGCGCCCGTGCATTCAGTGACAGCAGGCACCGGGCCGGCAGGCCCACGTCAGCGGCCCCGCGCCCGCCGCGAGTCAGCGTGGTGTTGCGCGTGTCCTGGATGCCCGTGCCGATCTCGCTGAACGGGTCACGGTACGCTTCCCACTGGAGCAGCTGGTACGCGCCCAGCTGCCAAGCCACGCCACCCAGTCTGGCCAGCACGCCGGCGGCTTCACCCTCGGTGACGCTGCGCCTCGTGCCGGTGCGAACGTGTTGCGCCTGGTTGTTGCCCAGCCCTGGCAGGCCCTGGTGGCTGAAGTCGGCGGTCTGGTGCAGTTCGACCCGGGTACTGCCGCGACGGTGCGTCAGTTTTCCGAGCAGCCGCAGCGAACGGTAGTCACTGTTGGTGCGCACCGCGAGCTGATCGTCGGCGTGATTGTACTCGGTTCCGTTGTCATCCAGGAACGGGAAGTCGTTGCGGCTGTCCACCAGGTCGGCAACCGCCAGGTATTGCCAGGACTGGCGGGCTGCGCCAGCCAGGGAGCCGCCCAGTTGGCGCGTGCCGAACGAGCCGCTGCCGCTGTTGATCTTGAGCGCCCAACCACGGTCCGCGGTGCGGGTTCGCAGGCGGATCACGCCGCCGAGGCTGTTCCCTCCCAGGGACGCCGGGATGGCACCGCGGTACACCTCCACCGACTCCACCCCGGAAAGCGGCAGGTCGCCGACGTTAACCGCGCCTCCCAACGCCTGATTGAGTGGCACGCCATCCAGGTAGACTTGGACCTGCTCGGCGGTGGACCCGCGGATTGACACGGTGCTGAAGGACCCCAGGCCGCCCTGGCGCCGCACGCTGACGCCTACCGCCTGGTCCAGCAGCGCCGGCAGCGAGGCGCCACCCAGGGCGGGTTGGACGCGGACGATCTCCACCGCCGCGGGGCTGTGGGCCGGGGCGGCGGACCGCGGGGCGTTCACCTCGGTGCCGGCTAGCTGCACGGGCACGGGCCGCAGTCGGATGCTCAGGCGTTGGGGCCGGTCAACGACCCGTATGGTCCTGTTGTCGGACTGGTACCCCAGGGCCCGCGTCGCCACCGCCCAGTCGCCTGGAGCCAGACCCTCGATAGCGAACGCGCCGTTGGCATCGGTGGTGCGGCCCATCGCCGCCCTGTCTTGGGCGGTAGGGGGCGAGACCAGGACCCAGGCGCCAGGCACGGGTTCGCCCGTGGCGGCGTCAGTGACCCGCCCGACGACCTGGCCTGACTGCGCCACTCCCGCTGCCAGGAGCCAGCATACCAGCACGCCGGCACCCCTGCCGATTCGGCGGCCGCGACGGTGCATGGGGCCTGTGGGTGGGCCAGCGCTGTGTGCCATGGCGCGACACGTGCTCCCCGGCGTAAGGGCCCGACGCGGATCGTGGCCAGACGGCGCACGCCGGTCCGCGGGACGTTTCCTGGCCTGTTGCCACGCTGCCGAGGGTCGGGGCTCAACGGGAGTGCAGACGCCAAACCCGGCGCTCTGCGCCCCCCGCGACCACGCCACGGGCGATGCGAACAGGAGCGGACCTGGGCCAGCGGGAGGGGTACACGGAAGGTGGGACGGCGTGGGCGCCCCCCGAGGGGCATACCTAGCCTGTGTCCGACCGATCCTCACCCGCGGAGGTCAAGGTCGCCTGCCGTCCGGTGGACGGCGTTGCGCTGGCAGGTATTCGGACTCGCGGGCGTGGGGCTGAACCCCTCCTACTGGCCGTCGCTTCCCAGTCCCTGGTACGGACCAGTGCTTGATGACGGCGGTCGTTCCCGCTCACCGCTGCGGGGCAGTCCCGGAATTGCACCGGGTTCCCTTGGGCGCCCGTCAGGGCGCACCAGCGACGGGCCCAATATACGGGGTGGTGCCGGGTGTGTC
This sequence comes from uncultured Gemmatimonadota bacterium, assembly GCA_903893785.1. Classification (GTDB taxonomy): domain Bacteria; phylum Latescibacterota; class UBA2968; order UBA8231; family UBA8231; genus CAITNQ01. The sequence goes on from CAITNQ010000199.1 coordinate 58,320, forward strand.
AACGCAACCTGAGCCATCGGACCGGATTCGAGCGGCGGTAGTGGCCTCAGGAGTGGTCGCCGTGGCCGCGCTGCCGGTAGAGTGCGGGGTCAACCGCGCTGGCCATCGCCGCTACGTCAAGCGGGAACGGCAGGAACGCGGCCAACTCGCCGGCACCGGCCAGCGGATAGTGCACGATATGGTTGTAGTCGACGACGTGGTGCGTAACAAACGGGGTCTCGGCCAGCCATTTCTCGGCCCAGGCCAGGTGATCGGCGAAAGCCGCAGCCAAGTCAGCATCGTCCGCCGGCGCAGCGATGTGATGCCGTCGCAGCATCTCGCGCTGGGATGCCAGCACCTCGTCGAGGGGGCGGCGGATCAGGATCACCCGGTACTCCAGAGACGATGGCAGATACGGCAGGAGCCGCGTGATGACCTTGATCGCGTGACCCCGGGCGCGACCGAGCCACGCCGCGTCGGTGGCCAGGTCCTTGGTGGCTTCGCATTCAAGGTACCCGCCGGGGTTGTCGAGGTCAGGGGCGCGCACCCCGTCGGTCCAGATCGGCAGCCCGCCGGCACGGAGCATCTGCATCACCATGGAGGTGCCCGAGCGTGGCAACCCCGCCACGACGACGACCGGCGCGAGTCCAGGCGCGGCCGGTGCAGGGCGGTCGACCTGGGTGTCGCGGGCCGGGTCGTGCCGGCGGCGGCGCTTCCTGCCCTTCTTGGGCTTGCCTTCGGCCAGGCCTTGGCTGCCGCCTTCGTCGGCGCTCGCCGTGGGACTGTCGCCTTTGGCATCTTGGGCGGCCTCCTGCCGGCGGCGGTGCTTCCTGCCCTTCTTGGGCTTGCCTTCGGCCAGGCCTTGGCTGCCGCCTTCGCCGACGCTCGCGGCGAGATTGCCACCTTGGATATCACTGGCGGCGTCGTGCCGGCGGCGGTGCTTCCTGCCCGTGTTGGGCTTGCCTTCGGCCAGGCTTTGGCTGCCGCCTTCGCCGGCGCTCGCTGTGGGACTGTCGCCTTGGGCATCCCTGGCGGCGTCGTGCCGGCGGCGGTGCTTCCTGCCCGTCTTGGGCTTGCCTTCGGCCGGGTCTTCGCCG
>CAITNQ010000200.1 GCA_903893785.1 uncultured Gemmatimonadota bacterium
AACCGTCCCCGCACGCAGGACTTGATCTGGCCCGTACGCTTCGCTACCATTACGCCGGCACCGCCGCGCATCCGTGGCCTGCCCCCATGCCCACCCCAGCCCGTGGACTCCGGCGCAGGGCGGCCCCCGTGTCGCGACCGAGCGCCCGTGCGGGTGCTACCCGGTCGCCAGCGCGGCCACTGCAAAGGCTACCGGAGCGCCCCTGTCGTATGTCGCGCCTTGTGTGCCCCCCTGCCCCGACGGCTGCCCGCAGCTACCACCGGTGGCAGAACCGCCCCCGCCACCGTACAGAGGCCTGCATCAGGTTCATCTGCCGGGGACGGACCCTACTCCCCTTCTCGTAAGCGCAGCCAATGGTAGAGCCGGCAATTGCCATCGTGGGGATGTCGTTCCGTTTCCCGGGTGATCTCTCCTCCGAGGATGCCTTCTGGCAGGCGCTCGTCGATGGGCGCGATCTGGTAACCGAGATCGACGCCGATCGCTGGGCTACGGACACGCTTTACCACCCTCGACGGTCCGAACCCGGGCGCAGCGTCACCTTCTCGGCGGGGGTGCTCTCCCGATTGGATCAGTTCGATGCCGCCTTCTTCGGCATCTCGCCCCGCGAGGCAACGCATCTGGATCCACAGCAGCGCCTGCTGTTGGAGATGAGCTGGGAGGCCATGGAGAACGGCGGCTTGCCTCCGGATCGGCTGGCCGGTTCTGATTGCGCGGTCTTCGTCGGCGTCTCGGGGCTGGATTACGGCTTCCGGGGTCTGGACGACCTGAGCGGCATGAATGCCCACTCGATGACCGGCAATGTCCTCAGCTTCGCCGCTAATCGCCTTTCCTATGTGTTCGATCTGCGCGGTCCCAGCATGGCGGTAGACAGCGCCTGCTCGTCGTCTTTGGTGGCTCTGCATCAGGCGTGCGGATGCCTGCGACAGGGCGAGGCATCCATGGCTCTGGTAGGTGGCATCAACCTGCTGCTCCACCCCTACCCCTTCGTCGGCTTCACCAAGGCCTCCATGCTGTCGGCCCGTGGCCGCTGCCGGACTTTCGACGCTTCGGCAGACGGCTATGTGCGTGCGGAGGGGGGGGCGGTGCTGCTGCTGAAACCCCTGGACCGCGCCGAGGCCGACCGCGACGACATCCGCGCCGTCATTCTGGCCACCGGTTCCAACGCCGACGGCGCGCGCAAGAGCGGCATCACCATTCCCAGCGCGCAAGGCCAGGCGGAGCTGCTGCGTCGGGTACTCGACCGGGCCGGCGTCGCGCCCGCCGAGGTGGACTACGTGGAGGCCCATGGCACCGGGACGGCAGTGGGCGACCCAATCGAAACGCACGCCTTGGGCGAGGTGCTGGGACGCAACCGGGCCATGCCGCTGCCGGTCGGGTCGGTGAAGAGCAACCTAGGTCACTTGGAACCGGCTTCGGGAATGGCCGGCCTGGTCAAAACCGTGCTGGCCCTGGGGCGCCGGGCTTTACCGCCGTCTATCCACCTGCACACGCCCAACCCGCACATCGATCTCGCCGACCTGAACCTGGAGGTCGTCACCCGCTACCGCGAGTTGCCCGATCCCGGCCGCCCGCTGCGCATGGGGGTGAATTCCTTTGGTTTTGGCGGCGCCAACGCCCATGTGCTTCTGGAGGAGTACCGTGGGTCGTCCCCGGCGGCCGAACCCACGGATCCTTCCGCCGCCCCACCCTTGTTCCTGTCAGCGCGCTCCCCGGCGGCGCTGCGCGAACTAGCCAGGCTCAACCTGGCGCTGCTGGCAGATCCGGAAACGCCTGAGTATTACGACGTCGCCTATGCGGCCGCCCACCACCGGCAATGGCTGGAGAAACGGCTGGCGGTTCGCGGTGCGGATCGGGCCGAGGTGTGCCAACGCCTGGATGCCTGGTCGCAGGGCGGATCGGTGGCCGGTGTGGTTGAGGCGGACGCCCTGCCCGAGTCCGGCCCGGCGGCGTTCATCTACTCTGGCAACGGCGCCCAGTGGCTGGGTATGGGACGGCGGCTGCTGCGCGAGTCGGCGGCTTTTGGCGCTAGCCTCGAGGAAGTGGATGGCTGGGTAGCCCACCATGCCGGTTTCTCTGTGGCCGCGGAGTTGGCGGCCGAGGCGGCCGCCTCGCGCCTGGAGTTCACCGAGGTGGCCCAACCTTGTCTGTTCGCCGTCCAGGTCGGGGTCACCCGCCTGCTGTGCGACCACGGGATGCGGGTGGCCTTCGCCGCGGGCCATAGTGTCGGCGAGGTGGCTGCGGCTTGGGCGGTGGGTGCCTTGGACCTGGAGCAGGCGGTACAGGTAATCTGCCAGCGCAGCGCTTCCCAGGCGCTGACCAAAGGCAGTGGTCGCATGGCCGCTGTGGGCTTGGCCGAAGCCGCGGCCCGGGAAGCCGTCCAATCGTCGGGGTTCGAAACGGCCGTGGAGATAGCCGGGATCAATAGCCCCGGCGGCGTTACCCTGTCGGGTTCGCTGGCGGCGTTGGAGGCGCTGTGCGCGCATTGGGGCGCCCGGGGGGTGTTCTGCCGCCTGTTGGACTTGGATTACGCCTTCCACAGCCAGGCGATGGAACCGGCCCGCGAACCGCTGCTCCACCACCTGCGGGGACTGGCCCCGCGCTGCGGTGACGGCCGGTTCTTCTCCACCGTGACTGGCGGCGAGTTGGCCGGGGATCGGCTGGATGCCGAGTACTGGTGGAGTAATGTGCGCCAACCGGTCCGTTTTGACGCCGCCATCGCGGCCTTGGCCGAAGCCGGTTGCCGCGTGTTCGTGGAGATCGGTCCGCACGCCATCCTGCAGCGGTATGTCACGGAGTCCCTGGGTGCGCGGCATGTGGCCGGTCGAGCCCTGCCGAGTTTGAGGAAAGAGGACGACGGCCTCGATCGCGTTGCTGAGACCGCCCTGATGGCCGGCCTGTTGGGCGCTCCCCTGGATCTGGGGCCGCACTTCCCGCGCCCGGGCCGCCGCGTTCGCCTGCCCAACTACCCGTGGCAGCGAGAGCGTTTCTGGGGCCAGCAGACCGACGAAGGTTACGACCTGATCAATCGCCGGCCGGTGCACCCGCTGTTGGGTGTCCGCCTCAAGGACGCGGCGGCGGTCTGGGAGTCAGTCCTGGATATCCAGGTGCTTCCTTACCTGGCCGACCATCAGGTGGGTGGTGCAGTGGTACTGCCCGGGGCGGCGTACGCCGAGATGGCCCTGGCCGCCAGTCGGGCCTGGTACGGGTGCCAGTGCCACGAGGTGGAGGAGATGGCCATCGTCGCCCCCGTGGTCATGGACTCTGATCACGGGCGGGTTCTGCGTTTCGAACTGGATCCCACCGACGGCGGTTTCCGCATCCTCAGTCGACCTCGCCTGGGCCAGGACGACTGGTCCCTCAACGCCACGGGGCGCCTGTTGGGCGAGCCCCAGGTGACCCCGCCCTCAGGTGCGGTGCCAGTGGCGCCGCTGGCGACCGAGGGGCTGGACCGATCCGGACACTACGCCCTGGCCGGCCGCGTAGGTCTGGACTACGGCCCGGCTTTCCAGGGCCTGGAGCATGCCTGGAGCGACGGCGATAACCTTCTGGTGCGCCTGAGTCCCCCCCAGGCCATCGAGGCAAGCCTGGAGGCCCATATCCTGCATCCTGCCCTTCTGGATGTGTGCTTCCAGTCCCTGTTGGCCCTGTTTGCGGCCGAGATCGAGGCCGGCCAAGGGTCGACTCTGGTCCCGGTAGCCGTGCGCCGCCTGCGCTTCTACGGCGGGGTGCCGGCTTGGTGCACCGGGCGCTTGGTACGGAAGAGCCCGCGTTCCATCCTGGCCGATTTCCGCCTGCTGGATGTTGCGGGCCAGTGCGTGGCCCAACTTGAGGGGTACCGGGCTCGGGAGGCCGTGCTGGGCCGGAAAGGCCCCCGATTGCCGGCGCTGTGGAAGCACGAATTCCGACTCCAACCCCATCCGAGGGACGCCGGCCACGCGCCGGTCAACCCCGGCGCGGACCTGGTGGACCGCGTGCGTCGCGCCCTGGCCGAGCCCGACATCGCCGGGCCCCGGCAGGCGCACTTCCAGCGCACCGTGCCGCTGCTGAACGCGCTGGTATGCGCCTTTGCGTGGGAAGTCCTCCAGGAACTGACGGATACCGGGTCCGACGGGTTGGCGGAAGCCGCGGGCGAGCCGGGCACCGTGGTGGACGCGGCGCAGCCGCTGTTCGCGTGGTTGTGCGATCGGCTTCAGGCAGAAGGCATGCTGCACCGTGAAGGCGGGACTTGGCGACTTGTTCGCTCCAACGCACCGCCTTCGGCGGTTGACATCTGGCGGGCCATCCTTGCCGACTCGCCCGAAGCCCTTCCGGACCTGCTGCGGATTGGCCGCGTCGGGATGAACCTGCCCCACCTGCTGTCGGGCCGCATGGACGCGGCTGCCTTCGGCGATGCCCTGGCGCGCAGCCCGCTGGCGGCGCAGTACCACGACTCTTCACCCACCTACGCGGGCTTGAACCAGGCGGCGCAGGAGTTCGTTGCCCTGCTGTCTGCGGACTGGCCCACCGATCGCCGCCTGCGCGTACTGGAGGTGGTCGGCGGTTCCGAGGACCTGCACCGTCGGCTGCTGCCCCTTCTGCCGGCCGGACGCTGCGACTATGTCCTGGCCGCGGACGACGAAGACCGCCGAGCGCGTCTAGCGGCCGAATACGCCGCCCACCCAGCCGTCCGTGTCGCCCGGATAGAGGCCGCCGAGGGCCTTACGCTGGATGGCCAGGCAACCCCGGCGGAGTGTTTTGACCTGGTTCTGGTGCACCACTGGCTCCATCGGGTGGCTCATATCACACCGGTCCTCGCCGCCCTCAGAACGTGGCTGGCGCAGGACGGGCTGCTGTGGCTGCAGGAGTGTCATCCGGACGGAGCCGCAGACCTGGTCAACGGGCTGGATCCGGGCTGGTGGCATCCCGCGGGCGACGGCCGACACGCCTCCAGTCTGCTGTCCCCGGCCAACTGGTCGGCCTGGTTGACCCAGGAAGGCTATGTCGACCTGCAGGTACTGCGCGAACCCGCCGGCGAGGACCTGGAGACGGGCGTCTTTGCGGTGCTGGCCCGCAACCCGGACGAGGGTCACGGTCCTGCCGGGCCGCCGGGTCAGACGTGGCTGCTGCTGGCCGACGAGACCGGGCCGTCCCGCCCCTTCATGGAGGACGTGGCCATCCGGTTGCGCGGCGCGAACCAGAAAGCAGTGGTGGCATTCGGGGCAGCTGCTGCCAGCGCCGACGGGCTGGTCTTCGACCCGGCCTCCGAACCGTCCTGCCGAGCGCTGCTGGACCGGGTCGTCAACGACCAAGGCGGCTGCGATCACCTGGTCCACGGTCTGGGACTCGGGGCGTTGTCGCCCGGTGACGACGTGCCGGAACTCCAGGAACGGCGCTGTGTGGCGGCGCTGCACTGGGTCCACGCGCTGGCCGACCGAGCCCCAGCGGCGCCCAGGCTGTGGCTGGTGACCGCGGGCGGGGCTCCCATGGGCCAGCCCGTGCCCGGTTGGTGCCCCCAGCCTGACCAAGCCCCTCTGTGGGGGTTTGGCCGAGTGGTCATGAACGAGCATCCCGAGCTCCGCAGCACGCTGTTGGACTTGGCGCCTGAGCTGCTGACCGGGGAAGGGGCGGACCGGCTCGCTGTTGAGCTTGTGGCGCCGGACGGCGAGGAAGAGATCGTGCTTACCCGCGCCGGTCGCTTCGTACCCCGCATGGTCGCTGCCGAATCCCCGGCCGCGCTCGCAGCCACCCCGGCCGCGACGGGTTACCGCCTCGATTTTGCTGTTCCCGGCCAACTGCGGAACCTGTACTGGCGTCCCCTGTCACCGAGGAACCTGGCTACCGACGACGTGGAGATCCGTCCTGTGGCCGTGGGCCTCAATTTCCGCGACGTCATGTACGCCATGGGCCTGCTCGCCGACGAAGCCGTGGAAAGCGGCTTCTCCGGAGCGTCCCTGGGCCTGGAGCTGGCGGGTCGGGTAACGCGGGTGGGCCACGAGGTGAACGGACTCAAGCCTGGCGACGAGGTGGTCGCCTTCGCGCCCGCCTGCTTCGCCAGCCACGTGGTCACCAAGGCCGGTTCGGTGGTTGTCAAACCTGAGGCCTGGTCTTTTGCTCAGGCCGCGACCGTGCCCACGGTGTTTTTCACGGTCTACTACGCCCTCAAGCACCTGGCTGATGTGCAACCCGGCGAACGCGTGTTGATCCACGGAGCTGCGGGCGGTGTGGGCATCGCCGCGCTCCAGGTCGCGCGTTGGCTGGGGGCGGAGGTATTCGCCACGGCGGGCAGCGACGAGAAGCGCGACTTCGTGCGACTGCTCGGCGCGGACCACGTCATGGACTCGCGCACGCTGGCGTACGCGGATGAGATCCTGGCCATCACGGGGGGCCTGGGCGTGGACGTGGTGCTCAACTCCCTGGCCGGAGAAGCCATCCAACGCAACCTCCGCGCGCTGCGCCCGTTCGGTCGCTTCCTGGAGCTGGGCAAGCGCGACTTTTACGAGAACACCCGTATAGGACTGCGGCCGTTCAAGGACAACATCAGCTACTTCGGCATCGACGCGGACCAGCTCATGGTAGCCCGGCCGGCACTGGCCTACCGGCTGTTCAGGGAAGTGATGGACCTGTTTACCCAGGGGATCCTGCGGCCCTTGCCCTACCGGGTTTTCCCGGCCGAACGGATCGTGGATGCCTTCCGTCACATGCAGCAGTCGCGGCAGATCGGCAAGATCGTGGTCACCATCGACGACAGCCGGGTGCCGGTGCGTCAGCCCCAGGGGACTCAGTTGCCGGCGGCGCCGACGCTGTCCAGGGACGCCACCTACCTCGTCACGGGCGGCACCGACGGTTTCGGCCTGAAGTCGGCCGCGTGGCTCGCCCGGTTAGGGGCCGGCCACCTGGTGCTGCTGGGCCGGCGCGGACCGGCCACGCCCGGCCTCGAGGCCACCGTCGCCGACATCGAGGCGCTGGGCGCGCGCGTCCACGTCTACGCCTGCGACGTCTCCGACCGGCCGTCGCTGGCCGCCGTGCTGGCCCAGGTGCGATGCGATCTACCGCCGCTGCGCGGGGTGGTCCACGCGGCCATGGTGCTGGACGACGGTCTGGTTCGCAACCTGGATGCCCTTCGGCTGCACCGGGTCCTGGCGCCCAAGGTGCAGGGAGCCTGGCATCTGCACCAACTCACGCTGGACCTGCCGCTGGACCTGTTCATCGTCTACTCCTCCGCGACCACCACCTTCGGCAACCCGGGTCAGGCCAGCTATGTGGCCGCCAACCTGTTCCTGGAGTCGCTGGTAAGCCATCGCCGGGCCGCTGGCCTGGCCGGCACCAGCATCTGCTGGGGTGCCATCGGCGACGTGGGCTACCTGACCCGACACGCCGCCGTCAAGGACACGCTGCAGGTCCGTCTGGGTGGCCAGGCGCTGGAGTCTGACCAGGCCCTGGCCCTCCTGGGGGCCATTTTGAGCCATGACCAGGACGGTCTGGCCGTGATGGATTTCGACTGGTCGACACTGGAACGACTGCTGCCCGGGGCCCGATCGCATCGATACGATGAGCTTCGCAGATCGGCGACGCACCCCGGTGCCAACCTGGAGCAGGTCGACGACATCCGCGTCCTGATTGCCGGGCGCACCCCCCAGGAGGTCAGGGAACTGGTTGCCGGCCTGCTGACCGGCGAGGTGGCCCAGGTCCTCCAGTTGCCGCCGGAGCGCATCGACCCGACCCGTTCACTCTACGACCTGGGCATGGACTCCCTGATGGGGGTCGAGTTGGTCCTGGGCATCGAGAAACGGTTTGGCATCAGGCTGCCGGTCATGGCCCTGAACGAGGGGCCTAGCGTCGAGCGTATCGCTGAGCGCGTCGCCGCCCTTCTCACAGGAGACCGAGGCGGCCAGGCGGACGAGGGGACGCGGTTCCAGGAGCTTGTTAGCGGGATGGCCGCCCAGCATGGGGAGGAGCTCAGTCCCCAACAAATGGCTGAGGCCGTGGTTCAGGTTGCTGAACAGGCGCGCGAAGGCGTTCGGGTGACCCCGTGAGGCGATGGCGATGAGCAAAGACAAGGGCTCGGCCGGCGGCTTCTTCGGTTTGACAGACCAGGCCAAAGACGACCTGATCAAGCGCTTTCTGCCCCGCAGGGCGGCCGACGCCGACGCTGGCCAACCAGACGCGGCTGTGCTCGGGCCTCGCGCCGCCGCCGACATCCCCGAGGCCTTCTGTCGTTTCGACCGGTTCCCGGGCTATGAGGCCCTGCTCGTGCCCCGCGCGGCCGGTCGGCGCCTGGGCATCGACAACCCGTTCTTCAAGACGCACGACGGGGTGGCCGGGGCCACCACCCGGATTGACGGGCGGCTGTACACCAACTTCTCCAGCTATAACTACCTGGGTTTCTGTGGCCATCCGCAGGTCAACCAGGCGGCGCAGGAAGCCATCGATCGCTGGGGCACCTCGGTGTCAGCGAGCCGGCTGGTGGCGGGCGAACGCACTGTGCAGCGCGATCTGGAGACGGCGCTAGCGGCCTACCACGGGGTGGCGGATTGCGTCGTCTTCGTCAGCGGTCACGCCACCAATGTTACGACTGTCGGGTACCTCTTCGGCCCCAAGGACCTGGTGGTTCACGATGCCCTGATCCACAACAGCGTCCTGCAGGGCATTCAGTTGTCGGGCGCGCACCGACGCTCGTTCCCGCACAATGACTGGCAGGCACTGGACCGTCTGCTCACCCAGATCCGTATGCGGCACGAACGGGCGCTGGTGGTGGTCGAAGGTATCTACAGCATGGATGGGGATTTCCCCGACCTGCCCCGTTTCATCGAGGTAAAAAAGCGGCACCGAGCTTTCCTGATGGTGGACGAGGCCCACTCACTGGGCGTGCTCGGCGCCAACGGCGGCGGCCTCCGCGAGCACTTCGGCGTACCTGGGACAGACGTGGACATCTGGATGGGTACCCTCTCCAAGACCTTGGCCTCCTGCGGGGGGTACATCGCCGGTGAGCCGGCCCTGGTGGAGCAGCTGAAGTACGGTGCGCCGGGCTTCCTCTACAGTGTCGGCATGTCGCCCCCGGTTGCCGCCGCCGCCCTGGCTTCGCTGCGCCTGCTCCAGGTTGAGCCGCAGAGGGTGGCACAGCTCCAGGCCCGGGGCCGGTTATTCCTGGAACTGGCCCGCCAGCGGGGGATCGATGTGGGCACCAGCGCAGGTTACTCCGTGGTACCGGCTATAGTCGGCAACTCCCTGAAGGCGGCCCGGCACTCCAACGCGCTCTTTGCCAAGGGCATCAACGTGCAGCCCATCGTCTACCCGGCGGTGGAGGAGGGGGCGGCCCGGCTGCGCTTCTTCCTCAGCTGCAGTCACACAGAGGAGCAGATCCGGGAAGCCGTGCAGGTGCTTGCGGAAATCGTTGGCAGGTGATCGCGGTGCCCGCATCGGATCCCTTGCAGCCGGCAGCGGAGCCGGCCCTGCCGGGCGATCAGGTACGGCGCGAAGGAGCCCTACTGCTGGCCCGGTCCTTTGCTGGCGACGCCCTGATCGAGTGGTTGCTGCCGTCGGCGGGCGACCGCGAGGCGGCTCGACAGCGGCTGTTCGAGTGCCTGCTCGGCCCGATGGGAGGACGACTGACGCTCACGGCTGATCGGCAGGCCGTCGCGGTGTGGTTTGCCGGGGGCGAGACTAGCAGCTGGTGGGCTGAGTGGTGCTTCTTCCGCCTCCTCGTGTCCCATCTCGGAGGCCCCACGGCCGTGTCCCGGGGGTTGGGGCTCAAGCGTTTGGAGAAGGCGCGAGTGTCGGGGCGCCACTGTTACCTGAGACTGTTGGCCGTGGCCCCGCAGCAGCGGCGGCGGGGTCTGGGCCGTGCCCTGGTCAACGTGGTCCTGGCGCGGGCCCGTCTGGACGGTGTCCCAGTGTGTCTGGAGACCAGCAGCCAGGCCAATGTCGGGTTCTACCGCAGCTTGGGATTTGAAGTGTGCGCGCGGACTGAGCTGACCGCGGGGCTCACCGTTTGGTCCATGGTGTGTTCCCCCGGGCCCCGTGTATTGCCCGAACCCGGAGCGGCGCTGCAGCCCCCATGGTCGACTACCTGACGCTCGTAGCTGCCGCTCTGCGGACGGTGTTCACGGCTCCCTGGCCCCAGAACGCGCGCCATTGCCAGATGCTCCTCCTGTTCGTCTGCGTGTGGCCGCCGCTCAAGGTCGTTACCGCGATCTGCATGGCACTCGACCACCTGCTTTACCCCGGCTTCCGCAAAGTCAAGGTCACGGAACCTTTGTTCATCGTCGGCAACCTGCGCACCGGGAGTACCTTGCTGTACCGGACCCTGGCCCGTGATGAACAGGCCTATTCCTGTCACCGCCTGGTTGACATGTACCTGCCCGCCGTCACCATGAAACGAGCCGCCGCCGTCCTCGGCCGCGTCGACGCGGCCCTGGGGGGGCACGGGGTGCGGTGGCTCGAACGCGCCGAAAGGCGTCTGTTCCGCGCCCATTCGCGCATTCACGAAACAGGTTGGTTCAAACCCGAGGAAGACGATTTCCTCCTGTTCAACTACCTGTGCGCGGCGTCCATGTTCGAGCTGTTCCCCCACGTGCGTCGGTTCCGCCGGTTCCTGTTCCTTGACCGCGAAATGGCGGCCCCGGAGCGTCGTCGGGTAATGTCGTGCTACTACGGTCTGGTGCAGCGTCAGCTGTATCACCAGGGAGCCCACAAGCGCTTCGTGTCCAAGAACCCCCTCTTCACCACCCGGCTGCAGGCCCTCGCCGCGACCTTCCCCGATGCCCGTTTCGTATGCCTCGTGCGCAACCCGGCAAACACGGTCGCGTCGACCGCCAGCATGCTGCACTCGATCTGGTATGCCACCGGCGCCCTACCCCCGGGACGGCGCAATACGGAGCAGGTGCTCGAGTTCTGCCGTGCCTTCTACGCCTACCCCGAGGAGGTGCTGCGTCCCATGGGCGACCGGGCGTGTTTCGTGGTCTACGACCGGTTGGTCGCGGATCCGGCGCGAACCATTCGGGAGCTGTTGGCCGGCCTGGCACTGCCGGTGCCGGTCTCCCTGGAGGGCGTACTCGCCCAGGCCAATGCACGACAGGCCTGCTGGCGCAATCCCCACCACTACGACACGGGCACTTGGGGTCTGACCGAAGAGGAGATCCGGCAGCAGTTTGGCGCGGTCTACGCGCGCTATGCCTTCCCTGAGCCTGGGGCCACGATCGGGTGAAGGGCCGTACCCGTGGCCGGACCGGCCGGCCTGTGTCGGCTGGAGCGTGACCCTCCAGTGCCATCCTGAACCCGCCTGCACGTCAGTCCCGCTGGCGTGACCGCCGCGGTCTGTCGGCCCGGGGCCCCACCGGCGGTCAGGAACGCGTCAGTGCTGCCCAAACCAGATGCGGCGAGGCCCCATTGACTCGAACCATGCGCACCCACAGGAGCGTCATATGCTCCAGGTGCAGAGCCTGCTCGAGGCCGCCCACATCAACCGGTTCCCATCCGAGCTGCCGGATCAGCTCCCCGACCGTCAGCTTCGCCGCGGAATCCCCGCCGCAGAACAACATGGCGGGCTTCACGTCGTAGTCAGGGTAAGCGTTGTCCTCGAAGTTTTCGAAGCCGTATATGGTGAACGCCTTGATCACGTGGGCCTCGGGCACCAACCGCTGCACCACCTCGGACCCGGATTGGGCGTTGTTCAGTGCGTGTGTCAGCCCAGGACCTACCGGATTGGTGCAGTCCACCAGGGTCTTTCCCCGTAGCTCGCTGACCACCTCGGCGAGGGCTGTCGCGTTGGCCTGGAACGGTGTGGCCAAGAAGACAACATCGGCGGCCCTAACAGCCTCCCGAGGCGCGGTGACAACCAGCCTGGCGTTGCGGGCCAGAGCTTGTTGAACGCTCGCCGAGCCGGGGTCCCTGGCCGCCAGCGTGACGGTGTGCCCCAACCGCTGCAGGTGATCCGCCAAAGGGCCGCCCACCTGCCCGCATCCGATGAACGTGATGTTCATGACCTTGCCTCCGGGCACTGATTGGATCGAATGGGTTCAACGGCTGTTCAGGGCTTCGATCACCAGCCGCGCAACCTCACCGCCGCTGTGCTGCTGTTGGCCAGTGATAAGGTTGCCATCACGCACCGCATATGGTTGGAATGCCGGTTGGGTCGTGAAGACCGCGCCGAGTTGCCTCGCCTCGTCCTCGATCCGGAATGGCATCAGCTTCTGGCCCACCGCCTGGTCAGCGTAGTCTTCTTCGCTGTTGGCAAACCCCGTTATCTGGCGCCCCTTCACGAAGGGAGACGCGTCAGGGTTCCGCAGGTAGAGCAGCAGGCTCGTGCCGTGGCAGAGGGCAGCCGACACCTTACCGGACAGCCAGAAGCTCATGAAGAGCACCTGCAGGTCGACCGCGTCGCGGAAGGTGAACATGGGGGACTGGCCCCCGGCCACGACGATGGCGTCGAAGTCCTCGGCGCGCAGCTCCGACACCTTGGCTGTCCGGTCCAGTAGAGCGACGAATTCCGGCCGCGCCAGGTACTGCAGGCTCAGCGAGTCTTCCCTCGAGTACCCGCTGCTGTCGCGCGGGTCTGAATAGGCGTCCAGTTCCGCCTTGCCGCCCGCAGGGCTGGCGATCGTCACCGCGTACCCCTGACGCACGAAGGCGTCGTAAGGATGGATCAGTTCCGAGGCCCAGAACCCCACCGGCCAACCTGTGGTGGTCGACACAGCGGGACTGGCCACCACCAGAAGGATCTTCTTGCCCATGGTCTACTCCCCTTTCTCGTTGCCCGCTACTCCGCGCGTGGGCCACGCATAGAAGAGCGGCACTGCCCCGAAAACCACCCAGGAAACCTGCAGCGCGAAAGGCGCCACCAGAGCGGCAAGTGCATAGGCTGCGGGCCCGACCATGCCGCGTCGAATGGCCCGGTCCACCGTGCCGGCGTCCACCGTCGGATCGATCAACCGCCGGCGCCGCGCCTGCCGCCACATGGCGTTGAAGGCGACCCCGGCGGCCGTCAGCAGCGCCGCGAACAGCGCGACCGCGACCGGGTTGCGTGGGTGGTCGCCGATGAAGGCGGTTGGGAAGGGTATCGCGCACAGGAACAGCAGCAGCAGGTTATTGGACCAAAGCAGCGCCCAGTCGGCTCGGCGGACAGTCTGGAAGAAGCGATGATGGTTGACCCAGAAGACGGCCACGAAGACGAAGCTCAGCAGGAAACCGGCGACCTTCGGGGCTAACGCGAGCAGAGCACGCCACGCCTCCGCGGAGCTCGTGCCGTCGTGCAGTTCCGGTGCCCGGATCTCCAACACCAGCAGCGTAATGACAATGGCGAGAACGCCATCGCTGAACGCCTCGATACGACCCACACCAAAGCCTTGCCTGCGGACGGTCGATCCACCGATTTCCATGGCCCCTGTTGATCCCTCCTGCCAGAGCGTTATCGTCTACAATACCGAACTATCCGCGACGAACAATTGCCATGGAGCCCGTTTTAATGTCCAATACCCCACACATGCAGCCGGCTGGTGGTACGCGGTCCGGTGCCGGACAGAACGGCGATGCGCTGTCAGAAATACTGAGGTTCATGGGGCTGCGGGGCCGCCTGTTCTGTCGGGCGACGCTGCGGGCCCCCTGGTCGCTGGCCATACCGGCTGACCGCCTGGCCCACTTCCACTTCGTCGAGCGAGGAGTGTGTCGCCTGCGGCTCCAAGGCCAGAAGGTGGACCGGCTGCTGAGCGCCGGAGAGATCGCGATTCTCCCCCATGGCTCGGGACACTGGCTCTACGACAAGCCGAATCAGGCCTCCGCGCCGATTCGTCAGGTGGTCGGGACCTCATCTGCCGGCCACGCCTGCGCCTTGGTCCAGCACGGCGGCACCGGCGAGGAAACCCGCATGCTCTGCGGTTCCTTCTCTTTCCGACCCGATCGCGAGGCGCTGGTCCTGCCACTGTTGCCGCCGGTCCTGGTCATGTTTGCGCCGGGTAGCGACCCGTCCGACCCGCTAGGTGCGGCACTCCGCCTGATGATGGTGGAGGCAACGACGCAACAGCCCGGTTCGGCGCTGGTACTCAGCCGAATGGTCGAGACTCTCTTCGTCCATGTACTGCGCTTCTGGCTGGCGACTTCCGGCCAACCCACCGGGCACATGGGCAACTGGTTGTTGGCACTCCGGAACGAACGCGCCGGCCGCGCCCTGAACGCCATCCACGCGCGCCCCGACCACCCGTGGACGGTTGCCGAGTTGGCGGCCTTGGCGGGGGCGTCACGCTCGGCCTTTGCCGCCCTCTTCGCCAAGGCCACCGGCGCCGCACCCTTGGCCTACCTGAAGCGTTGGCGGATAAACCTTTCCGCCGGCTACCTTGAAGAAGGGCGGTCTTTGAAGGAGGCGGCCGAGAAGGTTGGCTACGCGTCGGCCGCCAGCTACGCGAAGGCGTTCAGGGCGGTCATGGGCGTCGCCCCGGGAGACTGGCGACGGCAGCATGCGACTGAGCAGCAGATCGCCGGGGCTGGCCCTGAGCCAACGGACCGCGGTGGAACGGGGCGGCCAAGCCGACAACGCCGCGCTGCGGGCGCGATCGAGGGGCGATGAACCAAGCCAAGGGGCGCCTGTGGTCGCCGGAGGCGCCGAGCGCCACTGCTCCGGATCGCGGTGGAGCCTCCACGTACCGCTTTGACCCAAGCAGCTTGGTGCCTTCCATCGGCGGCAGCACCTCGTCTCCGACCGAACTGGGTCCCGTGCCCCGCGGTCTGGCCGACCCGGCGCTGGCTCCCTGGTCCAGCCGCATGCAAGGTATCTTCTCGCCCAGTGGGCTCGACCAAGTGGAGGCACCGCGGTGCTTGGGCAGCCGGCCACCCTACCTGCCATTGGGGCCGCGGCCCGATGTCCTGGCCTTCCAGGCGGCGCCTCTGAAGCGCCAACTGGAAGTCACAGGACCGATCGAGGTGCGCCTGTGCGTGGCGTCGTCGGCACCGGATACGGGCTTCACGGCCCAGCTGATCGATCTCTACCCTCCCAGCCTGGCCTATCCGTTGGGTTACACTCAACCTGACCGACAGCATCATGCGGCTGCGGTACCGTAGCGGCGGCGCTGCGGCTGAGCCCTACACGCCGGGCGAAGCGGCGCAGATCACGATCGTCTTGCACCCGACCAGCAGCCTTTTCGACGTCGGGCATCGCCTGAGGTTCGATGTGTCCAGCGCCAGCTTCCCGCGTTTCAACGTCAACCCCAACACCGGCGATCCGCTGGGCACGGATCGGCGCCGATCAGGCACTGACAACACTGCCTTCCATCGAGCCCAACGTCCGTCGCACGTAGCCCTTCCCATCATCCCGCAGGCCGGCTCCCCGAACCGCTTGGCGACGTCCCCGCGGTCACACGGCCGCTGCCGGGCAGTTGCCCCAGGGTGGCGCCAGGGGCACGCCGTTTCCGCCTGGCGCCCGGATTAGCGGTGGCGTGGTCACTGGCCGACGGGCCGCCCGTGCCTGCAGGGGTATGCGCGCCAAACGCCGCCGCATCGCCTGCCGCTGCAATGGATAGCATGCAGACCAGGCGCGCGCAATCAACAACGGTGCAACCGGTATCCCCGCCAGTTCAGTCGGCGGCGCGGTTGGTGACATCGGCCTTTGCGGCCGGCGTACGGCCCGCCAGCGAAGCTTCTCGGTTCCTCTGCCGCTCCACGTATTGCTTCGCTTCGGCCGTCTATTAGCATCCTTTCGTACCTTTGGTGTCGGCGGCGCGCTGACCGCCCACGGTTCCAACCGCCGCCCTCTGGAACCCGCCTCCATGGGTGCCGGGGCCAGCCAGCCCGATCTCTCGGCCCGGCGCCTGCCGGGGCTTCGTGGCTCTTGCCGTTGGGCCCTCCCGAGTCTTATGTTCTTCGTATCTATAAACCGTCGCAACGCTTTCAGCGACACTGCCAAGGCGGGAGGCCAGGGAGAGACATGCCCACCAACCGCGGCGCCGCACGGACTGCGGTCGCGACAGGTGATCACGAGGCGTCGCCCGCGGTGCGGTAGCGCGCAGCGACACATTGCCCACGCTGACCCGGTAGCTCCCCGATGGCCCGTTTTGACGCCGTCACTGCTGACGGCCACTACGTCGCGGTCGCGGCCGACACGATCTGCCGGGGCACACACCCGCGTTTCGACCTGTTCCTCCACCACCGGTCCGACCAGCACGTCCTTTTCGTCGCGCGCGACTGCGAGGTCGACGCCGCAGCGCTGGATGACGCGCTCGCCCGGGGGCGACCTGTCTTGTACGTCAACCGCGATGATGTTGCCGCGTACCGATCCTATGTCGTCGAAAACCTCGATCTGGTCCTGTCCAATCCGCTGACCCCGCGAGACCGGAAGGGTGAGATCGTCTACCAATCCGCCGGCCATCTCATGGCCGAGTTGATTGCCGACGCGTCGTGCGCCGCGACTTGCCAAAGGGCCATCGACGTGGCCCGGCACATCGTCACCGTCGTTTCAGCGATCGACGCGGTGGAGAGCATCCTCTCCATGATCCAGTTCGACTACACGACGCACACGCACTCGGTCAACGTTTGCGTTTACGGCCTTGCCTTCGCCCGTTTCGTCGGTCTGAGCGATCCGTGCGTACTAGGTCTTCTCAGCACGGGTCTGCTGCTGCACGATGTCGGCAAGAGCCGGGTCGATCCGGTTGTGCTCAACAGGAGCGGCCCCCTCACCGCCGACGAGTTCGCGCACATCAAGACCCATGCGCGCCATGGCGAGTCCCTGCTGTGCGAACGGCGCGACGTGCCGAAAGAGGCGATCTTCATCGTCGGGCAGCACCACGAACGCTGCGACGGCAAAGGGTACCCGCAGGGGCTCGGCGGCCGGGAAATCCACGAGTATGCCAGGCTGAGCGCCGTCATGGACGTGTTCGACGCGCTGACCACGCGCCGCCCGTACAAGGAGGCACTCAGCACCTTTGAGGCGCTCAGGCTGATGCGGGAAGACGTGGGCCACCACGATGAACGGATGCTCCGGACTCTCGTCCGCATGCTGGCCGGCAACGCCAGGCTCAGGCCACCGGCAAGCGCCCGGCCCGGTACCACGCCGACCGTCCGCGCGCGGCAATAGCAGGAACCCCCGGCAGGCCAACCGGCACGGCCGCTGCGCCCTCGGTGTGGCGCAGCGGCGTTCGCGGCGCGACGCGGCGGCGGCCGCGTCGTGCGCCTTCATGCCGATCCGCGAACCCAGGCATGCGTCGGCGCACCCACAACCGAACGGTGCACGGCAGCCGGGTTGTTCTCCGACCCTTGCCGGCGCGTGTGACCAAGCTCTTTCTTCTTCTGCCTGGTGCCAGCCGGGCAGGACTGCGTTGGGCACGCCCCCCGGCTGATCGGTGGCGTGGTCGCCAACGGGCGGGCCCTCGAGCGGCGGCTGGCGTTGGGTGCGTCTGCCGTGAGATCCGGTTGCCGGCCGGGTTCTGCCTATTCGGCTCGAACCGCAGCCAGGAGCGACAGCGATGAGCGACCAGAAACCAGACGACGCACACCCGGGGTCTCCCACGCACGCGGCTGCCGGCTTGGCGGCTGCCCCCTTTGCCACGGTGCGGCAGGCGCCGAGTCGGGCCGCAGCAGCAACCGGCGAGCCGGCGGCAACCGGGGGCGGCAGTGCGGCCCCGTCCGACACCTCGTCCCTCCGCCGCGCTCTGGTGGACTGCCTCGGCGGCGATTGGCCCGAGCCTTGTTCGCTGCAGCCCCGTATCGCCGGAACGCTGGCTGGACCCGGTTACCGGGTCGAGTCGTTGACCTACCAGGTTGAACCAGGTGACCGGGTCCCGGCCTTACTGCTGGTCCCCGATGGCGTCTCGGCAAATTCACCGGCGCCTGCGGTGGCGGTCTGGCACCAGCACAACGGCGAATACCACTGGGGCAAGAGCGAACCGGCTGGCTTGGCGGGCAACCCGATGCATCATACCGGCGCCGAGTTGGCCAAGCTGGGGTACGTGGTGCTGTGCCCCGACGCACTGTGTTTCGAAGACCGGCAAGACCCGGAGGCGAAGCTTGCCGGCGGGGACTATGAGCGCTTCCAGTTCCTGCGTTACGTCGTGGCGGGTCAGTCGCTGGCGTGGAAGAACATCCTCGACATGCGGCGGGCGATCGACTACCTGTGCGAGCGCCCCGAAGTCAGGCCCGACCAGATGGGCTGCTATGGGCACTCGATGGGCTCGACTCACGCCTGGATGGTCGGCCCGCACGAACCGCGGATCAGAGCCGTGGTGGGTAACTGCTGCCTCCCCACCTATGCCGCGATCCACGACACCAAGATCCTGCATTGCTTCCCGAACTTCGTCCCGGGCTGGCTGCGGCACGGCGACACGTCCGCGATCGCCGGGTTGATCGCGCCCCGAGCCCTGCACCTGAACCTCGGCGAGGCCGACAGCGGCTCGCCCATAGAGCATGCCAAGACGGGCATCGAGCGCATCCGTCGGATGTATGCCGCACAGGGTGCCGAGGACCGGTTCACCTGGTATATCGAGCCCGAAGCCGGACACGTCCTTTCACCCGAAATGTGGCGGCGCACGCGCGAGTTCTTCGAGCGGCACCTGAAGACGGACGCCGCACGCTGAAAGGTCCCGGCAGAGGCGCTGCACCAGGACGAGCAGGGCTGGTTGCGGCGAACGCCGGCGGTCGGTGTGTGCGGACGCCCGGCGGTCCCCGCCCCGAACCGGGTGGCTAGCCGGCGCTGGCAGGCGCTGCAGGGATCGGGCAGCGGCAGCGGACCGACCGGCGATCAGGTCCCCGCGACTGCCTGGGCCAAGGGTGGCAACGGCTCCCCGTACAGCTGGGCGGACAGCTGGCTGAACTGGTCGTACATGAAGCGTTTGAGGTGCACATCGCGGACACCGATGGCCGCATCGCCACCGTAGTCACTGAAGACGAAGCCGCCTTCGGGGCGGGCCCAGTGGGCCATCAACATGGCCGCATCCTGAGCCACCTGGACCCGGTCGCCGGTGGGCAGAGTCGCCTGAATGTCAGCCAGACTCTGGAAGGCGATGCGGCCGGCGTAACGCTCGCCCAGCTTTCGGATGCCCAACGCCCGCGGCTGCTGCAGATTGACGACGTTGACGCCGGCCTGGATGTACCCCTCGATGATCTCGTTGACCCGACCGCAGGAGTGGACCCAGACGTCGCAGCCGGCGGCGTGCATAGCGTCGAAGATGCGCTGGTAGCGCGGGAAGAAGAAGTCCATCCACAGCTCGAAACTGATGAAAGCCGCGGTCTGGGTGCCCCAGTCGTCGCTCATGTTCCAGCCGTGGATGCGGCCGGGAAAACGCCGCGCCATCTCGCGCACGAGGGTCACGTGGGTGTCGGTGATCATGTCAGCCAGGGCTTCCATGGCCGGGCGGTCGTGGTACAGATCCACCAGCGTGTTCTCGAACCCGTGCAGTGTGTGCATGCGCTCGAAGAGGACCATGAAGATGCCGCTGACCACGTATTTGCCCTGGGCTTCGGCCTTTACCAGACCCGTCTGAGTGTCTTCGTAACGCGAGGGATCGCGGTAGTCGGGCGGCTGGAAGCGGTCCAGGCCGCCGATGTCGGCCAGTGGGTGTCCCTTCACCTGGCCCATATTCTCAACATCGGTCCGTTCCCAGACGCAGCCCCACTCGTCCTGCCCGGGAACGGCGGGTACCCAACCAACGGGGGTCTTGCCCCCCACCCAGGCAGTGTCGTCCACGCCGAAACACCCCATGGTTACCGGCAGTCGCGGCGGCGTCTGGAAATGGATGGCGCGGGACACGATCTGGCGTGAAGTCAGGCTCGTCACAGTGGTCCCCGGGTTGGGTGGTGGAGGGGTGGCTCCTGCAAAAACGGCAGGCGACGCCGACAGCCGCGCCAGCGTGTCGGCAACTGTACTAGGGCCAGGCACAGACCGGTCAGCCCCGGTTCTCGGGCCGCCCCGGCGGCCGGCGGCCTCGGCGGCGTGGCAGCAGCGCGATGCCATCGTGTGACCGCGAGCGCCGATCGTCCCCAGAACCACGGCAGCCGGGCCGGCTTCTGCAATGGCCGGCCGTCTACCGGCGCGCCCGCCGTCGCGAAGGGTGCCGACGCGAGCGATGGACGAGCCCGGTCGCGGCAGGCGCAACGCCGCGCGGCACGGGTGGCCCGGGCCGCCGGGCCGGCGACCGGCCAAGTGCCTATTTTACCCAGTGCGCCCGTGTCCCAAATGCCCGCCCTGTGCCCGTCAAGCCGAGGATGTGACAGATGATCGCGTCGGAACCCCGCTGGTGGGAAGAGCCCCTGCGCATCTTTGACTTCCAGTACCTGATGGAGATCGAGACCATCGATTTCCGCGACTATGTGCGGATGGTCCGCGACATGCACGCCAACGTGGTCCACTTCCACTGCACGGACTGCAACGGCGGCGGCGCGGACGAGGAGAGTTTCTACTTCAAGACGCGCCTGTCAAAGAGAGCGCGGCGCGATGTCCTGGCCGAAGCCCTTCCCCTGCTGCACGAGGCGGGGATCCGCGCGGTGGTCTACCTCGTCGGCCACTGGTTCCCCAAACCCTTCGCCGCCATGCACCCGGACTGGTGGGTAATCCGGGCCGACGGCACCCGGGTCGAGAACTTCTACGGCGACGACGATGCCACCTTCTGCCTGAATTCGCCCTGGCGCGACTGGATGCACGTTCTGCTCGAGGATCTGTGCGCGTACGACATCGACGGTCTGTTCTTCGACGGGCCGATCGCCAACCTGCGGTCCGAGGCCTGCTACTGCCCCGCCTGCAAGGCCAAGTTCCGATCGCTGTTCGGACGAGAAGCCCCGCTTGAGGATCGTACCGAACCGGACAACCAGCGCCTGCTGCGGGCTTTTTCCGAGCTATCCTGCGTTGATTTCTACCGAGATGCGTACACGTTGATCAAGAAGCTGCGGCCCGCCGCCGCCGTGTACCTGAACGCCGGCTGCCTGGGCGAACCAGGTTGGCACGTGGGACGGAGCAACCGCCGGCTGATGCCGTACCAGGACCTGCTGCTCGCTGAAGGCGGTTTCATGTACGGCCGGCTCGACAGGAACCCCATGAAGACCGCGGCCAGCACCAAGCTGTACGCCGTCCAGGCAACGGGCAAACCATGCGCAAACGCCGTCTCGCCGGCGTACGGCGGTTGGCGGCGGCACTCGCTGTCAGCGCCGGAGATCCGCATCCTGCTGAGCGAGGCTTCGTGCGGCTGCAACCCCTACATCGCCGCCTGGATCGAGTCCATTCAGGCGCCGGGGATCAAGGCGGCCGGCGAGGTATACGGATTCATCGAGCGCCACGCGGCGTACTACCGGCAGACACGCTCGGGCGCCAATGTGGCCCTAGTGTACTCGCAGCAGACCGTGGACAATTACACGGGGGTCGATATCCCCTGGGCCGATATGTCGCGGCAGGACGCCGCCAAAGCCCACGCCGTGGGTAACTTCACGCGCTCGCTGATGGGTTTCTACGAGTTGCTCCGCCGGGCGCGGGTTCCCTTCGACATCATCGACGAGTCGGAGATGGCGGGCGCCGGACTGGAACGCTACCGGATGCTGGTGCTGCCCAACTGCGCCTGCCTGAGCGACGCGCAGTGCCAACTCCTGCACGCCTGGACCGAACGCGGCGGGCGGCTCATCGCGGACTTTGAAACCTCCCACTACGATGAGAACGGCACCCGGCGGCCGGACCTGGGCCTCGAGGCCACGCTCGGGGTGCGTTCGCTGAACACAGCGCAGGGCCCACGCCGTACCGACTTCGCTTTTGTCGAACCGCCCGTTGCCTCCTATCTGGCGGCCCTGCCCGATGAGGCCTTCCCGGCGACCCGCCACAGTCTGGTCGTCAAGGCCACCGATGGTCGCGCTGTCGCGCTGTTCGGTAAACCCATGGTCAGCAATGTAAGTGCGGTCTTTGAGCGCTCAGACGCCCCATTCCTGGTGGAGAACGCCTGCGGCGCTGGCAAGTCCTTCTACTTCGCCGGCACCTTCGGCGAGGCCTACGCCGAGTTCCAGTTCACGCCGTACCTGCAGATATTCCGGGCGATCCTGGGCGCCGAGATAACGCCGGCCGCCACCCTGGACGGTCCGCCGCACATCATTTCCGTCAACCTGCGGGAGCAGCCGGCACTGGGCCGGGCCCTGCTGCACCTGGTCAACTACGAGGACCGCGCCATCGAGCAGGTCATCCCGGCTCTCGATCTTCGCGTCACGGTTCAGGTGCCCCGCCAGGCGCAGTCCGTGCGGGCCCTGAAGCTGGGGCTGGATCTGCCCTTCGCGCGTGCGGGCGAAGCGTTGACGTTCGCACTGCCCCGCCTGGATGAGTACGAGGTGATCGCCATCGAGTAAGCCGGGCGGGGCCGTTGGCCAGGCAACGCACTGGCGGGCCAAGGGGCAGGAAGGCCGCCTGTCTGGGGGGGCCACTGCGGCCAGGCCGGCCCGGCGGAAGCCGCGTCAGAAACGATGGGGCGGCGCGGGCGACGCAGTCTGACCCAAGACGGCGCCGGCGCCCTACCCCGGCGCCGCCGAACCCGCGGGCTACGTCCCCGACGGTCGCGCCGCGAACGCCATTGACCTGACGCCACCACGGAGGTCGACCGAGCCGTGACACTGGATCCGGGTATGGAGCAACTCAAAGAGCGCGCCTGGCAGGAAGTGGCCGCCATCGACCGGGCCCTGGCTGAGGGACGGCTGGACGAACCGGGTTGGCACGCGGCCATGGCCGACCTGGTCAGGCCCGCCTACCTGGCCGCCAACAACCCGTATGCCCAGGCAGGTCACGGGGGCGACGCCGCCAGCTGGGAGGCGTCGCGGGGCTTCTTGGCTGCGGCGCTGCACCGCAGCGGGACCATACTGGATGTCGGCTGCGCCGGTGGCATCATGATGGAGAGCCTACAGCGCTGGGGCGCGGCCAAGGGGTTGGCGCTGCAACCGCATGGACTGGAGATTGTCCCGGAGTTGGCTGAACTCGCCCGGCGCCGGTTGCCCCAATGGCACGAGCGCATCTATGTGGGCAACATCCGTACCTGGGAGCCGTCCGGCCAACGGTTTGACCTGGCCCTGGTGCGTCCCGAATACGCGCCGCAGCACCGGCGCGCGGAGATGGCGCGCCACATCCTCGATCGGGTGCTCACACCAAACGGCAGACTCATCGTTTTCGTCGGTGCCGAAGAGGTAGCGCAGCGACGCGTCGAAGCCAGCATGGCTGGCCCGGACTTGGCCGTGCACGGCAGGGTTGAGGTGCCTCACCCTGGGGACACCCGGTTGGTGCGGCGCCTGTTCTGGATGGACGGCCAAGCAACCTGAGGACTCTTGCCGCGGGCGGCTTGCGTCGGCGCGCCGCGGTTGTTTACCTGTGGTACCGTCGCCGCGGCCTCATGTACCCGGGACGGCGACGGTCGCGGACCTTACGCCCCTCTTCCGACCCTGTCCCGGTCGCCTGGCCGGGGCCCCACCGCCAAAGGTTGCCATGGACAATCACGTCTGGTTCGGGCAGGCACAGTACGGGATGATGGTGCATTGGGGCTTGTACGCCCTGCTCGGCGGGGAGTGGCGGGGCGAGCGAATGCCCACGATCGGCGAGTGGGCGCAATCTTACTTCCGCATCCCGAACCACGAATATGGCCGCCTGACACACGCCTTCAATCCCGTTCTGTTTGACGCCGACGCGTGGGTGCGCCTGGCGCTCGACAGCGGCATGAGGTACCTGGTGGTCACCAGCAAGCACCACGACGGGCTCGCCCTGTTCCGCTCGCGCGTGGACGAGTACAACGTGTGCGACGCCACTCCCTTCGGGCGCGACGTGATCGCCGAACTAGCCGAGGCCTGCCAACGCCACGGCCTGAAACTGGGCCTCTACTACAGCCAGGACCTGGACTGGCACGAACCCAACGGCGGCGGGTACCGGCACGGCCACACGAACGCCGGCTGCATGAGCTGGACCAATGACTGGGATTACCCGGACAACGCCAACAAGGACTACAGCCAGTGCTTCGAGGCAAAGATCAAACCGCAGGTCGAGGAGCTGTTGTGCAACTACGGTGACCTGCTGCTGATCTGGTTTGACACGCCGCTGACCCTTTCGCCCCAGCATAGCCGTGAGTTGTTCGAGCTGGTCAAGCGCCACCAGCCCCACTGCCTGGTCAATTCACGGCTGGGCAACGGCCTGGGGGACTACCGCTCCTGGGGCGACAATCAGATCCCGGACGAGCAGATGCCGGCGGGGTTGTTCGAGACGCCCGCGACCCTGAACGACACCTGGGGCTACAAAGCTTTCGACCAGAACTGGAAGAGCTGGCAGGAGGTTCTGCGGCTCAAACGCCACCTCAACGGCCGCGGGATCAATTACCTGCTGAACGTGGGCCCCGACCACCTGGGCCGCATCCCGGGCCCCTGCCAGCAGGTGCTGCTCCGCGTCGCCGAGGAGTCCGCCCGCTGAACCTCACCTCGGGTCCTGGGCTCCGCGCTGCGGCAGCGAAGCTCGAGGGCCTCCGATCGACCCTCTCTGCGGGGTTCAAAGGTGCATCCCATGCGCGCTTCCATCCCCACCGACGAGATCTGGCTCCCCCCGGATCCGGCCTACGGCCTGCTGCAGAGCGCGGCGGACTCGGTTCGCTTCGCGGTCGGCCGGTGCCTGACCCAGTACCAAGGCCATGCCTGTGCCACGTCTTCCTTCGTGGACCCAACCGGTCAGGCGATGGCTTGGCACGATTTCGGCCTGATTGAGGGTCCGGGTTGGGCGGCCAATGCTCTCGGCGGAGCATACGAGTTACTGCTGTGGGCCGACCACACTGGCGATGACGCCTTGCGGCAGACGGCCCTGTCCCTGGTCGATCACGTACTCGAAGATGCTTTCCTCGAGTGGAGCACGGGGCTGCTGTACGGTTACCGCAAGACCGATACCGACGAACGTTTCCTCAACTACGAACGCACCAACGCGTGGCTGTGCCCCGGCTCGATGGCACGGGTGGGCTGCCAGATGCTGTGGACGGCCGACCTCCTGCCGAACGATCGCCGCGCCGCGCGACTGCGGGAAGCTGCCCAAGGTATCGAGGACTGGATCGCGACACGTGTTACCCCCTTGAGCAACGGCTGGTACCCGCGGCGGGTTAGTCCCCAGGGTCAGCCATACCGGACCGATGACCCGATCTACGACCATAGCGGCGATGGCCTGTTCGCCGTGGCGCTGATGGCCGCCCTGACCGAACGGGGTTTGGTGGACCGTCGCCAGGCCGTCAGGCAACGGCTCGAAGCCTTCATCGATGCGGGTGGGTACTGCGGCAGTATCAACCATGACACGTACGACGACCACGAGTGCGTCGCTTATGCTGTGGCTTGCCGCGTGCTTCTGCAGTGCGACCGCCTGCTCGACCGGCCTGACTGGCGCTCTTACGCGCTGGAACGCGCCCTGTCAGGGCTGCTGAGTTTCCAGATGGCCGAGGACCGCAACGGCGTGGCCACTCGTGGCCTGCTCTACATGGAGGACTCGTGGGACACGGCCTATCTGTGGGAGAACGCCGAGGCGGCCCTGGCGTTCATCGAGGCGGCCCAGGCATGGTCAGCCACCGCACCGCAGGCGGCAGCCGCCTGCACTCGCACGGCGCAGACCATCCTGGCGGCCATCGCCAGACACCACTATGGTCCCTGGGGATTCCTGACCGAAGGCGTGGATTGGAACAACCACGTCGGGCAACAGCACCACATCGATGGCGCGCTCTTCGGCGCCATTCAATACACGGAGCCGTTCCTCAACAACCTGCACGTGGTCGAGCCGACGCTACGGTTGGTGTCGCCGGGGTAGGGTGCCACGACCCTCGGTCGCGCCGGCCGGCTGCCGCCCCAATGCCCCAGCGCCCTTTACCGCAGGAGGCCCGAGACTATGTCGCGTGTTGCCATGACCAGCCACGAGCGCTTTACCCGCGCCTTTGCTCACCAGCAGGGCGACCGCATACCGATCATCGACGGCCCTTGGGGCGACACCGTCCAGCGCTGGCAGACCGAAGGCCTGCCCACGGACATCTCGTGGGTTGACTACTTCGATGTGGACCACGTGGTGGGGATTGGCGTGGACACCAGCCCGCGGTACCCGGCCCGGCGCCTGGAAGAGACGGACGAGTACGTGATCGACCTCACCTCGTGGGGCGTGACGCTGAAGAACCTCAAGCGGACTTCGGTGCCCCAGTACCTGGACTTCCGCATCCATTCGCCCGCCACCTGGCAGGAAGCCAAGAACCGCATCACGCCGACCCGCGATCGAGTGAACTGGGACTACCTGAAAGCCAACTACCGCACGTGGCGTGAGCGGGGGTACTGGATCCAGGGCAATCCCTGGTTTGGCTTCGATGCTACGCACTCCTTCGTCGACATGGAGGTGTTGCTGGAAGCCATGGTGGAGAACCCGGAGTGGTGCGTGGACATGTACAACCACTGCCTGGATGTCAGCCTGGCCATGCTGCAGATGGTCTGGGACGAGGGCTACACTTTCGACGCGCTGTTCTGGTGCGACGACATGGGCTATCGCGGTACGCAGTTTTTCTCCCGCGATATGTACCGTCACCAGTTGCTGCCCGTGCAGCAGCGCGCCTTTGACTGGGCCCACGCCCACGGCATCAAAGCGCACCTGCACTCCTGCGGCAACATCACGCGCTTCCTCCCCGATCTGGTGGACGCGGGCCTGGACTGCCTGAACCCACTGGAGGTGAAGGCGGGCATGGACGCCGTGGCCATCAAGCAGCAGTACGGCGACCGTCTGGCGCTGCATGGCGGCATCAACGCCGTACTGTGGGACCAACCCGAAGCCATTGAGGCCGAGATGCGTCGCGTGGTCCCGCTGCTCAAGCAGAACGGGGGTTACATTTTCTCGTCAGATCACTCGGTGCCGTCCAGCGTCAGCCTGGAGGACTTCCGGCGCATCATCGCGCTGGCCAAACAACTGGGCTCGTACTAGCAGGCGATCCGGCGGGCCGCCCCGCGGCGGGCCGCCCCACCTCGAGGGCGCCAAAACCTCAGATGCCGCTGACGGGCGGCGGGCAGCCCGGGGACAACTGCGCACCGGTGCGCGGTGTCGGGCCGTTGGCCGGCAACGCAACCAGGCCGGGGCGCAGGTCGCTCAACTGCAGGCCGGCCTGATCCAAGGGCAAAGGCTCAAACCCAGGCAAGCGACGCCAAACCGCCGCGTCGGGCCCCAGACGGTAGTCGCCGTTGGGGGCATCGACGAAACCGGGGTCGTCATCGGTGTGCCAGTTGGTGGCTTCGGGCGCCTGCCAGTTGCCGCTGCTGCCCTGGCGACAGTTAACCATCAGATTGCCGTGGGCCCGGTTGACACGGCGTGCCGCGGGTTGGCCGTCAAGGAAGCCGACCAACTCGGGGTAGCGCGTGGTGTACGGTGGCTGGCTGATGTCCACCTCCTGCCTGAGCTTCTCGTTCCAGAAGCAGTCGGCACCGCCCTGCAGGGCCTCCAGCCACAATGGGTCAGGCCATGGCGCCGAACCGAGAGGCCGCAGGCACTCGACGAAGACATTCCCCGTGGCCACGTTGTCGTGGCCGCCGTGGGAGAACACGGTGCCGAAAGAACCGTGCCCGGGGTCGCCACAGCGGTAGAACAAGTTGCCCACCACCGCATCGCCCCCATCGCCATCGTCGAAGTAGACGGCCGCACTCCCGTGGCCCATCGTGCTGCCGATGTGGTGCCAGACATTGTGGCGGATCAGGTTGCCGCGGCAGGAGGGGTTGCGGCCTTTGTACAGAGCCCCGCAGTCGTCGGTCTCGGTGCACACGTGGTGGACCACGTTCAGCTCGAACACGTGGTCATTGCCGTGGATCAGCACAGCCTGATGCGGCGCGTCGTGGATCAGGTTGTGCGCCGCGCGGTTGCCGACCCCGCCCAGGGCCAGCCCATAGGCACTGGTGAACTGCAGCCGCGAGAAGCGCCAGATATGGTTATTGAGCGCCTGGTGACCGGCGGGAGCCAGCCGGCGACGGTCACCGCCCGACAGCACCACACCCTCGGTCCCCACGTCATGGACGTCGCAGGCCTCGATCCGGTGGCTCTGGCCGCCCTCGACGCGAATGCCGCGCTCCCGCAGGTTCCGCACCGTACACCCCTCGACAGCAACCCTGGCGCCGTCGCGCACCACAATGCCGTCGCCCAATCCGGTCTCAACGACGAAACCGCGGAGCACCACGTCAACCGCCCCCTCAACCGCCAGGATCGGCGCCTCCAGGAGAGACAAGGCGAAGCGCGGGAGCACGGTTCCCTCGGGCGGCCAGACGTAGATACGGCCCTCGGCGTGGTCGAGCACATATTCGCCGGGCTCGTCAAGCTCCTCCAGCAGGTTCAGGGCCCGATAGCGGCGCGGTGAGGGGTTGCCCTGCATCAGGCTGTAAAGGTGCGGTCTGGCCAGCGTGATACAGCGGTTTGCACGGTCGATGTCCTGCACGCGGAGGGTTTCGTCGTACCAATCGTAACACCAGTACCCCTGCAGCCAGACCCCGGACTCGGGGCGCCAACGGTCCGGCTCGGGCTCCGCGTAAGCGAAGGTGCCCACGCGGCCCGACGTGTCGCCATCGCGGGGCCGAGCCCCGGACTCGACGATACGGGCCACGTGCGCCCAGCCCTGGTTGGGCCACCGCGCCGGCGTCAGACGGCAGTCATTGCAGAACAGCTCGGGCACCGCCGGCCAACCGCGGAAGCTGTCGGGCAGGCCGGTCGGCAGAGATATGCCCAGGGCGGTCAGGTCGAGAGCGCGGACGTGGGGGTGAGCGAGCGGTTGGAGCCGGTCCAAAGTTGCGGCATCGGTCACCGCCACGAAGGCCTGCCGAGGCAGCTCCAGACCACCGGTCAGGCGCACCTCCTCCCCTGCCGCCGCCTGCCAGATGACCGGATGGTCGGGGGTGCCGCTGTCCTCGGGGCCCAGGACAAAAGAGCTGCCCTGCGGGTACCTGCCGCCGCGCACGATGGCCGCCGCGGATTGGTTTCGATCGCGCTGCCGCAGTCGCTCGCGTGCTCGAACAAGGCTGGCAACGGGGCCGTCGGTACCGGCGGCATTTGGCTCGGGCAGGCGCCCGGACCAGGAGTCATTGCCGCAGGGCGAGACATACAGTGTCTGGGGAGCGACGGGTTGAACCATGGATCCTACCCTCACCTTCCGGCTCGAAGCCGCTCAAACATGAAGCGCTCGCCGCCGCCGCGGTGGTCAGTGACCGCCCGCCGCACGACCGACCCACCGCCGTCGGTGCTACCGGTCCTCAACCTGAACCTCGACCCGAACAACACGGCAAGAACCAACGGGCGCGGCTGTTCCCGCGGCGGCGGCGGTGGCCACCCGGCTCATCTTGCCCACGCGCAGGGCAACCGGATCTGCGGGATACTGCGTCCGCAGGAAGGTCTTCAGCAAAGCCCAGGTGCCGCCGTCCGCCGAGGCAGAGAACTGCAGCAGGTACGGGTCGACCTCGTAACGGAGCCACAACTCGCCGCCCGGACCGGCGACGGCTGGGTAGTACCACTGGCACCAGTCCTCATCGAACCCCAGGCGTCCCTCGGCTGGGCGACAGTGCAGCCGGAGCGTGCGGTTGGGCCACACCAGCGCCAGACCGGGCCCCCAGTCCGTGCTGACGTCAGCGCCCACCTGCAGGTGCACCTGGGCCCGGCGCACGCCCGGGGGTAGGGAGTGCTCCAGGAAGACCGCCTCGTGCGCGGGAGCGGACAGCAAAGCGCCGGCGGGCTCCCCACTGACGGTGCCCGCCTTGCTGCTGGTCTGCACCGACCAGCCCGCCGGCAGTTCGCGACCGGTCAGGTGATGGTCCAGGAACACCTGCGGGTGCGGCTCCGGTGCCGGTAACGGCGCGCTGATCGACCGCGGCGTCTCGTCGACCCGCAGCAGCCAACCGCGCGCCGGCGGCACGGCGATGGGCTGCCCGGGACGGAAGAGCGCCTCGGGTTGGTAACCCGCCAACGGGGGTGCATACAGGCTAGCGCGGGCCGGGTCCAGTCCCAGGGCCTGCCAGTCCACCGCCAACACGACTTCGGTGGTGTCGCTGGCCCAACTTGCCAGCGCCAACAGCGTGGCCGTGGGCCGTACGTACGCCGTGGCCAAGACCTGGTCGGCATCGGTACGCACCGGACAGTCGGGTTCCCAGTACCCCACCATGCGGGCCTGGTCAATACCGAAGTCGTCCCAAAGCTGCCACAGCGGCACGGCGCTCTCAACCCACGGCATGCGGGCGGTCATGCCGTACACCATGCCGCGCCATGGGTTGCCGCCGTCCTGAAGCATGTCGCCCATCAGACCAAAGGGGATGCCGGACACCTCGGTGAGCCAGAAGTCGGGACCGCGGTCATAGTTGAAGCCTTCACCGAACCACACACGATCGATGAAGGGGAAGAACTCCAGGTACTGGTTAGCCGGCCCGAAGGAGAACAGGGTGTTAGAATGCAGGTCGATCAGGCTGGCGGGCCGGGCGCGCTTGAGGATCTTGCGTACGCGCTTCATGATGCGGCGATCGTACGAAACATCGTCCACGTACAGGCCATCGATCTGTGCCTGGCGCGCCAGCCAGTCGAGGCCCTCGAGGTAGTAGTTGTACCAGCGGGAAACCCCGCTATTGACCACAGCTGCACACGGTTCGCCATTGGGGAAAGGCTGGTACCAGGCAGGGCTGTAGTCGCCACCGAGGTGTTCGCGCAACCAGGGGTAACCGCCGCCCGCCCCGGGCGCGATCACCTCGTGATCCAGGCTGCGCAACGCCGGCATCTCGACCACATGGTTGGTCAACTCGCGCAGGGTGTAGTAGAGCTTGACCCGCATGTCGCGCGCGTGCGCCTCACCGACGTACTGCCGCAACCGGTCCGTGGCCAGGAAGGGATAGTTGATGAACGGGTTGAGCTCGTTGCCGTGGTGGACATTGATGATGTTGCCGCCACGCGCCTGCACGGTTTCCACCGGTTCATGGGCGTGGTAGTACCGAGCGCGGAAATGGGCTGCGGTGTCCAGCGGTTTGACCGGCGTCAGCAGCAGCGCGAATTCGAACGTGAGGGCATCGTCGGCGGCCAGAACCCGCGGTCCGGAATACGCGCGCGCCAGCACGCGGTTCGTGCCCGCCTGGAGGATCTGGCACCCGCCCTGCCCCCCGTTATCCCAGGCAGCCGGCGGCCGGAGCTGGCCCAGATGCCAGTAGAGGTTGACCATGGGTCCGCAGTAGTCGGCACCGCGCAGCTCGCACTGCACGCCGGCATGCACATCACCCATCCAGAACGAGTCGTAGTAGTTCTGTCCACCCCACTTCCAGGCGTACGCCGCCGGGCGCCGACCGCCGTCGTGGCCGATGCCCATCAGATAAGGCACCGCCGGCAAGCGGAATGGCAGGGCCAACGAGACGTCTTCCAGGGCCACGTCGACCGAGGCGGTCAGGGCGCACACGAAGGTGGCGTGGCCGTCGAACTCCATGCGTGCTTGCGTAAGCAGTGACAGAACTCCCGCGGCCCCATGGGCCTGCCACTCGACCACGCCCTCGGCGCAGTGGGTGAATTGGGCCGGCGACCAGGACCAGGCCAATTCGGAGCCGCCCACCGCGATGTCCAGGGACATGGGAGCGTCCAGCAGCTCGATCGATCCAGCGCGCAGGCTGGAGGGCAGTCCACCCACGCCGATGGTGAGATCGCGGCCCAGGCACGCAATGGTATTC
>CAITNQ010000201.1 GCA_903893785.1 uncultured Gemmatimonadota bacterium
CCCCTGCGCGACTATGGCGGCGGCAATGTCGTCATCCAGGATGCCGACTCGGGTCAGGTGGTCGGCGAGCTGAACGAGTACGACGCCGAACCCATCATTCATCCGGGCGCCATCTACATGCACCTGGGCGATACCTACCGGGTGGTGGAACTGGACATGCAACGTCGGCTGGCGCGCATCCGGCGCGAAGACGTGGACTACTACACGCAGCCGCTGGGCGGCACCGACGTGCACCATATCGACCATCAGCTGCGCGAGAAGCCCTTTGGCACCGGTCGTGCCTGTTGGGGTGAGGTAACCACCCACTTCAACACGCCGGCGTACGAGCGCATCCACTTCTACAGCCTGGACGCCATCTCTCAGCACGGTCTCGACCTGCCCACGCTGGTGCTGGAAACCATGGCCGTTTGGCTGGTCCCGCCCGAACCGCTGCTGCTGCAGGTGCGGCAGGCCGGCCTGGACGCCCATGCGGGCCTGCGCGGCCTGGGCTATGCCACCCGCATGCTATTGCCCCTGTACCTGACCTGCGAGACCCTGGACTTCTCGCATACCGTGGGCTGCGTCAACGCGCCCTGGCAGACGGTGTTCATCTACGAGCGCTACCCCCATGGCCTGGGTTTCACCCAGAAGGCCTACGAGCGGCTGGACGAAATCATGCCGGCGGTCCGCGACCTGGTGGCGGCCTGCCCTTGCCGCGATGGGTGCCCCTGCTGCGTCGGCAAGCCGCTGCGGGGCGCCACCACCTGGAATGTCGAACGCGGCGAGGCGAGCATTCCGAGCAAGGCCGCGACCCTGATGATCCTTCAGGGCCTGCTTGGTGACGGCACGCAACTGACCGCCACCGAGGTAGCCATGCCGGGAACGGCCGCGGATCGGCTGCGCCTCGAGCAGGCCCTGCGCCGGCGGTTGGAGCGCAGCCGCGAGCCGACGGTCTTCCACCCCATCACGCCCACCCCGGCCGTGCGCACCGCGTACCCGGCGGCGGAGCCCGGGGCGCAGCTGGGAAAACCGGACGTTACGCGGCGGCTGGAGCGGCGACTGGGCGTCGATCGTGACCTGCATCGCCGCATTGCCGCCCGGACGCGGCCCACGGGCCCGCGCGTCGACGCGCTGGAACGCCGTCCTGGCAGTGGCAGCGCAGCATGCCTCCCGGAGGACACGTCGGCGCCACCGCCGGGCCAGGTCGACCCAGCGACGGCCGGCGGGCTGCCGGCCCGGACCGGGGCGGCGGCAGTCGCGGACGAAGCGCCGGCGGACCGGCGGGGGACGCTTGGCGCGGCTGCGGCCGGAAAGGAGGCGCTGACCGTCCCGCCGGCATGCTGTGACGATGCCGGACGGGCACCGACCCCCGCTGACGGGGGGGGCGTGGCAGCCAGCGATGCCGCTGTGGTCCCTGCCGACGCCGGCCCGTCCGATGCGGGGTTCGCGACGGCGCACGGGGCGGGCCCAACCTCGGCGGTCGCCCAGGCCGGTTCGGTTGACGCCGGTGCCGCAAGGGCGGACGGTACCGGTCCCGGTGCGGCAGCTGCGGTCCATGCCGGTTTGCCCGACACCCTCGCCGCGGGTGCGAATGACGCGGCTGCGGTCCCTGCCGACGCGCCGGACGCCGGCCTGTCGGGTACGGTCGCCGCCAGTGCGGCTCACGCCGATCCGGCCCCGGCGGCGCCGACCCAGGCCGGCCCGGCCGCCGCGGGTGGCGTCGTGTACCTGGGCGATCGCCTGGCGGCCCGGGCCCGCCAACGGCAGCGGGCCGAAGGGCCGCCGTCGCCACCGCCGCCCCCTTCCTCACCGCCTTCGGACCCATCGGAGTCAGCGTGAACGTTGAGGCCTTCCTGCGCCTGGTGCGCCAGCGTCGCTCGTTCAACGAGCAGATTATCCACGTGCGCGAACTGCCGGCGCGCCCGGCCCACTGCCGCGACGTGGTCGGTGGGTTGGCGCCGCGCGTGGCTGCGGCCCTGGCCGAAGTGGGCGTGTCGAGGCTGTACTCGCATCAGGCCGAGGCGGTCGAGCGGGTGCGGGCGGGCGAGAGCATCGCCATTGTCACGGGCACTGCCAGCGGCAAGACGCTGTGCTATGTAGTGCCGGTCGCCGAGGCGCTGGTGGCTGAGCCCCACTCGACCATGCTGCTGCTCTACCCCACCAAAGCCCTGGCCCAGGATCAACTGCGCGGCCTGACGGCGTTTGGCGAGGCGCTCGGCCTTGACCTGCTGGCAGGCACGTACGACGGCGATACGCCATCGGCCCAACGACGCCGGGTGCGCGACAATGGCAGCATGGTGCTGACCAACCCCGACATGCTGCACCAGGGCATCCTGCCGCAGCATGCGCGCTGGAACCGGTTCTTCACCCACCTCCGCTATGTGGTGATTGACGAGGTCCATGCGTACCGCGGCGTGTTCGGATCTCACCTGGCCAATGTCATGCGCCGCCTGCAGCGCGTCTGTCGCCACTATGGCGCCCAGCCGCAGTTCATCTGTTCGTCGGCCACCATTGCCAACCCGCGTGAACACGCCGAGCGCATCTGCGGCGTGCCCATGTCGCTGATCGACCAAGACGGTTCGCCGCGGGGCCCCAAGCGCTTCGTGCTGTGGAACCCGCCGGTGATCGGCGGCGGTACCGCTGGCGCCACGGGCGGCAGCGGTGGTACCTGGCGACTGGGCGGCGAGCGCCGCAGCGCCCTGGGCGAGACCGTCGACCTGATGACCATGCTGGTGCAGGAGGAAGTGCAGACGATTGCCTTCGTGCGCACCCGCCTGGCTGCCGAGCTCATCTTCAAGGACTGCCGCGACCGCCTGCAGTCGGTATCGCGGCGCCTGGCCGGGGCCGTGCAGGCCTATCGCGGTGGTTACCTGCCCGAGGAACGGCGCCAGATCGAACGGCGCCTGGCCGAGCGTGAGATCCTGGGCGTGGCCAGCACCAATGCGCTCGAACTGGGCATTGATATCGGTTCGTTGGAGGCCTGCATCCTGGTCGGTTACCCGGGCACCGTGGCCAGTCTCTGGCAGCAGGCCGGGCGGGCGGGGCGGGGTCGGGAGGAGTCCCTGGTGATCATGGTGGGCCAGAACGCCCCCATGGACCAGTTCCTCATGGCGCATCCGGAGTACCTGTTTGCCCGCAACCCCGAGCAGGCGGTGGTGGATCCGGACAACCCCCATATTGCCGTGGGACACCTGCAGTGCGCCACCGCCGAGTTGCCCCTGAGCGATGCGGAGGCCACCCACTTCGGTCCCTTTGCCGGCCCGGTACTGGAGCTGCTGGAAGAAGACCAGCTGGTGCGGCACCTGGACCGTCACTGGTACTGGGCCAGTCAGACATTTCCGGCCGCGGGCACCAGCCTGCGCAATATCGCCGGCCCGGTGTACACCATCCAGGACGAAGCCAATGGCCATCGGGTCATTGGTACCATGGACGAGATCAGCGCCCTGTCGCAACTGCATGACCATGCCGTGTACCTGCACGGCGCCGATACGTACTTCGTGCAGCGACTGGATCTGCAGCAGAAGATCGCCTACGTCGAGCGGCGCGACCTGGACTACTACACCCAGGCGGTGACCACCTCGGAGATTCGCATCGACCGCAAAGACCAGGAGGACCCGTACCAGGAGGGGCTGCTCGGTTTTGGCGACGTCACTGTCACCACCGCCATTCCCATGTTCAAGAAGATTCGTTTCCACGCCCGCGACAGCCTCGGCTTCGAACAGCTCGAACTGCCGCCGCAACTGCTGGAGACCGTGGCCCTTTGGTTCGCGCCGCCGGCTGCATTGGCCAAGGTCATGGGCGAACGACGGCTGCTGGTGGGTGACGCGCTGGTCGGCCTGGCCAACCTGCTGGTCGAGGTGGCGCCCCTGTACGTCATGTGTGACACGCAGGACATCGGCACGGTGGTGGACGCGCACAATCTGGGCCGTGATGCCCTGTTCCTGCACGACCGCCACCCCGGCGGCATGGGTTACGCGCGACGTTGCCTGGAGCACTTCAGCGACATCCTGCGCACCATGGCCGAGGTAGTGCGGCACTGCCAGTGCGAAGACGGCTGTCCCTCGTGCGTGGGGTCGGCCGTGCCGCCGTCGGCCATGACCGACCTGGACACGGCCGTGCGCGGTCGCATCCCCAGCAAAGACGGAGCGATCTTCCTGCTTGAGGCCCTGGTCCGCGGCCAGGCGGCCGGCGAGATTGACGCCAGCGAGTGACCGCGAACGCGTGTCCTGGTGGCGTGGATCCGTGCCGGGCGCAGTCGACCGTCGGGGGGTGGCGCGGCGCGCGGCCGTGGGTGTGTCCGGGCCCGCCGGTACGGACTACCGGGCCACCGCCAGGCGCCCGGCTGCCAGCAGTTCCTCCCACACTGTCCACAGGCAGTCCATCACCTGCGGGGCGGCCTGTGCGTAGGCCGCCTGCTGCGCCGCACCCGAGGCGGTCGCATCATCGGATACGCCGCGCAGGATCAGACAGGGGACGCCGTTCTGCCGGCACACCCAGGCGACGGCACCGGACTCCCAGTCAACGGCTTCGGCGCCCTCTTCCTTGCGCAGCTGCGTCAGCTGCGATGGGGACGGGTCGCCGTCGCCAGTGGCCAGCACTGCGGGCCGCACCGGGTGCGCCAAACCGCCCAGATCCGGCAACTCGGGTAAGTCGATGCGGTACGCCTGCTGCATGCGGTCGCGAGCAGCCGGCACCGCGGAGGTGAAGTCGTAGACCACCGTCCGCCGCGCGGCCAGCAGGTCCAGGGGGGCCCGGTCCGGATGGATGCTGCCGCAGGTCCCCAGCACCACCAGCAGCTGGGGTTGCCAGGTGAGCAGGGCCCACTGGGCGGCGGCGCCCGCGGCGATCTTGCCCGGGCCGGGATGGAACACCACACCGGACACCGGACCGCCCGGCCCCGGCCACGAGGCCGGCAGCCACGGCCCCAGGGGCGATGCCTGGAGCGGCAGGTCCACCCCCAGACGAGCGCGGGTGGCCCGCCATTCACGGCCAGCGAAGACCAGGACTGTGATCACGGTCGGCACCTGAGCCTCAACGCGGCGGCCCTTGCCCCCGTCCTGCGCCATCGGGCCACGCGGGTCAGGTCCGGGGCGCGCCCAGGCGCGCGCGGCCAACCGTTGCGGCGGGCGGTGGACTGGCGGCGCGACCGCCGCCCAGGCAGCAGGCCTGACAGGTGTACCCTTGCTCCACCTGCAGCGTGGCGTGGTGCACGGCGAACTGGTGACGCAACTGCCCGACCAGCTGGTCGACGAAGCTGTCGCCAGGATGGCCGTGCGGCATGACCAGGT
Organism: uncultured Gemmatimonadota bacterium; assembly: GCA_903893785.1. GTDB lineage: Bacteria > Latescibacterota > UBA2968 > UBA8231 > UBA8231 > CAITNQ01. The sequence goes on from CAITNQ010000201.1 coordinate 5,268, forward strand.
GCACGGTCAGCGCGTTTTCGGTGGTACTCAGACCCCACACGTGCAGGTCGTGCACATCGGTCACGCCCGGGCAGCGCCGCAGATGCGCCTCCACCGCGTGCAGGTCGATCTGCGCCGGCACGGCACTCAAGGCCAGCTGCATGGACTCGCGCAGTAGACCCCAGGTGCCGGACACGATCACGGCCACGATGACCAGGCTGACCGCCGGGTCCAGCGCGTACCAACCCGTGACCGCCACTACCAGGCCACTGACTACCACGCCCAGCGACACAGCGGCGTCCGCGGCCAGGTGCAGGTACGCGCCGCGGGTGTTCAGGTCGTGGCCCCGGTGGCGGACAAACAGTAGCGCCGAACCGGCGTTGACCAGCAGACCCACAGCCGCTACCCAGGTGACCGTCAGGCCCTCCACAACGGGCGGCGCGACCAGCCGCTGCACCGCTTCCCATCCAATGGCGCCACAGGCGATCAGCAGCAGAATCGCGTTGGCCAGGGCAGCCAGGATCGAGCTACCGCGCCAGCCGTAGGTGTAGCGACCGGCCGGTGTCTGACGCGCCAGAACCGCCGCACCGCCCGCCAGCAGCAGACCGAGCACATCGGACAGGTTGTGGCCGGCATCGGCCACCAAGGCGGTGGAGTGCGAGAGCCACCCGGCGACGAACTCCACGCCGACGAACACGCTGTTGAGCGCGATCGCGAGCGCCCAGGTCAGCCGGCTCGGTTGCGCGTCGTGGGGGTGGCCGTGCCGATGGCCGTGGTGCGGATGGTCGCACGGCGTCGCGGCCGGCTCAGCGCCGGTCCGCTCGCCAGGCGCGGGAACGGCGGTGTGTTCGTGGCTGTGCAGCGGCGCCATGGGCAGACCGTTGTTGACCTTCGGGGCCGGGTGATGGGGTTGCCAGGGGTCCGTCTACGGTGCCTCGACCGGCCCGCGACAACTCGCCCAAGCGCCGTCCAGAGGCGGTGTTGCGTGCGTGGCGCCCGCGGCCGGCAACGCCTGTCAGGCCCTGCTGCGCCGACTGCTGTATGCCCGGAGGCGGACAATTCCGCAGGTACCGTTCAGACCCTCGCCCGCCACCGGCGGCGGCCATCGCGGGCGTGCTGCCCTGCCGCCGGCTCCCGCTGTGCCGCCGGCGCGGCTGTGCTGCGGCTAGCCGGCGTGCCCCGCGCCGGCCGAGGGTGCGTGGAACATGCCAACCCGACCCGCATCCGTCAACCCGTCCGGGCGCTCGGTGGTTGGCCCAGGCCTGCGGCAGCAGACGCTTGGCTGGGAACCTGGCGCGTGCGGCCGACCGCGGATAGCTGGGTTCGTACCTGCCCCGGTCGGGCGACGTCAACGGGCCTGCCTGCTCTGCCGATGGTTCGGTATGCACCTTCCCTGTCGGGCAACCGCAGCGCACTGGCCGCCTACTGAGGGCTTGCGCTACCTCTGCGGCCGTCGGGCAACCTCAGCGGGCGTGTCTGACC
>CAITNQ010000202.1 GCA_903893785.1 uncultured Gemmatimonadota bacterium
TCGGGGCCCCGCCTGCCGCACCCCGCGAGGCCAAGGGCAGGCCGAGGCATGGACGACACCCCCGCCAGGCGCCGCCTGCCTTAACCGCGCTTCGGGCGGTTGGGCGCCAGTACGTCCGCGCCCAACGTCGGCTATAGTCCGAAGGCCCACGTGCACGCACCCAGCAGGCCCCGGTTCCCCCGGCGCGCCATCGCGGCCCCGTCACGCGTCTCGCGTGTGTGCGCGCAAAACGTTTATGTTGGTAGACAGGGGGAGCCCTGGCTGCTCCCCCGCATGGCGCGCACGCCCCGGTACGCAGCAATTGCCGCGAGCCAGGGCAATGCCGTTGGCGCACCGGGCCGCCCCCGAAACGTGACCGCGTTACCGTCGTTGGGCTTGGTGGGGCAGCACCGCGCCACCGGCTGCGAGTGCGGGACAAGGAGAAACCATGGGCCAGGACAAAGACAGCAGCAGCGCCGACCGGCACCCCGACACGGAGGAAACGACTGCGGACGCGTCGTCGGCGCCTGACTTGGCCCTGACCGGTGCAACGGCCGCGGGCTGCCCGCCCATCGTCGGCATCGGCGCGTCGGCCGGCGGTCTGGCGGCGATCGAGGCTCTGTTCTCGGGCATGCCGGCGGACACCGACACGGGGATGGCCTTTGTTCTGGTTCAGCACCTCGCCCCAGATCACAAGAGCATTCTATCTGAATTAATCCGGCGCTACACGCGCATGCAGGTGTACGAGGTCGAGGATGGCATGACCGTGGCGCCGGATTGCGCCTACATCATCCCGCCCGGCCGCGACATGGCGCTCCTCAATGGCGCCCTGCAACTGCTAGACCCGGTCGCGCCCCGCGGCCAGCGCATGCCGATCGATTTCTTCTTCCGCTCGTTGGCGCAGGATCAGGGCGAGCGAGCCATCGGCATTGTGCTGTCCGGCACGGGCAGCGACGGCACTCTCGGCCTGCGTGCGATCAAGGGCGAGGGCGGCACCGTCCTCGTCCAGACTCCCGAGTCAGCCGAATACGACGGCATGCCGCGCAGTGCCCTGGCCACGGGCCTGGTGGATTTCACCCTGCTGCCAGCCGAGATGCCAAGTCAGTTGATCGCCTATGCAGCACGCGCCTACAGCGGCCCTCGACCGGTGGGCGACAAGGGCGCGGTGGCGGCCGAGAACGCCCTCCGCCGGATCTGCGTGGTGGTGCGGGCCAAGACCGGCCACGACTTCTCGCACTACAAGGCCTCTACTCTGCACCGCCGTATCGAACGGCGGATGGCGGTGCACCAGATCGAGACGCCGGAGGCATACACGCGCTACCTGCAGCAGACGCCGGCCGAAGTCGAGGCGTTGTTTCGTGATTTCCTCATCGGCGTCACCAGTTTCTTCCGTGACCACGATGCCTTCGCGGCCATTGAGGAGCAGATCATCCCCAAGCTGTTCGTGGACCGCCCGGATGGGCTGCCGGTCCGCGTCTGGGTGCCCGGTTGCGCCACGGGCGAGGAAGCCTATTCCCTGGCCATCCTCCTGGCCGAGCACCAGGAGACGCTGCGGCGCAGCTGGAAGATTCAGGTGTTTGCCACTGATATTGACGGCCAGGCGATTGCCGCGGCCCGCACAGGCGTGTATCCGGCTAGCATCGCGGCGGACATCACCCCGGAACGGCTGGCGCGTTACTTCGCCCCTGAACCCGATGGCAGTGCGTACCGGGTGAACAAAGCCATTCGCGATCTGCTGGTGTTTTCCGAGCAGGACGTCATCAGCGATCCGCCCTTCTCACGGCTCGATCTGATCAGCTGCCGGAACCTGCTGATTTATCTGGGCGCCGCACTGCAGCGGAAGCTGATCCCGCTGTTCCACTACGCGCTGAACCCGGATGGCGTGCTCTTCCTCGGCACCTCTGAGTCGGTTGGTGAAGCCATTGACCTCTTCACGGTGATCGACCGCCGACTCAAGATCTACCGCCGGCAGGACGACGTGCGAGGAGCGCAGCGGGCAGCCCTGGCCCGTTACCTGCCGGCCCTGGCGGTGCCGGGCGATGTTGCGCCCGCGCTTGTCGGCCGGCCCACGGCACCAGCCCGGCTGCCCCTGCGCGAACTGACCGAGCGAGCCTTGGTCCAGCAGTTGGGTGCTGCCGGAGTGCTGATCACAGCCCAGGGGGATATCTTGTACGTGCATGGACGTACCGGCCGGTACCTTGAGCCGGCGCCCGGCGAAGCCGACGTCAGCAACGTGGTCCGCATGGCCCGCGAAGGGCTGCGGGCCGAGTTGGCGGTCGCGCTGCGGCGGGCCATCGCTGAGCACGACACGGTGCGCGTTCCCGGCGTACGCGTCCGCTCCAATGGTGGCTTCACCACTGCCAACCTGGCCATCGGCCCGGTGACCAGCGGCTCTGCCGTGCCCCTGTACCTGGTCAGCCTGGAGGAAGTCGTTACGGCGACGACGGTCGCAGCCGTGCAGCCCGCCAGCGAGGTCGATGCCGACGTGCGCATCGAAGCTCTGCGCCAGGAACTGCGCACCAAGGAGGAGCATCTCCAGACGGCCAATGAGGAACTGGAAACCTCGAACGAGGAACTGCGCTCCTCGAACGAGGAGATGCAGTCGATCAACGAGGAGCTCCAGTCCGCCAACGAGGAGTTGGAGACCTCCAAGGAGGAACTGCAGTCGGTCAACGAAGAGCTGGCTACAGTCAACGTGGAACTGCAGACGCATCTGGCCGATCTGTCGCGGGCCAACAATGACATGAACAACCTGCTGGCCGGCACGGGCATCGCTACGGTGTTCGTCGATCACGCCCAGCGCATTCTGCGGTTCACCCCAGCTGCCACCCGCATCATCAACCTCATTCTGGCCGACGTGGGGCGGCCGGTGACGCACATCGCCTCGAACCTGGTGGATTACGACCGCCTGACCGTGGACGTGCAGAAGGTCCTGGACACGCTGACGCCGTTCGAACGCGCCGTGCACACCATCGACGGTGCCTGCTACACCATGCGCATCCTGCCATACCGCACCTTGGATAACGTCATTGAGGGCGTCGTGCTCACTTTCGTGGACAACACCGAGGCGCAGCACGCGACCGACGCGCTGCGAGAGCACGAAGAGCGCATACGACGAGCCCTGCAGGCCTCGGGCGTGACGCTTTTCACCCAAGACCACGAGTTGCACTACACGTGGATCCACAGCCCCCATGCCTGCCTGGCGGCAGCCCAGACCCTGGGCTGCGCCGACCGGCAGGTGTGGGCCGCGGACGAAGCCCACGAGCTGACTGCCATCAAGACGGGGGTCCTGGAGCGCAACGAGGGGGCGCGTGCCGACATCTGGGTCACGCTGGACGGCCAGCGGCGGCTCTGGGATCTGACCGTCGCGCCCCTGCCGGGCCCGGATGGGAAGGCAGTCGGGGTCACGGGCACGGCGGTCGACATCACCGACCGACGGGAGCGCACCGCGGGTGACATGGGCGCGGCGGGCGCCTTGCCGTGAACGACCCGGACGACGAGGCCACAACGCGCGCCGAGTTGCGCCAACGGGCTGAAGAGCGCCTGGCCCAGGGGCATATGGCCGACGGCGGTGGAGCGCCTGGACGCGGCGGTCACGGCGCGGGCAACGCCGACCGCGCCACGGCTTCCGCCAGCACTGGCGACGGCGCGGCGCGTGCACCCGGCGCCGGCGACGACGCCGCTGGGAGCGTTATCCGCGTGCTGCACGAACTACAGGTGCACCAGATTGAGCTGGAGCTCCAGAATGAAGAGTTGCGGGCGTCGCAGACAGAGCTGGACGCGGCGCGGAGCCGGTACTTCGATCTGTATGACCTGGCCCCCATCGGCTATCTGACCGTTGGCGAAGACGGCCTGATCGTCGAGGTTAACCTGGCCGCGGCGGCTCTTCTGGGGGCCAGCCGGCGCCATCTGGTCCGGCAGCCCCTGTCGCAGTTCATCGATCACGGCGACCAGCCTACCTACTACCTGCTGCGACGTCAGTTGCTTAACGGCGACCTGCAGAGCGCCTGCGATGTGCGCCTGCGCCGGCTGGGTGCCCCGGAGGTATGGATCCATCTCGAGGGCGTGGCGCACCGCGAAGCCGACGGACCGGCGGTCCTTCGCCTAGTGGTCAGCGACATCTCCGCACGCCGACAGATGGAAGAGGCGCAGGCTTTCCTGCTCCGCTGCGGTCTGCCCGCTTCGGGGGAGGATTTCTTCACTGCGCTGGCACGCTACCTGGCCGGCGCCCTCGGCGTTGACCAAGTCGGGATCTACGAGTTCGACGGCAAAGGGGTAACGGCGTCAGCCCTGGCCGTGTACCCGGACGGGGCGTTCGCCACCCAGACCCGGTACGACCTGGGCGACAGCCGGGCGAGTGCAGCGGTGAGCCAGACCGTGTGCTGCGTGGCCGAAGGTGCCGGAGCCCGGTTCCCCAATGATCCGCTGCTGCGGGCGCTGCCGGCCGAGAGCTACGCCGGCGCCGCACTGTCGGACGCGGGCGGTCGATCGATCGGGCTGATCGCAGCCCTGGGGCGCCGCCCTCTGGTGGACCCGATCCGGGCCGAGTCGCTGTTGCGCCTGGTGGCGCCGCGGGCCGCAGGCGAGCTGGAGCGCCGTCGGGCCGAGGCCGCTGCCCATGAGAATCATCGGCGTTTGCTGGCGGTTCTGGACGGCCATCCGGACCCCGAATATGTGGCCGACCCGCACACGTACGAGATCATGTTCGCCAACAGGGCGATGATCGAAACCCTCGGCCAGCCAGGCAGTCGCCGGTGCTACGAATACCTGCAGCAACGCTCGGACCCCTGCCCATTCTGCACCAATGAACGCATCTTCGGTGAAAACGTGGGCAAGTCCCATGTCTGGGAGATGCGTCGCGAGGCGAGCGACCGCTGGTATCGGTACACGGATCGGGCCATCTCCTGGCCCGATGGGCGCCTGGTCCGTTACGGGATGGTCGTGGACATCACCGAGCGTCGGCAGCTGGCGGAGCAGCTCGAGCAGCAGCGTTTCCGCGCCACCATGGCCGATCGTCTGCAGGCTCTGGGCGAGATGGCCACCGGCGTGGCCCACGAGCTGAACCAACCACTCAACGGCATCCGCACCTTTGCCGAAGGTTTGCGCATCGGCTTGGATTGCCACTGGGCCTCCGAACCCGGCCGGTTGCGCCTGACGCTGGACGAGATCATCGCCCAGGTGGACCGCGCCAGCGCCATCATTGATCACATGCGGATGTTCGCCCGGGGCGAACGCGAAGACGACCGCCAAGCCTTCAGCGCGGGCGAGTCGGTGGCCGGGGCCCTGACCCTGATGGGCTCGCAGTTGCGGGCCCGCGGCATCGACGTGCAGTGCACCACCGAGACCGACCTACCTGGTTGCTGGGGTCGTACACATGCCATCGAGCAGGTGGTGATCAACCTGCTCACCAATGCCCGTGATGCGCTGGAGAAGCGTCTGCAGCTGCAGCGGCAGAATGCCGCCGTCCCGGGGCCGGACTGGAAACCCGAGATCCGCATCAGCGTCGCCCCGCACGCCGAGGCCCGCAGCGTGCATATCGCGGTCAGCGACACCGGCGGTGGTATCGCGCCAGAAGTGGTTGGCCGGGTCTTCGACCCGTTCTTCACCACCAAACCCATGGGTCAGGGCACTGGCATCGGGTTGGCCATCGCGGCGCGGATTGCCGCCGAACACGGCGGCCAGATAGGGGTGGACAACCACCCGGGCCACGGCGTCACCTTCACCGTAGTCCTGCCGGCCGCGACCGGCGAGGAACTGGCGTAGCAGATCCGGGGCCAACCCACCGGCGCGTTGCCGTTGGCGGGCCGGGTGTCGGGACAAGGCTGCCGCTTGGCACGCCTCAGCGGGCGCCGCGAGGTGCCGGCGGCGCCGGAAGGTTGCCGGTGCGATCGCGCGTGGTAGCTTGAACGGCTGCACCGCCATGGCCAACCGGACCGGCCCCCCGGGACCGCTGCCCGATCCGCGCGCCGGTCGGGCAGCAGCTGCCAGCCGGCCTCAGGTCGCAGCGGGCGGTGACAGGGCCCGCAGTTCCTCGTCCAGTGCCTGCCTGAGCGCTTGAGACTGGCTCCCCATCTGCTCAGCCAAGCCGCGTACAGCCGCCGCGTCACCGGTTTTGGCCACCCCCTCCAACGCCGCCGCCAGATGGCGCATGGCGTGGGCGCCAACGGAACCGGCAGCGCCTTTGAGCCGGTGCGCCTGGCGCCGCACGCCGTCGGTGTCACCGGCGAACGCGAAGCCCTGCAGGCGTTCGATCTCGGTCAGCAGATCCAGGCTGAAGGTCTCTAGCACCGCGCGCGCCAGGGCCTGGTCGCCCATGGTGTTCGCCATCAGGGCGGCGTGGTCAAGCACCGGATGGCCCGCGGAAGGACCCGCGCCGACGCTGTGCGCCGGCACCGTCGGCGGACCCTCGCCAGGGCTTTGGCCCGCCGGCCCTAACCATTGCGCCAACGTCGTGGCCAAGGCCCTGATATCGATCGGTTTGGCGACGTACGCGTTCATGCCCGCCTCGCGGCAGGTGGCCTCGACGCTGCCCAGAACGTGGGCTGTCAGGGCGATGACTGGTATGCTGTGGTCGAGCACCGACGACTGTGGATCGCGAATGCGGCGGGTCGCCGTGAACCCGTCCATCTCGGGCATCTGGACATCCATCAGCACCAAGTCGTACGGGATCCGTTCCAGCGAGCGGATGGCTTCGGCACAGTTGCTGACCGCGTCGACGCTCAGACCGAGTTTCTGCAACAGGCCGATGGCGACCTGCTGGTTGGTGGGGTTGTCCTCGGCCAACAGAACACGCGCGGGACGGAGGGCCGGGCCGGGCGACAGGCGTGAGGAGCGCCCGGCACCCCCCACGTCGGCCCGTTCGCCGCGGTGCGCCGCCTGCAGCGCGGCCAGCAGCTCGTCCCGTCGAATGGGTTTGTCGAGCGTCGCCAGGAAACCGATCTCTTCCCACAGAGCCAGATCGCCGGCAATGCCCAGCGAGCTGCACATCACCAGCCGCGTGTTCCGCAGCGCGGCGTCCTGCTTGACGGCGCGGCCCAGCTGGGCGCCGTCCATGCCCGGCATCTGCATGTCGGTCAGCAGAACCTCGAATGGCTGGCCGGCGCGGTGAGCCACAGCCAGCGTCTGCAGAGCCGTGGGTCCGTCGGGCACGGTGGTTGCCTCCAACCCCCAGGAGGTCAGCAGTACGGACAGGATCTCACGGTTTACCGGATGATCGTCAGCGACCAGTACACGCACACCAGCCAACTGCGCGGCCGGAGTGTCGGACGCGGCGGCGTCACCAGCGCTCTTGCCCAGGAGGGCGGTAAACCAGAACTCGGAACCCTCCCCGAACACACTGTGCACGCCCACATCGCCCCCCATCAGGGCAGCGAGTTGCTTCGAGATGGCCAGCCCCAGACCCGTCCCACCGAACACCCTGGTGGTCGAGGCGTCCACCTGAGAGAACGCCGCGAACAGCCGGTCCAGCCGGTCGGCAGGGATGCCGATGCCGGTGTCACGAACGGCAAAGCGCAGCCGCACGTCGGAATCGGTTTCCGCCACCAGACTTGCCCGAACGACCACCTCGCCCTGGGCCGTGAACTTCACCGCGTTGCTGACGAAGTTGGTCAGAACCTGGCGCAGCCGTCCGGGGTCGCCGCGCAGGTGGGTCGGGACACCGGGCTCCACCAGGCAGCCAAGCACCAATCCCTTCTCATGGGCGCGCACTGCCATCATTGCCGTGAAGTCGTCCAGGACTTCGTGCAGGTCAAAATCGACGATCTCGAGATCGAGTTTGCGCGCTTCGACCTTGGAGAAATCCAAGATATCGTTGATGAGCGACAGCAAGGTGTCGCCGCTACTGCGGACGGCCTGCGCATAGCGCCGCTGGTCACGCGTCAGCTCGGTGTCCAGCAGGAGCCCGATCATGCCCAGGACGCCGTTGAGCGGCGTGCGGATCTCGTGGCTCATGTTGGCGAGGAACTCGCTCTTGGTCCGGTTGGCCGCCTCGGCCGCCTCCGCCAACCGACGCGATTCCTCCACCGCCGTCTGCAACCGCGCATTGGTGTCGGCCAGATCCGCGGCAGCGCGGTTCAGCGAGGCCATCATCAGTCCGAGCTGCGAGATGGACGGGTGGAAGACGTAGAGGAACTCTAGGATCAGCACCAGGAGCCCCACGGCCAGGATGCCGCGCTCAAGGGACTTGAGCGACTCAATGCGCTCCTTGGCCTCCTTGTCGAACCTGTAGGTGATGGTGTCCATCAACGCCAGGAACCTGGGTTCGTTGCCCAGCATGGCCTCAGCAGCCGACGCCATGGCCGCCGGTTCCACCGGACCGGCTGCTTCGGCCGCGAGGAAGTCCGCTAATGCGCGGACCATGGCAGCGTGGTAAGGTTCGATCTGGGCAAACAGGGTGCAGATCGCCGCCGAGTTCTCCCGCGCCGGTAACCCGAGGTCCGGGTCGCCATGCTGCAGGCCCAGGTGTGCCACCCGCCAGTCCTTGAGCGACCTGGCCATTTCCTGCAGACGCTGACTGCGGGTGGTGTCGCTGCCATCGCGCTCCAGAGCCAGCATGCACTTGGTCAGCCGCTGGCTCAGCATGCGCTGACGCCCCGACAGATTGATCACGCGGGAGTCGCTGCTGTTGCGCTGGATGGCATACTGCATGATCCCTGAGGAGGACAGAATGGTCAGGGCGATGAAGGAGAGCGCTATCCCGTAGACGATCTTGAGCCGCTGCAGGCGTTGGGCGTCGAAACCTGCTGGCGCGGTGACGGGCGGGGCCGGATCGAGGCCAGCCCGTGCTCCGGGGCTGACCGCCGGAAACGGCTCGCGCGCCGCCGGCCCGTCAGCGCCCGTGGTCACGGGCTGCGGCCCGCCACCCGGTGGCTCGGGTCGCGAGAAGATCGTCCTCATATGCTTCATCGGGCCTCGTTTCCAGGCGCGGCGGCCATCTGTGGCGCAATCAGGAGGGCTGCCAGGCCGACCGGGCCGGCCGCACCGTTGCGGCAAGCAAGAAGGTACGGTCCCATTGGAATCGGTGCTGTCTGCCGGGCGAAAGGGTGTGCCGTTGCATGGCCGGGCCTGGTGCCGAGCCGCCGGGCCGAGAGAGCGAACTCGCACCGAGACAGCCAGAACGCCGCGTGGCGTCCGTGCAGCTAACCACGCCAACCGGTGCAACTGCTCGCGGCGGCGGCGGCCCGACGAGGGCGGCAGACACGTCCGGTAACGCTCGCACCCCACCTCGGGTACGGCAGATTCGGGGCCGCCCTGGCCCTGGACAAGTGGTGTCGCAAGTGCACCCTGGACGCTATATTGCCGCTGAGGCCGCTGAGGCCGCTGAGGCCGCTGAGGCCGCTGAGGCCACGCGCAGCGTGGGCACCTACCTTCGGAGCGTCACCCCGGACTATGTCGCGAACGCGCCTTTGTGTGTGCCTGGCCCTGCTCGGGGGGCTCGTTTTCCTGGCTTCCTGCGCCCCCGGCGACCGTCCCGAACGTTCGGGGCAGGCTCGGGCCACGCCGGCCGCCCCACGGGTGGAGGGACGCGTGATCAGACCCGCCCCGCGGGTGGAGGCCGTGGTCGTGGCCGGCACGCTGCGGGCCCTTGAGGAGACGGCACTGGCGCCCGAGGCCTCGGGACGCGTGGTGTCGCTCCATCTGCCCGAGGGCGGCCCCGTGCGGCAAGGCGAGTTGCTGGTCAAGCTCTTCGACGACGATCTTCAGGCGCAGTTGGCACAGGCCCGTGCCGAACTGGCGTTAGCGCGTCAGAACCTGACGCGTCAGTCGGCGCTGCTCGCCATCGACGCCGTCAGTCAGGCTGAGGTCGACGCGGCCAGCCTGCAGGTCAGTGCCGCCGAAGCCGGCATCGAGATCCTCCAGGCGCGCCTCCGGCAGACCGAAGTGCGGGCCCCATTTGACGGCGTCATCGGCCTGCGCCAAGTCAGTCCGGGCGCCATGGTCTCGCCCGGAACCGTGGTCGCCACGCTGCGTCGCGTCGACCGTCTGCGCCTCGATTTTCCGGTCCCGGAGCGATACGCCCCCCAGGTGCGGCCAGGACTGCAGGTGACGTTCACCACCGGCGATGGCGGCCCTTCGTACCTGGCGACAGTGACCGCTACCGAGGCGGCAGTGGATCCGTCGACGCGCACCCTCGAAGCGCGTTGCCTGGTCGATGGGGCACCGGACGACCTGCTGCCTGGCGCCTATGCCAGCGTGAGCCTGAGCCTGCCTGGCAATCCGCAGGCCCTGTTCGTCCCCACCCAAGCGCTGATTCCCCAGGAAGGCGGCGAGTGTGTGATCGTCGCCCGTGGCGGCAAGGCGGTCTTCGTGCCGGTGCGCACCGGCACGCGCGGCGCCGCCGACATCGAGATCTGCGAGGGGTTGAGTGCCGGCGACACGGTCGTCGTGACCGGCCTGCAGCTACTCAAGGACGGGGCCGAGTTGAGGGTGGGCACTGTCGACCCCGAGGCGACCGCCACCCCATGACGCTGTCGGAACTGGCGCTCAGGCGGCCAGTGGCCTCTGTGGTCGCCAGCCTGGCGATCCTGCTGTTCGGGGTGGTGGGGCTCGGGTCCCTGAGCGTCCGCCTGTATCCGGCCATCGATCCGCCGGTGATCTCGGTGCGCACGGGGTACACGGGCGCCAGCGCTGAGGTTATCGAGTCGCAGATCACCGAGCCGCTGGAGCGCGCCCTCAACGGTATCGAGGGGGTGCGTTCGATCACCTCGTCGTCGACCACGGGAAGCAGCAACATCACGGTCGAGTTCGAACTGGGCGCCGACCTGGAACGGGCCGCCAACGACGTGCGGGACAAGACGTCGCAGGCCGTGCGGGGCCTGCCGCAAGATCTGGATGCGCCGCCGGTGGTCACCAAGGCCGACGCCGACAGCGACCCGATCATCACGGTCGCGGTGCAGAGTACGCGTCTCGATGCGCTGCAGTTGTCCGACTACGCCGAGAACGTGCTGCTCGAACGCTTCCAGACCATCCCGGGACTCAGTTCCGTCTCCCTGTTCGGCCAGCGCCGGCCGGCCATGCGGCTCTGGCTCGACCCGGTGCGCCTGGCGGCCTACGGGGTAACCGCCGCCGACATCAGCGCCGCCCTGGCCCGCGAGAACGTCGACCTGCCCAGCGGTAAACTTACCGGGGCCGCCACCGAACTGGTGGTCAAGACTCGCGGCCTGTTGCAGAGCGAAGACGACTTCAACAACCTGGTGTTACGGCGCTCAGAGCACGGCATGGTCTGCCTGCGCGATGTGGGTCAGGCCGTGCTGGGCGCTGAGAACGAGGAGACCAAGGCCACCTTGAACGGCGGCGAGGGCATCACCCTGGCCCTGGTGCCGCTGCCAAGGGCCAACGCCATTGCCATCGCCGACGAGTTCTACCGGCGCCTGGCCGAGGTCCGCCGGGAACTACCGGCAGGCATACAGATCGATGTCGGGTACGACAAATCAGGGTTTGTCCGGCAGTCCGTGCGCGATGTGATCGAGACGCTGGCCATTGCGGTCCTGCTGGTGGTCCTCATCGTCTTCCTGTTTTTCCGCAACTGGGTGATTGCGCTGCGGCCGCTGATCGACATCCCAGTATCGCTCATCGGCACCTTCGGGCTGATGCACGTCTGCGGTTTCTCGATCAACGTGCTGACGCTGCTGGGTATCGTGCTGGCCACCGGCCTGGTGGTCGACGACGGCATTGTCGTCACCGAAAACATCTACCGCCGCCTGGAAGGCGGCATGGCCCGCTGGCGCGCCGCCGTGGAAGGTACACGCGAGATCTTCTTCGCCGTGGTGTCCACGTCGCTGACCCTCGCCATTGTCTTCATTCCCGTGGTCTTCCTCCAGGGTTTCACCGGGCGGCTGTTCCGCGAATTCGCCATTGTCGTGGCGGGCGCCGTGCTCATCTCGGCCTTTGTGTCGCTGACCCTGACACCGGTCCTGAACGTGAGACTGGCCGGGCGCGGTCACCGCTCGCGCTTCTACCAGTGGAGCGAGCCCCTGTTCGCCGGCCTCGACCAGGCCTACCGCCGCCGCCTGCGCGGCTTCATGCAACACCGCTGGGCGGCTTTTTCCGTGGTGGGACTGTGCCTGGGCTTCATCTGGCTGTTCACCACCCCCCGGTACAACCTGATCCGTTCCGAATTGGCGCCGCTGGAAGACCGCAGCGTGCTGCGCACGTCGATGACCGCCGCCGAGGGGACCGGGTTCTACTACATGCGCGGACTGGTTGACCGCGTCGCGGCGGCCGTCAGGGACAGCGTGCCTGAGGCCCGGTTGATCTACAGCCGCTGTCCGGGCGGCGGCGGCGGCGGCTCGGCCAACACCGGGGGCCTGAACATCTTCCTCGTGGAACCGAACCAGCGACGCGCCTCGCAGCAGCAGATCTACGACCGGCTGACGCGTCTGTACCGGGGTTTCCCTCAAGCCCGCATTGTCGCCAACCAGGAGCAGACGATTTCCACGTCGATGTCGTCGGGGTCGCAGCTGCCGGTGCAGTTCGTGCTGCAGACCCTGGATTTCGCCAAGCTCCGCCAGGCCCTGCCCCGGTTCCTTGACGAAGCGCGTCGTGATCCGGTGTTCGGCAGCGTCGACGCCAACCTCAGGTTCAACAAACCCGAGCTGGCGGTCCACGTGGACCGCTTGAAGGCCGCGGACCTGGGCGTCAGTGTGGCCGATGTGTCGGCGGCACTGCAGCTGGGCCTGGCTGGCCGCCGGTACGACTACTTCCTGCGCTACGGCAGACAGTACAGTGTCATTGGCCAGGTGGCCCGTGGCGACCGCGATGAGCCGGCTGATCTGGGCCGGTTGTTCGTGCGCACGGGGGCCGGGCAGCTGGTGCGCCTGGACAACCTGGTGCACCTCGAGGAAGGCAGCAGCCCGCCCACCCTGTATCACTACAACCGCTTCCAGGCCGCTACGGTCTCCGCCTCGCTGGCGCCCGGCCGCACCCTGGGTGAAGGCATCGAAGCCATGCGACGCATCGCCGGCGAACTGCTCGACGATTCGTTCCAGACGGCCCTGCAGGGCCCGTCGCGCGACTTTGCCGAAAGCGCCGCCAACACGTCGTCGGCTCTGGTCCTGGCCCTGGTGCTGATCTACCTGATTCTGGCCGCCCAGTTCGAGAGCTTCCGCGACCCGCTGATCATCATGCTCACGGTGCCGTTGGCCATCACCGGGGCCCTGCTGTCACTCTGGCTGACCGGGCAGACGCTCAATGTTTTCTCTCAGATCGGCATGATCCTGCTGATCGGCCTGGTGACCAAGAACGGTATCCTCATCGTCGAGTTCGCCAACCAGCAGCGCCGCACCGGGCTGGACCGCACCCAAGCCGCCTTCGAGGCCGCCGCCATCCGCCTGCGGCCGATCTTGATGACCTCGCTGGCAACGGTATTCGGAGCCCTGCCCATCGCCCTGGCTCTGGGCGCGGGCGCGCAGAGCCGCGTGCCGCTCGGCGTGGTCGTGGTCGGCGGCCTGCTCCTGGCTCTGGTCCTGACGCTGTTCGTGATCCCGGCGATGTATACGGTGCTGGCCGATCCCCGCCTGCCGGCCGAACCCGAACCCTGAAGACCAAGGCGGCTGTGGCGGCGCACGCGCCAGCGGCGGTCAGCCAGCCGGTCGGGCCGTGGCGGCCGGAGCCTGTTACCCGGACCAGGCGATGGACGCCGAGGAAACGGTGGGCGGTCGCGGGGCGTCGCGGCCTGCGTGCAACGTTTGATCTGACGCCGGCCTGAACCGGAAGTAAGGGTACTGACGCCGCCATCACGCGGCCGCGGCACAGGACGGCTGGCGGCGCGTCAGTGACCGAGACGTCGCAGGGCTCGATCGGGCCAGTTGCTGGTGAAGGAATCCACCCCGAGTTCGACCACGTGCTCCAACAGGCCATCGTCGCGTACGCCCCAGGCCCCCACCTCGAGGCCCACAGCCCGCCCCCGTTGCAGGGCGGCGGCCGTCAAGGCATCGGCACGGGCCGAGAGGAAGGTCAGGCCTAGCGCGACGGCGCTAGCCACGTTGGCCGCATCCACTTCCTGGACCAGCCAACCGACACGGCAGCCGCTGTGCAGGCGCGCCAGCGCCGCGACAGTGTCCCAAGCGAACGAAGTGAACTCGACATGGGCGCCGCAGCCCGCGTCCTGCACGGCCGCCAGCACCGAAGCCTCGATCGCTGACGCTTTGACTTCCAGGCGCAACACGGCCCGCTGACCATAGCGCGCCAGCAACGCGGCCAGGGTGGGCACCCTCTGGCCACGCCATTGGGGACCACGCCACTGCCCGGCGTCCAGCGCCTCGACCTGCGCCAGCGACAGCTCAGCTACTCGCCCGACGCCGTCGGTGGTCCGCTCCACGGCTTCGTCGTGCAGCAGCACCAGGTGGCCGTCGGCGGTAGCCCGCACGTCGGTCTCCAGGGCGCCAGCCCCCATCTCCAGAGCCAGGTCGAAGGCGGCCAGGGTGTTCTCCGGGGCATAGGCCGAGGCGCCGCGATGGGCCAGGACCCGCGGTTCCCGGTTCACCGGACCTCGGTGACCAACGGCACCCAAGACAGCCGCTCATCGACGTAGAAGCCCTGCGTCGGGGCAAAGGCCTCGGGGTTGTCCAGGCTGCCCACCGTGATGTCGACCTGCTCCGGTCGCCCATCGTTCTGGTAGGTCAATGGCGTCCCGCAGACCCCGCAGAAGGTGCGCGCAGCTTGGGTGTCGGTGCGGTAACGGACCGGTTCGCCGCGCACCCAGGTCAAGGCCGTCACCGGCACCGTTATCCAGGCCACTGCCTGAGCGCCGGACACGCGGCGGCAGTTGCCGCAGTGGCAGTTGGTCCGCTGCAGCGGCTCGCCCTGCGCGGTGTAGCGGACCGCCCCGCAGTGGCACCCGCCCGTGGTCTCCATGGTCTGCTTCTCCCCTGGTCCGGCCGTCTACCTGTGCGCGGCGGCTGCGTCTCGCCTGCGGTCTGGCCGGTTCTCGGCCCGGTGAGCGCCGGATGCGAAGGCTTGCGCCGCGAAGCTCGGTGCTGCTGTTTGGGTCCGGTGACACGTACCCATAACCACCCGGCTGCGGCGGGTCAAGGCACGACTGGTCAGCGGCCACCCTCAGCGCCGGTCTCCGGCGGCCATGCCGGCCCCGGTGCACGGGCCATTTGACGTTGGGACCCGCGCCGGTCCCCTGAGGAGGTGCGCCCATGACGGACGAGTCGGTACTCATCATTGGTGGCGGGGTCGCCGGATTGGCCGCCGGCATCTACGGGCAGCTGAATGGATACCGTACCTGCATCTGCGAGATGCACTCGTTGCCTGGCGGGCTCTGCACGTCGTGGAAGCGCCATGGCTACACCATCGACGGCTGCATCCACTGGCTGGTGGGCTCGGCACCTCACAGCGGCATGCATCGGCTCTGGCAGGAAGTAGGCCTGATCGAGGGCCGTGAGTTCGTCTATGCCGACACCTATCTGCGTCACGAGGCGGCCGACGGGCGCACCGTCGTGCTGTACGCGGATATGGAGCGGCTCGAGCAGCATCTGCTGGCCCTGGCCCCAGGTGATGCCGCGGCCATCCGCCGCCTCACCCGCGCCGTCCGACGGCTGCGCGGTTTCGATCCGCCGACCGATGGCGAACCCCTGGCCCGTCGGTTGGCCAAGCTGGCGCGGTTGGGGTGGCTGGCTACCACCCATGGCCGGCAGCTGCGGCGCTGGGGCACCACCAGCATCGCCGAGTACGCGACCCAGTTCAGCGACCCGGCTCTGCGCGAGGCCCTGCTGGAGGCGTGGGTGCCGGAGTTCTCGGTGCTGTTCCTGCTATTCACGTTCGCCTGGCTGGCCGACGGCAACGCCGGGTACCCGCTCGGTGGGTCGCTGCCCATGGCTCGCGCCATGGAGCGCCGTTACGCGGATCTGGGCGGGGTCATCCACTATCGCCACCACGTGCGGCGGATCCATGTCGAGGGTGGCCGCGCCGTCGGCGTTGAGCTGGTTGACGGCCGCCAGCTGCGCGCCAGTCGCGTGGTTTCGGCTGCCGACGGACACGCCACCTTGTTTGACCTGCTGGGCGGCGAGTACCTAGACGACGAGACACGTCAACCGTACGAACAATGGCCGGTGTTCGCGCCGCTGCTGTATGTTGGCCTGGGCCTGGGTCGCACCTTTGCCGAGGAGCCCCACACGGTTTCCGGGTTCACCTTCCCGTTGTCTCCCCCGCGTCGGATCGGCGACGCCATTCGCCACCGTCTGCCGGTTCACCTGTACCATCACGACCCAAGCCTGGCGCCGCCGGGCGCTACGTCGGCCGTCGTCATGCTGCCCAGCCAGTACGGCTACTGGCGCGACCTGGCGGCGGACCGCGAGGCCTACGAGCGGGAGAAGGGCGAGGTCGCGCAGGCGGTCATTGCCGGCCTGGAGCAGCGCTTTCCAGGCATCAGCGGGCAGGTCGAGGTGGTGGACGTCGCCACGCCCTTGACTTTTGAGCGTTACACGGGCAACTGGCAGGGCAGCTTCGAGGGTTGGCTGTTGACGCCGCAGAACGCCTACACGGTGATGCGGCCGATGCGCCAAACCCTCCCTGGCCTGGCCGGGTTCTACCGGTGCGGCCAGTGGGTCGAACCGGGTGGCGGTCTGCCGGCAGCGGTCATGTCAGCCCGGCGTCTGGTACGCCTGCTGTGCCGCGAAGACGGACGCCGCTTTCAGGCGCCGATCGCCTGAAGCCCATGGTTGCCTTTGTCCTGACCGTCATTCTGTTTGCCTACTGGATGGCCGTGGGTTTGGCCCTGCTGCGGCGGGCCCTGCCCCACCGCGATGGCCTGTGGCGCGACCTGCTGGCCCCGGCCGTCGGGGTGGCCACGATGTTGGTGCCGCTGTTCTGGCTAAGCCGCGGCGGCTGGCCCCTCGGCCGCGTGGCCCTGCCAGTGGTGCTCGGCGAGGCCGTGGTGGCCGGCTTGTCGCTCAGCCGCGGTCCAGGGCCGCGGTTGACGCCGGGGTACGGACGCTTTGCCCTGGCCTTGCTGGGCGCCCTGGCCGCCACCGGCTGGCCGTTGGCCTGGTATGGCAGCGACTGGCTGAGCGTCGTCAATGACGACATGACCAACTACGCGCTGCTGGCGCAGCATTACCTGCACCACGGGTATCTCTACGTCCCCAACGCCGCCGATCTGCTGTCGGGTCGCCACTACGAACAGACTTTCTGGCTCCAGGGACTGGTGGAGCGCGTCGGCGGCGAGATGCTGCTTGCCGGCGTGGCGGCGGTCAGCCGGCAGGCCACGGTCGCGTGTTTCATGGCACTCATCGTGGCCCTGCACCTGGTGGTTGTCAGTGCCGCGGGCGCCCTGGTACTGCTACGTCAGCGCCAGGCGACGAGGGCGGCCCTGCTGGCCATGACAGGGCTGGCGGCAGCGCCGCTGCTGACCTTGGGAACGGTATACCAACTGCTGGGGCAGACGCTGGGGTTGGGTCTGCTACTGGCCTGCGTGAACACCGCCGGGGCCTTGGAACTGGATGGGTCGTGGCAGCGACGGTTGGGCTGGGCGGCAGTGACGGGACTGGTATTGGCGGCGTCACTCATCGCGTACCCCGAATTGCTGCCGTTCGCGGCCGCCATCCTGGCGGCCATGCTGACCATGGCTGCCTGGCACGGGCGCCGGCGCCTGGCCTGTTCCTGGCGATGGAGCGTGCGGCGACTACTCACCAGCGGCCTGGCCGTCGCCGCCGTGGTCGCCCTGGGGCTGCAGGGCTACCTGTGGGGCGCGGCCGATTTCCTCCAGCGCCAGGCCACGCGTGGGGTCAGCGAGGCCGGCCAGGGCGGCGGGGTGTTTCAAGGCTTTCTGCGGCCGAGCCAACTGGCGGGTGTATGGGGCCTGCTGGACGTGTACGCCTTGCCCGCCGAGCCGTGGCTGTCGGTAGCTATCGGCGCCGGGGCGATCCTGCTGCTGGTAACCACCGCACTGTCGCTGCGGCTGGGTTGGCGCGGTGAGCCCGCAGCCCTGGGCATGTTGACCACGCTAGGGGCGGCCGCCCTGCTGGGTTCGGCCGGCGCCTCGTTCGGCGTGTACAAGGTCTCCATGTACGCCCAGCCGTTCCTGTGGAGCGCGCTGGCCCTGGGTTTGGCGCCGTGGCTGGCGCGGCCTCGACAGACTTGGATGACCCTGGCCGGCGCGCTGCCCTTGCTGGCTGTATGTCTCCACACGCAATGGGGTTATGTGTCGGCCAGCACGGGCCAGAGTCGGGGACCGGGCGGGCCTTTCTGCGAGGTACCCCAGGCAACCGGGAAGGGCCTGTTCAGTCATCTGCAGGCGCAGGCAGCCGCTGCTGCTGGCCTGTCGCTGGTGGCTGACGCGCAGAACCTGGTCCTGGCCAAGCTGCAGTACCTGGCGTTCACTGGCACCCGCCTGACCTTCCCGTTCCGGCAGATGCTACCAGGCAAGACGCGGCTGCTGCGACTGGCGCAACACACCGATCTGGAGCCAGCGCAGGAGCGGTTGCGTCAGGCGGCCGCGGACCAGTGTGACACGCTGGCGTTCGCGCTTGCCGATCCCGACGAACCGGCAGCAACCAGCCTTTTTTGGGTTGAGCGTGGTGCCCAACCCGTCGGCGCGGATACCGCGCGGTGGGGCCTGTTGGCGAGCACTGCGCAGCAGTCGCCTTTCAACCGCCGCCAACTGCCGCAGACCGACCTGGGTACCGTCCTGATGCCTTGGTCGGGGGCACGGGACCACCTGATGTTTGTCGACTCCTCGCGCGGCCAGCTTTACTTCTGTCATCGGCCAGAGGTGACCGGGCTCTACCAACTCGAGCCCGATTTCTTCTACCCGGGCCACACCATGGCGGGAGTCGGCCGGCTGCTGCTGTTCCAGGTGGTCAACCCTTCGGCCGCACCCCGTCTGGTCATGAGTATGACCGCCTCGCTGAAGGGCGACGGCGACAACGCCCTGCCGGTGGCCACCGCCATCGGGCAGGAACGCGGCTCTTTCGGTGTGACCGGGCGCGGCTCGGCGCGGGTGGCCTCGCCGCCACTCGTCCCCCAAGCGATCGGTGGACGCTTGTATGTAGCCGTTGATCTCGCCGCCGCGGCAGTGGCCTGGCAAAGGCGGGCCACCGGCCTGATGCGCCTGTTTGGCACCAACGCCCCCGCCGATCCGCGGCGCCTGACCGCCTTTCTGCGCGACGTGTCACTGGTGTCGGCCACCGACTACGCGCAGGCGCCCGCCCCGCACCAGGTGCATCCGTTTCCGGCCGGGTTGGCCAATCCGGGGCTCGAATACAGCGGCGTGTATGAGGATGGTTGGGTTTCTGAGTCAAGCTTCTTCGTGCTCGAGCCCGTCGGTGAGGGGCCAGCCCAGCTGCGGTTGGCGGGCATGCTGCCCAATCTGGGCGATGCGCAGTTTTCCTGCACCGTGCGGTTGGCGGTCAATGGCGTCGAGCGCCAGGTGCGACAGCTGACACCGGGCCCATTCGCCCTGGCCAGCCTGGAGCCTGCGGGGGGTGGCAAACGGCGCGTGGACCTGCGCTTCTCGGCGGTGCAGCAGCTGCCGGCAGGCGACGGCCGGCCGGTTGCGGCTCTGCTGTCTGAACTGGGTTTCATCGCCAACCCATGAGGCGGAGCCAATGCCGCCAACGCGGCGGAGGGGCCACCACGGCCTGATCCCAGAGGCATTCGGCCCGCGACGGCGCGAGGCCTGCCGCCACACAGCGCCGCAACAGCTGCTGGTGGTTGAGGCGTACCACCGCACAGTGCTCATCGTTCAGCCCGTAGGCAACCAGCCAGGTTGCGCCCTCGTGCAGGGCCCCCCCCGGGTACACGACGGATCGCACTGAGTCGTTCAGACGGGGCGCCAAGAAGCTGCCGCCGTGGGGGTGCGGCAGCGGCAGTGGCCGCGGCAGGCAGGTGAAGGGCCTGAGGGTCTCGGCGACCTCAAAGACAGCCAAGGCCGCTACGTAACGGATGCCGGCACGGGTCGCGTAGCGGGAGTGACCGAAGACGAAGACGCGGTCGCCGACGCGCTGGGGCGGGGCGCCGCCGCGCATTTCGCCGTAGAGCGCCCCATAGCCATTGTCGTCCCAACCAAAGCAGTCGGTTTCGGCGAATTCCCACGCCGCGCCGGTGTCATTACGCAGGCGCAGCAGGCGCAGCGGACACAACGAATACACGGCCCACAGCTCTCCCCCTGAAGCAAGCAACCCCCAGTTCTTCTCGATACGGAACTGGCCCCCGATGCGCAGCAGTTCCCGCGGCCGGCCCGTGGGCATCAGCGAAACCGGGTCCAGCGCCTGAACGAACTGGTGGTTGCGCGGTGCGTGGCAGCCGCTGTTCCAGTGCAGCAGCAGCTGGTCGCCCCAGCGCACCAGGCGCGGATCGGCGAACCAGGTGCAGGCCTGCTGGGAGCAGGCGGCGGCATCCATGGGCCCAAGCAGGTCACTGAGGGGCAGGGTCGACCCCGGGACGACGTCCAAGTCAGTGGTCAGACGGCACAGGGCCAGGCGACGGAGGCCGTCGGGCAGCACCACCCGGTAAGCCAGCGCATAGCCCGTGGGCAGGGCGACCAGCGTCGGGTTGAAGGTCCGTATTACTCCTCGTCCTAGCTGTGCCCGCCAAACCGCTGGCAGCAACTCGAGGCTCGCCCAAAGCCGCGGCCGGCCCACACCCCAGGCGTTCACCGGGTTGGCCGACCCATCACATCCCAGCCGGCCCGCCTGGCCAGGCCGTGCCACCAGCGGCCGTAGGGAGGATGGCGCTGGACCAGGGCCAGGTTGGCAGCGGCCCGGCGGGCCAGGGCGCTGGCGGCCACAGCCAGCTGTGCCTGCCAGGCCGCCCGGCGCGCCACGGCATCGGTCAGTACCGCCGTCAGAGCTTCGGCGTCGGTGGCGTCGATAGCACCGGAGAACGGGCACTGGAGCTCGGTTACCAGGTCGCCCATTTTGGGCGACCGCGGGATCGCCACCGGCACCGAGCCCGCCAGCACCGAGGCAGCCACAAAGTGGTAGCGCTGCCCCACGGTAACCGTGGCACGGGACAACAGGGCCAGCACTTCGTCCGGGCTGTAGTAGAGCGGCGGCAAGACCACAGCCGGCCGGCGCAGTCGTTGCCGCACATCCGCGGCCGCCGCCGCGTCCATCCACGGATCAGGTCGGTAGTCGTGACTGAGGAAGGCCAGTTGCAGGCCATGGGTCGCCACCGTCCGGTCGAGCGCGGCAGCCAAGGCCTCGCGGGCCGGTTCGCAGTCAGACCACACCAGCTTGACCACATTGGCCACCAGCAGCGGCCGATCTGGCTCGATGCCGGCGGCCCGCCAGTGCGCCGTGGCCCAGGCCCCCAAGTCAGCCTGGCGCCGGTACGCCCAAGCCCAGTCAGCGCCCACGTGCACACGCCCCGGGTCCACGCCCAGATCGAGCAGGGCGTCGCGGCCGGCGGCCGAACGGACGCTCCACGTGCGCACGTGCGGACCGATGGACTGGGCGAAGAGGCGGCGGGACGCCGCCAGTTCCAGGGGTTCGACGCCGACGCCGACGGCGTCCACCGGCACACCGCGGGCCACGCTGGCACCCACGACGGCCGCCAGGCCCTGCAGAGCATGGGGACCTTCACGCTCGCAGACCGGCGTGGTGCCAACCACCAGGGCCGCCGCGACATGAGCCGGGAACGGGCCAGCAACCAGGTCGGCACTGGGACGCCGACGGTACACGTGGGGGCTGGGATACGCAGCCCGTTGGTCCGCTGACTGGGGGGCCAGGTCGACGTCCAGCACCCAGTCGGAGGGCAGGTGCTGCCAACAGGCACGCGCCATGAATTCGTCGCCGATGTTACCGGCGCCCAACCCGGTGTACAACTGGACCGCGCGTACCCGCCCCAGCCCGCCGGGCCGCGGCCGCCAACGGCGTGGGGTGCGCGGGACAGGGTCAGCGTCGCCGTCTTCATGCATGGCGATCGACCGTTTCGAGGCCGCCCGGTTCGTCGTCGCCCGGGAAGCCATGGGTGGCCGCGCTGACAGGGCTCGAAGGCGCCGCGGCCGCAGGCAACGCCAACGGGGCCGCGGGGGCGGTCGCCAACAACCCGTCGATCGCCTCCTGCCGCTGCCGCAGCCGGCGTTGGACCAGCCGGTACGTCCTGGCCGCCTGGGCCATCAGCTGCTGCTCCCCGACTGATACGGTTGCTCTGACGCGGCGCACCTCGGAAACGCCCAGGCCGCTCAGGGCCCGATCGACGGCGCTGCGAACGTCGGCTACCGACACGGCTCTCAGGCAGTGGGCCTCGCCGAAGGGGCAGTCCCACCGGCAGCGCGCGCAGGGCACGCGTGCGGCCACGGATATGGCCCCAGGCCCGACGGCCGTGAAACGCGGCCAGGTACCCCCACCGAAGACGCCTACTGTCGGTACGCCCAACGCCGCTGCCAGATGCATGGGGCCCGAGTCATTGCCCAGGTACAGGACGCACTGGGCCAGCAGCGCGCCGAGCAGAGCCAGCTCCCCGTCGCGGCCCAACCAGGTCGCCACGGGAACGCCCGCACCGGCGACCTGGCCTCGCACCTGGGCGACCCAGGCACGCTCGCGCTCATGGGCCACCAGCAGTGGCAACAGGCCTCGCCGGTGCGCCAACCACACCAGGACTTGGGCGAACGCCGCCGGCGGCCAAGTCTTGATCGCGACCTGCGCGGTGCCTGCTGGCATGCAGGCCACGACCTGCCGGCCGCTCAGCCCGCGGGCCTGCAGCAGGTGCGTCGCTGCCGACTCGGCGTCGGCGGGTACGGCCAAGCGCGGCTGCGGCAGAACCGCGCGCGAGCCCGTGACAACTTGCCAGAAGCGGTTATACTTGGCTGTCTCGTGGGCCCACTCGAGCACCGGAACCGCGTTGGTGAAGAGATGCCGCGGATCAAGCCCCAACCGCGCCAGGGCGCTTTCCTGCCACGGGTCGGCGCACACCGCCGAGCCGATGGCGAAGCGCGGTACCTGTGGCAGCAGAGCGGCCAGCATCACCTCCGGTAACCCGCGGTGCAAGGCCGTGAACAGCACCAGGTCCCAGCGCTCAGCCGCTAGCGGCCGGAGGTCAGCGGCCAACGCCGCCGCCTCGCCATCGCCGTAGCGACGCCAGGGACTGTGCGGTTGCGTCCGCCAGACGAGGCGGGGATGGCACAGGGGGGCCAACTGGTCATAGCCAGGGCGGACAAGAAGGTGGATCTCAGCCGTCGGCCAGCGCCGGGCCACGGCCGACACCAGCCCCTGGACGAGCACGATGTCGCCATGGCTGTCGAACCGCGGCAACAAAATGCGCCGCGGCTCGACCGGCAGGGTTGGCGGCGTCGGGCCGGCGACCACGCCTGCCGCGTCGCCGGAAGCGGCAGGCGCGCGCGGATCAACGGGCGGCGGCCGGCCCGCCGACGGCGCCGATGCCGGCGGGTCGGGCGTGCCGACGCGCACGCCGGCGCGGTCCGTTGCCTCGTCTGAGTGGGACTTCTGGCTCGCCATGGGAGCAGAAGGAACGACGGCTCCGGGGCGCCGGTCAAGTGGCCTGGCAGGACCAGCCCAACACCGATTCTGGGGAACTGTCCCATGGGAACAGAAGCCCACGTACTGCTGCGCAGCTATGGCCCGGCCGAAAGCGGCCAGGCCGAGGCGGACCTGCAGTTCCTCCGCGACGCCGGTGTGAGAGCGGAACTGCGCCCATCGGACGCCTACCCGGCCGCGGCCGAGGCACTCGCGCTATGGGCGGTGGCGGCCGATGCGGCCGCCGGTTTCCAGGCGCTGCAGGAAGCCCCGGCCGCGGACGACGGGACCCTCGCCTGGTCCGGCCCGCGCCCCCTGGCGTGCCCCCAATGCGGATCGACCGCCGTGCTGCCACGGCCGCCTTACGGACTGGTGCCGCTGCTGGCCGGCTTGGCCGTCGCCGGCCTGGGCGCCTGGAGCGACCAGGGAACGCTGGCGCTGGCTGGCCTGGCCGCCGGTGGCGCGGCCGGCTGGTGGCTGCAGACCCGCCGACCTCCGTGCCGGTGCCGGACCTGCGGGGCTGCCTTTCGCCACCCACTGCCCTGACGCCCTTGTCGAGCGTGGGGCACTGCCGGCGGCGGTCAGCCCTCAGGCCTGCCCGTCGCCGCCGATGCTGCCGTCGCCGCCTCGCTTCAGGCGGCGCTGGCGGCGAGCGGTTGCGGTCAGGTAGCGCCCGCGCTCCGGTGCGGGCGTTCCGGCAGCGCCCGCTTACCCGTCACTGCCGCCGCTGGTATCGTCGCCACCGCCCTTCGGGTGGCACTTGTAGCAGGAGGTTGAGTCGTAAAGGTACCGCTGCACGCCCCGGTGTTTGCTGTCCATCTGGCTCTGGGTATGCTCGTTGTCGTGGCAGTCGGTGCACGTGTAGGCAGCGTAATCCCCCGCGACCAGGTGGCAGCTGGCACACCGCGTCGCATAACGCTTGTGTTCGCCCTTGGTCAAGGGGAATTTGGCCTCGTGCGAGAAGGTTGCCGGCTTCCAGGCCTGGGTGCCGTGGCAACTCGCGCAGCCAGGACCGAAGTGGTTGGCCGGCGCATCGGCGGCGTGGCAGTCGTTGCAGGCGATGGGCGTGCCGCTGTACCGCCCACCCGCATGGCACCCCACGCAGGCTGCCGACGCATGAGCGCCGGTCAACGGGAACCGGCCCAGGCTGTGGTCGAAACGGGCCGGGCGCCAGGCGGAGGTACTGTGGCACTGGTCGCAGGCGTGGGCCAGGGCCCGGTGATCTGGATTGACGGCGGTGCTGTAGTCGGCCTGATGGCACGACCAGCAGTCGGTCGGCAACGGGGCCGGCGCTCCCGCCGCATGGCAGCGGGAACACCGTGTGCTTGCATGCGCGCCGGTCAGCGCGAACCCGACCGCAGTGTGGTCAAAACTTGCCGGGCGCCAGGCCGCCGTGGTGTGGCACGGCGCACAGGCGTGGGCCAACTCCAGGCGGCTGTGGTCGGGCTCGGTAGTGGCCGTGTAGTCAGCCTGGTGGCACGCCCAGCAGTCGGTCGGTAGCGAAGCCGGCGTCCCCGGGCCGTGGCAGCCCGAACACAGCACCCGCTGATGAGCGCCGGTCAGGGCAAAACCCAGGGCCGCGTGGTCGATCCGCGCCGGCCGCCAGGCATCGGAGTTGTGGCATTCGGCACAGCGGGTGGGATAGCCAGCCGCGCGGTGCTCGGGCGAGGTCGCCGCCATGTAATCGGCCAAATGGCAGTCGGCGCAGGACTTGGCCGGCCCGGCGCTGGCCCCATCGGCATGGCAGCTGTTGCACTGCAGCGCCTGGTGTCCGGTGCCCAGATCCACCTGTGGATGGATGTCGGCGACGGTCCATAACGGCGACTGCCGGTCCTGGCACGCCGTCGCCCACCAAACCAGCATGACGCCGGCCACGCCCAGCAGGAGGCCCCGCTCCCAGGGCCTCATGGGGCGCCGTGCCGTTCCTGGTGGGTCCACGTCAACCCGGCGGCCATCCGGGTCCGCAGGTGCTGGAACTCGTCCATCTCCTCCTCCACGTGCAGTTCCCAGCCCACACCACCGCCCGCCATCCCGCGCAGGCCCAGGGTCGGCTCGACCCGCACCCGCCAAGTCGGGTTCCGATCCGGTTCCCACCGGGAGGCCGTAGCCGTGGCGCCGATGGCATAGGAACAGCGCCGCCCCAGGGGACTGCCGAGGCTGAGGGTCAATTGCTCCAGTTGCCGCCAGCGACTCCAGCTGTCGGCCAACGACAGGGTCGCACTGCCACGCGACCAGGCGGGCAAGCCGCGATGGCGCAGGCTCAGCTGTTCGCGCCGCAGGCGACGCGCGCCCTGCGTTGCCTGGACGCTGCCGGTCAGTTGCGTCGCCGCGCCCAACGGCAGGCTGGCACTCAGGCTTACGTCGTGGATGCGGCCACCGTACCAGACGCTGTCCATGACCACCGGGGCCGGCGGGGCAGCGGTCCCGGTCACAGGCCACGCGGAAGGGACCCGGAGTCGGTAGCCCAGGGCCAAACTGCGGCCGCCGGTACCTCGCCAGCCCGTTCGAGCCTGAGCCCCGAGCCACTGCCGGCGGCCCGGACCCACTTCGGCGCTGGCCTGGCTCTCCCATCCGCCGTGACCCCGCCAACGGCCGACGCCCACGGATCGCCAGCGGCCGGCCCCAAAGCGGTCTTCGTCGCGCAGCAGGCCGGCCTGCAATTCCCACGGCCGCCCCGGTCGCCAGGCGACCTCGGCGCCCGCCTGCACCTGTCGCCGCGACCAGGGGGAGTCCGGTTGCCAGAACGGGACCTGCCAACCGCCGGTCAGACCCATGGACCAACGGTTCCCGCGCCGAACCCAGGTGAGACCGTCGGCCGCCCAGGCGCTGGCGACTCGCAGATCCGGCTGGTGCCGGCCCAGTTGCAGCACCCCGCCGGCCGCCGGAGTCTGGGCGTAGGCGCTGCGCACCTGGCGTCGGCTTTGGTACGGGTTGGTGGCCCCGGGGTAGAACTCATCCCACCCTTCACGGGCCCGCAGGTCCACGTGCAGCCGCAAGCCGGCGCGGCCCAGGTCCGGCGTGGTCAGGCGGACTTGGCTGCGCAGGTCCTGGTAGTCGGCCGCCAGGCCATTGCGTTCGGTCAGCAGGCTCCAACCCAAACTCACCCGGCTGTCCCAGCCGGTACGCGGGGCCGCCGGGCGTTCGAGCCCGGACATCCGTGCCTCGGTCGGCGCGGCCGGACCCGCCGCTGCCGCCCGGGCCAACGGTACCAGGCCGGCGTTGGCGCCGAGGCGTTGCGGCACGGCCGGAGCAGCCGTCACCAGCGCCGCGACCAGCACCACCGCGGCCAACGGGAACCCGCCGGCGAAGGGCCCGCACGCGCGTGGCGCGTCAGTCGCTGAAGCCATGGCGATGGCACTCCAGGCAACGGGCATCGCGGGCGTCAAGGCCCTGGTGCCCTTCTTCGTCGCGGGGGAACTCGTGGCACGCAGCGCAGGTGTAGCTTACATAGTCGTCGCCCTGCTGATGGCACCGGCTACACGGTTGCTCGTGATGGCCACCACGAATCTCGAACCAGGCCGGGTCGTGGCCGCCCTCCCAGGTGTCCAAGGTGTGACACGCCTGGCAGTCAGGCCCCGCCGTCAGGTGCACGCGCACCGGCGCGCGGACGAAGTCAGCCTCGTGGCAGTCATAGCAGGTGCGTGGCACGGCGGCGCGCTGGTAGTCAAGGTCGTTGGGGTGGCAGTGAACGCACTCGACCGCCGCGTGGGCGCCCCAGAGAGGGAAGGCCGTGAGCGCGTGGTCGAAACCCGTGGGCGACCA
>CAITNQ010000203.1 GCA_903893785.1 uncultured Gemmatimonadota bacterium
CGTCGTGGCGCGCCGCGCCGCCGGGAGTCCACCGGCCCTTGGCGCGGGCGGGTCGCAGCCGGGCAGTGGTGGCCGACCGGCGGCCGGCGTATGCTTAGGGCCCCCGGAAGGGCCCGCCCCGCATCCGGGTCGGCTCACCCCCTCGGGGCCGCGCCGTTACCCCAGGAGGAAGATGGAACTGGAGGCTGGACAGCTCATCTCGGCAGTGATCGCCATTTTCATCCTCGACCTGCTGCTGGACGGCGACAACGCGCTGATCATCGCCGCCATGGTACGGCACCTGCCGGCAGACCAGCCGGTCCCCTGGCCGCGCTGGCTGCTGCCGCTGCGGCCGCTGGCGCGGTTCCTGCCCGGCGCCGTGCGGCGCCTGCACCACAACCAGCAGAACGCCGCCCTGCAGGTGGGCATTCTGGGCGCCGTGCTGGGTCGTCTGGTGCTACTGCTGATCGTCGGCTTCGTCATTCAATACCCGGTGTTCTCGGTGCTAGGCGCCGCGTACCTGATCCAGTTGGGCATGCGCCACCTGGGCCGCGGCCACGACGAGGAACAGGCGCTCAAAGAAGCCCGGACCATGGGGTTCTGGCGCACGGTGGTGGCGGTCAACGCGGTCGACGTGGCGTTCTCGCTCGATAACGTGGTCGCCCTGGTGGCGCTCACCCGGGACATGGTGGCCCTGACCCTGGGGATTGCCCTGGCCGTGGTGCTGATGCGCATGGCGGCGGTGCTCTTCATCCGCATCATGAAGGCCCATCCCGTCCTGGAGCCGGCGGCGTATGTGCTGGTCGTCTATCTGGGTGTCCAGATCATCCTGGAGCACGAGGGCCTGGTGCACCTGGACGAGACCGGCAAGGCGGTCACCCTCAGCAGCATCATCGTCGCGGCGCTGATCTACGAACGCCTGCGCTTCCTGCACCCGGTGCTGCAGCCCCTGTTCCGGGCCCTGGCCACGGTCATGCGCGGGCTGACCGCGGCCCTGGATCTGGTCTGTGCGGCGCTGTGGTGGCCCTTCGCGGCCAGTTGGCGGCAGCTGCGCCGGCGCCGCGACTGAGGCCGCCCCCAGACCCGGCGCCGGCCCCGGCCCCGGCCGCCGGACTTATCTCGGGGTCACCACCGCGCCCCAGGCAAGGCACACGGGGTCCCCCACCGGAGGTAGTGATGAATTCGCGCGAACGCTTTCTGGCCACCGCTCACTACCAGGTCCGGGATCGTCTGTACCACACCGAGATGGGCCCGTTCCCGGAAACCCTGGCCCGTTGGCGCGAGGAGGGTCTGCCGCCGGATTCGGACTGGGAATACTACGGCGACTACGACCGCCTGGAACTGGCGCCGCTCAACCCGCACCTGTGCCCGGTGTTCGGCTACCAGACGCTGGCGCTGGAAGGCGACTACGAAATCTATCGGGACACCGACGGGGTAACCAAGAAGCAGCTCCGCCACGCCTCGCCGGCCGGCATGCCGCAGTACCTGGACTACCCGCTCCACGGGCGCCAAGAGTGGCCGCTGCTGCGCCAACGGCTGGACCCCACGTCGCCGGCGCGCCTGCCGGTTCACTGGGACAGCCTGCGCCACGGATATGCACACCGCGACTTTGCCCTGGGGATCAACAGCGGCTCCCTCTACGGCTGGCTGCGCAGTTGGATGGGCCTGGAAGGGGTCAGCCTGACCCTCTACGACGACCGGGCTTTCATCGAAGCCGCGGCCGCCGACATTACCGAGTTCCTGCTGGCCTATCTGGACCGGGCCCTGGCCGGCGTGCAGTACGACTACGCGGTGTTCTGGGAGGACATGGCGGGCAAGAACGGGTCGCTGATCGACCCGGCCCTGTACCGCTCGCTGTTTGCCCGCCATTACCGCCGCCTGACGGACCGTCTGCACGCCGCCGGGATCGAGATCATCATGCTCGACAGCGATGGGCGCGTCGATGAACTGATCCCCATCTGGCTCGATCTGGGCATCAACTGGATCTACCCGATGGAGGTGGCCGCGGGCAACGATGTGGTGCAGCTGCGGCGCCGCTTCGGCCGCGACCTGCGCCTGGCCGGTGGCATGGACAAGCGCGTTCTGGCCGGTCCCCGCCAGGGCATCCGGGCGATGGTCGAAGAGCGCCTGCCGCTTTTGCGCGCCGGCGGCTATGTGCCTGGTTGCGACCACGCCATGCCGCCGGACATATCGTGGGAGAATTACCTTTACTACCGCCAGCTGCTGCGGTCGGTGGCCCCCTGAGAAAGCAGGCCAGACCATGGCGACGCCCGCCACGCTCAGCGAGTTGACCACCGACGCCGGGCCCGTGTCGCCCGGCTTCACCCCGGCGCGCCACGCTTACGCCCTGCGGGTGCCCTACGCCCGGGCCAGCCTGAGCGTAAGCGCCTCGACGGCGGCACCCGGCGCCACCCTCGACATTGCCGGCCAGCGGGCCGCCGCGCCCACGGCCACGGCCTGCGTGCCCCTGGCCGTCGGCCGCAATGCGCTGGAGATCGGCGTGGTCGGCGAGCCCGGGGCGCCCCGGTACCGGTTGACCGTGGTGCGCGACCAGCCCACGCCGGACTGGGTGCAGGCCACCGCCGGAGCCCCGTTCGCGGCCCGCGACTCGGCCGGCGAGATGGTGTGGCAGGACCGCATGTGGCTGTGCGGCGGCTACACCCCGGAGCTGGTCAGTGATGTCTGGTCATCCACCGACGGTCAGGACTGGCGCGCCGAAGCCCCGCTGCCGGCCCCGGCCGGGATCAACATCCCGCTGACCTGGGTCTTCGACGGCCGCATGTGGGTCAGCAGCAATGATGGTTCGCTGTATGCCTCGGCCGATGGCCGCGGTTGGCAATGTGTCTGCACCCAGACACCCTGGCAGGGACGCTACGCGCCCGGGGCGGCGGTTTTCCGCGACCGCATGTGGGCGGTGGGCGGCCTGGGCCAAGGGCGCCTGTGGAACGATGTCTGGTGGTCGGTCGACGGCCGCCATTGGACCTGCCAGACGCCGGCAGCCCCGTGGTCGCCGCGGCAGGTCTTCTCCATGCTGGTGGTGCACCGGGAGCGGCTCTGGCTGCTCGGCGGCGGCATCACCCAGTACCATCCCTTCCGCGCCTACCGCGATGTATGGTCGACGGCGGACGGCGAGCACTGGGAGCAGGAAACCGAACAGGCTCCCTGGCCGGCGCGGATCTGGTCGTCCGCCGTGAGCTGGCGCGACCGCCTGTGGGTGTTCAGCGGTTTCCGCAGTGAACCACAGTGGACCAACCTTGACGATGTCTGGTACTCGGTCAACGGCCGCGATTGGCAGGCGCTGTCGACGCCGTCCCGGTGGTCGCCACGGCACGAGGTATCGCCCTATGTGCACGCCGGGCGCCTGTGGGTAGTAGCGGGCAATGCCTGGCCGCTGCAGCGCGACGCCTGGTACCTGGACCTGCCGGGCCTGTGCTTCCTCAGCCAGCCGCCGGTGGAGGAGTTCAGCGGCGCGTATTATGCGTACCGCGCCCACGCCGACTTCGGGGCCGCCGACGGCCCCGTGCGGTACCGCCTGATCGAGGCGCCGCCCTGGCTCACCGTCGACGCGGCGCGTGGCTGGGTGCGCGGCCTGGCCGGCGACCCGGGGGCCTTCCCGGTGGTGCTGGAGGCCATCGACAGCCGGGGAGCCACGGCGCGACAGCAGTGGGTCGTGCAGGTACTGCCCGTGGGCTGACGGGCGCCGCGCGGCGGCTTACCGCGCCAAGCGCCGGGCCGGCCGGGCCGCCAGCCGCAGTCCAAACCCACTCCAGGGCAAACAACTCCGCGGCGCGCAGACGCAGGTGCAGGGGCACCGGCTGGTCCGCCGCCAACCCGGTGTCGGTGGCGCCGCGCCAAGTGACCGGCGCCGCCGGGGCATCCGGCCAAGCGCCGGGCCGGCCGGCTGTCAGTCGCAGTTCAGACCCACTCCAGGGCAAACAACTCCGCGGCGCGCAGACGCAGGTGCAGGCGCACCGGCTGGTCCGCCGCCAACCCGGTGTCGGTGGCGCCGCGCCAGGTGACCGGCGCCGCCGGGTGGTCGCCGTGCAGGGGATCGGCATCGGCGACCGCACGGCCGTCCACCCCCACCAGCCCGACCCGGATCTCGCCGCCGCGGACCGTGCGGCAGTTCAGCCGCAGGCTCGCCCCGGCCGGGCGCATGGCAGAGGTCCAGAACTCGCCCTCGCGATCGGCCACCACGGCTACCAGACGGTCCGCCGGCCACCAGGCCCAGGCCATGCGCCACCCCGCCCAGACCGCGGGGAAGCGCGGGTACTTGTGCGGGTAGCGGGTGCCGGTGTAGGGCATGGCGACCCGGCCTGGACCGAAGGGCAACAGGTCCTTGCCGCTGCCGATGAACTCACTGTCCCAGGCGCCGGCCGGCCCGGGCTGCAGCACCGAACCCCCCGGCACCGGGTTCCAGGCAATGCCGTCACTGCTGGCGTACAGGCGGATATCGGAGCGTTCGGTGAAGCGGTGGTAGACCATGGGAAAGAGCAGCTGGTACTCGTCCAAACCCGGGTAGGCGGTCCGGCCGTTGAGGTAGAAATCGTGGTCCGGCGGGTCATCCAGGCGCGGCCAGATCACCGGCTCGATGGGGCCCCAGTGGAACAAATCCGTGGCTTCCGCCCGGCCGATCCAGCGGCGGGCCTGTCGGTACATGCGGGTGTACATGACATAGCGCTCCAGGGCCGCGTCCCAGTACACCGTGGTGTCCGTGTCGCTCGGATGCATCATCAGCGGCGTCGGGCAGGCCGACCAGTGCTCGCCGTCCGCCGAAGTCAGGCTCATCAGGCAGGGCCCCGGCCGGTCGAGCACTCGCTCGTCCTGGTAGCGCGGGTGGCGCTGCAGGTATTCGCGGTGCAGCGGCAGGGCCAGGTGGTCCGGGACGCGGGCGCAGTAAACCAGCCGGTAGCGCTCCGCCGCTGGCGCCACCGGGTCGACGAAGAAGCACACGCCGTCAAAACCGTAGTGCCCCGGGACGTCGACGACACAGCGGGTCGGCTCGCTCCAGGCCATGCCATCGTCCGACGCGGTGCTGCAGACGGTCACTGACCGACGCTCGGCCCGCTGCGAGGTGGAGCCGGAACCCAGCTTGGCGTTGCCGTCGATCTCCAGGTAGAAGCTGCGGTACCGGCCCTCATGGTGGATGATGCGGCCCCAGCCCTTCCAGTCATCTACGGGTTCGGTGCGCCTCGCCGGCTGGGCCTGCAGCCGCACGCCGTGGGGCACCTGCACCGGCGTGGCATGGAGGTCCCGGTCCGGGCCGGCGTCACCGCCCACTCCCAGGGCCTGACCGTCGGCCGTGCGCCAGGCCAGATGGCCGCCGTCGAAATCGCGCCAGTCGAAAAACAGCACCTTGCTGCGGGTGGGCGGCAACGCGGGCATGGCGACCTCCTCAGCCAAACATACAAGGGTGTCTGGCGGTGAATCTACGGTGGCCGCCGGCGCCCGGCCATGGCCGCCCGGGCGACGTTGGCCGGGCAGGGCCGCGGCGGGTATATTGGCTGCCGACGGCCGGCCTCGTGACCGCACCGGCGCGCCTTTTCGCCCCTGTCTGGGGGCCTGCGGGCACGGGTGGTCACCGATGTCAAGGAGCGGCATATGAAGGCAACCCCAACGGCGCACCGAGCCTGGCACCCGCGCGCCGGCACCCCAGCCCGATGACCGGGGACGCGACGGCACCGCAGGCTTGGGCCACGGCGCCCGGCAGCGCCGTGGGGCTGACCGGCGCCGCCTTCGCCCTGCAGGTATTGCCCGCCGGCGGCCTGGTGCTGACGGTGGCCGGGCAGGCCTATCTGCTGGAGTCCTTCCTGTCCGCGCCCGGGCCGCGGCTGGGGCTCAATGCTCTGGCGGCAACGGCTCAGGGCGAATCCGCCTGGCAGCCCCGCGTGCAGCGCCTCAGTCCCCACCACCTGCGGTTGGAGGCGGCCGGCGCGGCCTACCGGTTGGTGCGCTCCCTGACCGTGCAGGGTGCCCGCCTGTTGGTGGCCGACATCATCAGCAACGACGGGCCGGAGGATCTGGGCCTGTGGGTCAGTCATCGACTGCAGGCAGCCGGCCCAGTGAGGGACGCCCGCATCGGCGGCGGACCGCCGCCCGGCGCCGACCCGGCCGCGCCGATGCGGCCCGTGGTCGTCGGACCGGCGGGGGCCGCGCACTGGAGTCAGGCTCCCAGCCGGCACCTGTGCGCCGAGAACCCGACGCTATTCTGCGCCCAGGCCAACAGCGCCCTGGGCGTGGTGGGCGAGGACAGCGTGACGCGCCTGCAGTTTTGCGGCAGCCTGACCGACGACCAACCGCAGTTTGTCCTGCCACGGCTGGGCCTGGCGGCGCGGACCACGCGGGCGCTGCGCTGGGCGGTGTATCCGCAGCCGGGCCCGGTCGCGTACTTCGATTTCATCAACCAGGTTCGGCGCGACTGGGGCACCAATTTCCGCCTCGATGGCCCTTGGGGCTTCTTCGACGTGGGCCACCATCAGGCCCTGCTAGATGATCCGGCCGCGCTGGCCCGCTACCTGCAGCGCAAGCAGCTGGCCCAGGTGGCCCTGATGCCGTGGCTGGACTACGACAACTACGACGCCGGCCAACGGCGGCTGCTGGATCGCCGCGCCTACGCGCCGCGGATGCAGGCCGCGGCCCGGGCCCTGCGCGCCGCGCGGCCCGGCCTCCAGTGCCTGGGCTGCATCGAAGGGAACATCGTCGGCCTGCCGCCGGCAGCTGTCGAGGCTCTGTACGAGCTCCTGCCGCCCGACCAGCGCCAGCGCGGCTACCCGCGCTCGTTCAGCCCGACGCAGGAACAGTTGCTGCGGCAGCTGGCCCTGCCCTGGCAAGATTGCCTGTACACCGGTCCCGACGGTCACCACGCCTACGAACTCTACTACCGCGGTGCCGCCTACGACCCAGTGGGCGACCTTCAGGAGCAGGACCGCCACCGGGTGCCGATGATGGGGCTGATGGTCTATGCCGCACCCGGCAATGACCAGTTGGCCTGGTGGCTGGATCAGGCGCAGTTCCTGCTCGACGAGGTGGGCCTGGACGGGGTGTACATCGATCAGTTCAGTTTGGCGTTTACCGAGCTGCAGCGCTACAGCTGGCACGGTTGGGACGGGTTGACCGTGGAACTGGACCCGGCCACCGGCACGATTGCCCGGCGGTGCGTCGACGGCGCCTGGGTAGGCATCGGGGCCCGGCAGCAACTGATCGAGTACGTCCGGTCGCGGGGCAAGACCCTGGTGGCCAACTCCGCCGCCGCGGCCGAGGAACTGCAGGCGCTGCCCGTGGCCCGGTTCATGGAAGCCGAGTTCGCCCTGGGCACGGCCGCCTGGGAGGCCGGTCAGCCGCCGCCGCTGGCCTTCTATCCCTGCAAAGGGCACCTGGGCAGTCCCCTGGCGCTGGGCAGCCGACCGGAGCTGGCCCAAGCCCCCCACTACGCCCGCCACATCATGCGCACCGCGGTCGCCTACCTGCGCCATGGACTGCTGTTCTACCACTACCTGACCGAGATCCCGACCACGGGCCCCGGTGCCGGCGACTACGGGGCGCTGAACCGCATGTTCCCGTGCACGCCGGTAGCCCTGCACGAGGGCTGGGTCGAAGGCCTGGAACGGGTGGTCACCACCCGCTCCGGCCGTTTCCGCTGGACCGCGGCGGCCGCTCCCCAGGTCGAGGTGTTCGACGTGGAAGGGCGCCCCGCGCCGGCCCGCGCCGGGGTCACCCGCGACAGCGCCGGTTGGCAGGTGGAACTGGAGCTGGCCGACTGGCAGGAGATCGGCGTGATCACCGCCGGCGGCTCGGCCTGAGTCAGGGCTCTGTCGGTCGGCCGGGGCCGACCGTACCTTTGCGCCGCTTGGGCCGCACCCCGGAACGGCCCGCGCCGCTCACCCGGAACCTGGAGTGCGACCATGTCTACGCCGATCGCCCGGCCGCCGTTGTGGCCCCGCCCGGCCGAGGTCACGGAAACGACCGGTCTGCCGGTCGATGGCGGCCTGGTCAGCCAGGCTGACGGCCGCTGGCTGCTGATCCACGGCAACGGCCCGGACGGCGGTCTGGCCCGCCGCCACTCCCTCGACCAGGGCCGGACGTGGAGTACGCCGGTGGCGCTGACCGGCCCCCAGCAGGCCGGCGCCTCGGGTTGTGGGCTGATCCGCTTGGCCTCCGGCCGCCTGGCCCTGTACCACGGCACGCCGAAAACCGGCTGGTGGTTGTCGACCTCGGCCGATGACGGCCTGACCTGGGAGCTGGCCGGCCAGATCACCGACTACCCGATGTACATCCCCATGTACCATTCCCTGATCCAGCTGCGCAGCGGTCGCCTGCTGCTGTGCGGGTACTGGCAGACCGACGAGACGACGCTGGGCAGTGAGCGGATGACGCCGGCCGGCTGGGGCTGGTGGCAGGGCCGCCGGCTGTTCATGGAGGGGCACCGCGGCCCCTGCGTGGGGTTCTGCTTCACCTACCATTCGGACGACGAGGGCCGCACCTGGCGCCAGGGCCCCGGTGACTTGGTCTGGGCCGTCTTTGGCTGGTTCGACGAGCGCGGCGACCTGAACGGTGGCGGCGGGGTCATCGACCTGTACGAGCCGTCCGTGGCCGAAACCCGCGACGGCCGCGTGCTGATGCTGGCGCGGGCCAAGATTGGCCGCCTGGTGCAAAGCTGGAGCCGCGACGGCGGCCTGACCTGGTACCCGGGCGAACCGACCGAAATGGCCAGTTCGCAGTCGCCGGCGCTGGTCGTGTCGCTGCCGGACGGCAACCTGCTGTGCGTGTGGAATCAGGTTTCCGGGGCCGAGATCCGGCGGGGTTTCCTGCGCGGGCGGTTGTCGGCAGCGGTCTCCGCCGACGAGGGCCTGACCTGGACGCACCACCGGACGCTGGAGCTGCAGCCGGGCCTGGAAGAGGTGGACCGCGTGGCGCCGGAGTTCCCCATGCCCCGGCACCTGGTCGGCCGCTCGCCCTTTGCCTGTCTGCCGCCCGCTTTTGCCATGTTCACCTACCCCAACCTCGATGTCGTCGGCGACCTGGTGGTGGTGCGCTATCTACGGGCCTGGGCCGTGCCCCTGGACGGCCGCGCCGCGCCGCCGGTGGATGATGGCGCGCCGCGCATGTGGCCGCGCTACGAAGACCGCGAGGCCGAGATGCACTTCGAGACCGTGCTGCGCGTGTACCCCAGCCGCCATTTCTACGCCTGATCCGGGGCGCCGACCGGGGGTCCGAGCGCGCCATCGCCGGCGCGCCCCGGGCCCACCACCGGTGGCCAGGCAGGCCAGGGAGAAGGTCATGATCGTCACTGCCATCGACAGCTTCTACTGCCGGGTGCCCGTCAGCGACAGGGCCCGCCAGCACGGGGTCTCGCCAGACATCCCGGTCACCCGGGTCCGCACTGACGCCGGCGTCACTGGCTACGAGTTCTTTCCTACCTGGGGCCGCGGCCTGGAACTGGCCCGTCGCCTGGTGGTGGGCCAGGACCCGCACCACATCGAGCGCTTCCTGCAGCAGGGCCTGGGGCGCTGCCCGGCGGTGGAAACAGCACTGTGGGACGTGGTCGGCAAAGCCGCCGGGAGACCGATCCGCGACCTTCTCGGCAGCCACAAGGACCGCCTGCCGTGCTACCTCACCTGCGTCTGGCCGGGCCTGGCCGACCAATCGGAAGTGACCTACGAGCAGCAGGCTCGGGACCTGGCCTACTACCAGAAGCACGGCTTCAAGGCGGCCAAGATCCGCTCCTTCCGACGGCCGGTGCAGGCCGACGCCGACGCCGTGGCCACCATCCGGGATGCGGTCGGCGGCCGGGAGCAGTTCCAGCTCATGATTGATCGCACCGGACCGTACTCGGGTTCGATCTGGACCCTGGACGAGGCGATCATCATGGCGCGGCGCTATGAGGATCTGGAGGTGAGCTGGCTGGAAGAGCCGATGAACCGCGGCGACGTGTTTGACCACGCGCGGCTGCGGGCCACGGTGGATATCCCGATCACCGGGGGCGAAGGCGATCGCGGCCTGTCCATGTTCGCCCGTTACCTGCAGCACGGCTCCTTCGACATCCTGCAGCCGGAGCCGTTTAACTGCGGCGGCCTGCTGATCACTAAGAAGATCGCCGCCATGGCCGAGGGTTTCGGCATCGACTGCGTGCCCCACGGCACCCACGGCCTGGCGCTGGCGGCGCGGCTGCAGATCGAAGCGGCCCTGGCCAACTGCTGGATTCTCGAGGTGGCGCTGACCAACCCGCCGCTGCTGCCGTGGGAGCAGTGGGAGCACTGCCTGGCGCTGGTCGACCAGGAGCGGCTGTTCGTGATCGAGAATGGCCAGTTCGTCGTCCCCGACCGACCGGGGATCGGCATTGCCGTCAACGACGACGCCATCGAGCGCTTCCGCGTCGGTTGACCCGGGGAGACGGGGCATGAGCCAAGACCTGACCCAACCGGGGCGATGGGCCCTGCGGGCCGTACCGGGCCTGCAGGCCAGCCGGCCCGGCATCCAGCTGGGGACCTACATCAGCGACGAGGCCCCGGACGAGGAACTGCTGTTCCTGCAGCAGTTGGGCCTCGAGTGGGTGATGGTGATCATCCATGATCCGCAGCGCCACCACGCGGGTTACTACCGGCAGGTGCAGGAGCGCCTGGCCCGCTTCGGCCTGCAGATTTACCGCATCGGCAACCACCAGGTGCACAACGTCGAGGAGATCACCCTTAACCTGCCGGGCCGCGAGGCCAAGATCGAGGCGTTCCTGCAGTTCATTCGCGAACTGGGCCAGGCTGGGATCCGCTACAACACCTATGCCCACATGGGTAACGGCATCTGGAGCAGCGGCGGGACTCGCGGCCGCGGCGGCGTCCACGCCCGTACCATGGACCTGGCCGACGCTCAAGGCCACTGGAATGGCAAGGTCTTCGCCGGGCCGCTGACGCACGGCCGGATGTATACCGAAGACGAACTGTGGGACAACTACGCCTACTTCATCCGCCGCGTGGTACCGGTGGCGGAGGCGGCCGGGGTGTACATCGGCATCCATCCGGATGACCCGCCGGTGTACCCGCTCGGGGGCATCCCGCGCTGCCTGTTCGGCACCTTCGCCGGTTACCAGCGCGCCCTGGAGCTGGCCGCCAGCCCGAACATCGGCGTCTGCCTGTGCATCGGCTGCTGGCTGGAGGGCGGCCAGGCCATGGGCGCCGATGTGCTCGCCGCCATCCGCCATTTCGGCCGCCAGGGCAAGCTCTTCAAGGTGCATTTCCGCAATGTCAGTAACCCGTTGCCGGCCGCCTGGCAGGAGACCTTCATCGACGACGGGTACATGGACATGCACCGGGTGATGCAGACGCTGCGCGAGGTGGAGTACGACGGCTGCATCATTCCCGACCACATACCGGCCATGGTGGGCGGTCATCACAGCGGCCTGGCCTATTCACTGGCGTACATGCGCGCGCTGGTGCAGGCGGCGAACAACGAAGCCGGTGGGGCCCGTTGAGGCCCCGGCCATACCCCTGGCGACGGCGCTCGGACCGCCGCCGAAGCGGCCGAACCGTGTAGGACGGTCGGCCCGGCGTTGCTTTGCTGGGGGCCCAAGGAGGGCCCGGTGCCGATGAACCAACGCGTAGTTGACCTGTGCAGCCAGGCGCGCCGCAGCCGGCGCGGCCCTGACCCCGAAGCGGCGGCGCTGCAGGCGCAGGCCCTGGCCGGTCTGGAGGACGCCTCGCCGGTGCGGCGCCAGGCGGCGGTGCTGGCCCACGCCTTCCGTCACGGCCGCATCCAGGTCCGCCCGGGCGAGTTGCTGGTGGGCACGCCGGCGGGGCTGGAATACGACCCTGAGCATTTGACCGTGCCGCAGATCTTCGGCCGCCAGGCGTTCGGCGGATGGCCGGCACCGGACCTGGCGATGCAGTACTTCCGCGGCGGGGTGCTCAGCGGCGCCGGCAACCACACCACCATGGACTATGCCGCGGTGCTGGACCAGGGCGTCCATGGGCGCCTGGCCCGCATCGAGGCGCGCCTGGGGCGGTTGTCGCGGGAGGCCCCGGACGATCAGGCCGGTGGCGAATTCCTCGACGCCCTGCGCGTGGTGGCGCTGGCCTGGATCGATTATGCCCACCGCCATGCCCAGCTGTGCCGCGCCGAAGCCGCCGCCGCCACGGACCCGCGTAGGGCCGCCGAATTGGCCACCATGGCCGACAACTGCCAGCGCGTCCCCGCCGAGCGGCCGACTAGCTTCTGGCAGGCCTGTCAGGCGCTGTGGTTCTGCTTTGTCTTCCTGCCCGATGCACCGGGCCGGGTGGACCAATACCTCTATCCCTTCTACCGTGATGACCTGGCGGCGGGCCGGGTGACGCGCGACCAGGCCCGCGAACTGCTCAGCCTGCTGTGGATCAAATACTTCGAATGGGCCGGGGCGCAGGCCGGGGTAAGCGCGCACCAGCACCTGACCCTGGGCGGTACGGACGCGGCCGGCCGTGATGCCAGCAACGAGGTCACCTGGCTGTGTCTGGAGGTCACCGAGGAGCTGCGGCTACACCGTCCCCAGGTGGGCTTGCGCTGCCACCAGGGAACGCCGCCGGCACTGCTGCGGCGGGCCGTGCAGGTGCTGCGAACCCGGTCCGGCAACCCGGACTTCTGCAACGACGAGCAGATCGTGCCGGCGCTGACCCGGCTCGGTGTGGGGATCGCTGACGCCCGCGACTTCTCGCTGTCGGGTTGCCACGAAGTGATCGTCACCGGCAAAGCGCAGATGGGCTCGGTCGAGGGCTTTGTCAACCTGCCGAAGGTGCTGCGCCTGGTTCTGGGGCTGGAGCCGGAGCTGGATCCGGGCGCCGATCTGACCCGGCTGGAGACCCCGGCCGACCTGTGGCAAGCGCTGGTGGCGACCCTGGACCGGGTCGCCGAAGCCGCCCATCTGGCCTCCCTGGCGCGCGACCAGCAGACCGCCGCCGAGCCGGGGGGCAACCTGGCCGCTTCGCTGGTCGTGGAAGACTGCATCGACAAGGTCGTCGGCTACACGCAGGGTGGGGCCCGGTATAACTTCTGCAACTGGGACGTCATCGGCGTGGCTAATTTGGCCGACGGGCTGGCGGCGGTTAACCAACTGGTGTACCAACAGCAGCAGCTGACCCTGCCGGAGCTGGCGGCGGTGCTGCAACATGATTGGGAAGGCCACGAAGCCCTGCGACAGCAGGTCCTCAACCGGACACCGCACTTCGGCAATGACCTGGAGGAGGTGGACGAACTGGCGCGGCGGATCATCCACACCTTCTCGGACCAGCTCAAACAGCGCCGCCCTTTCCGCGGGGGCGAGTACATCCTGGGCACCACGGCGGGTGGCGAAAACATGCACATCGAGTTCGGCCGGGTCACCGGCGCCACGGCCGACGGCCGCCGCGCCGGCCAACCGCTGGCGGACAGTCTGGGGGCGGCGCAGGGGCGCGATCGGCAGGGTGTCACGGCGCTGCTCAACTCCGTCGCCGGCCTGCCCCATCACCTGCTGCCCACGGCCACCACGCTGAACGTCAAGCTGGATCCGGCGTTGCTGGCCACCGACGCCGGCCGGGAACAGATAGCCGCCCTGATCGAGGGCCACTTTGCCGGGGGCGGCCAACAGTGTCAGTTCAACCTGGTAGACCGGCAGCAGCTGCTGGAAGCCCGGCGGAACCCGGAAGCGCACGGCGACCTGGTGGTACGGGTGGCGGGTTACAGCGCCCCGTTCACGTCGCTGTGGGCAGACCTGCAGGACGAGATCATCGCCCGCACCGGGCATACGGTCTGACGGCCGCGGCCGCTGTCGGCCCGGCGATGGAGACGAGGTGGCAATGAACGACCGCGAGCGTCTGTTGGCCAACCTGCGCTATCAGTCGGCGGACCGGGCGCCGTACCGCATCTTCGGCGGCGGCTGGCCGGAGACCATTGACCGCTGGCGGGGCGAGGGGTACGACCCGCAGCAGCCCGGCTACGCCCTGGACCGCTGGGACTGGCACGGGGGGTGGTTCTTCCCCCATCCGGCCTTCCGTCGTGAGGTCCTGCAGGAAGACGAGCGCACCATCCTGTACGTGAACCACGAAGGCATTCTGATGCGCGAGCGCAAAGACTACCAGCACTCGTCGATGCCGCAATTCGTGCGCTTCCCGGTGGAGACCCGCGCCGACTTCCGCCACTTCTGGTCCGCCCGCATGCAGGCGGATCTGGCCGCCCGCCTGGGCCCTCAGGGGCTGGCGGAGCTGGGGGCCTACCGGCAGCGCGACGGGGCCCTGATCGTCATCGCCGACCGCTGGGGCGGCTTCTTCGGACCCCTGCGCAACCTGCTGGGCGTCGAGCGCCTGTGCATGCTGTTCTATGACGATCCGGCCTGGGTAGAGGAGATGATGGACGCTGACGCCGACTTCCTGATCCAGATGATGGATCAGCTGCTCGACGTTACCGACATCGACGTGTTCGGCTTCTGGGAAGACATGGGCTACAAGACCGGGCCGCTGCTCGGACCGGACCTGGTACGCCGTTACATGCTGCCGCGCTACCGCCGTGTGGTCGACTTCCTGCGCCGCCGCGGCGTCGAGTTCATCAGTCTGGACAGCGACGGCCAGATCACCTCGCTGATCCCCATCTGGCTCGAAGCGGGTATCAACGTGCTCTACCCCTTCGAGCCCCAAGCCGGCATGGACGTGGCCGCCGTGCGGCGTGAATTCGGCCGTGACCTGCGCATGTGGGGCGGCATCGACAAACGGGCCCTGGCCTGGGGTCCGGCGGCGATCGACGCTGAACTGGCCCGGGTGGCGCCGGTGGTGCAGGACGGCGGCTACGTGCCCTTCCCGGACCACAGCCTGCCGCCGGACGTGTCCTGGGCCAACTACTGCTACTTCATGGAGCGCCTGCCGACCATCCTCTGAATCGGCGTCGCCGCGTCGCGGTGGCCGCGACCCGGCGCTCCACCCTCCTCTGCCGGGTGGTACACCGGCGCCTCTGGAGTCTGCCCATGGCGCTGCCTGCCCAATTGACGGGTCGACGGCTAATCCGCATCGACTGCACCGAGGAGTTGCCGCCCGAGCGCTATTTCGGCCACGGGGCCGTGGCCGTGGTCAGCGGCCCGGCGGGCCGTTACCGGCAGGCCGAGGGCGTACCCCTGTCACGGTTCGGGTACCGCTTCGAGATTGACCACGTCGACCGGCCGCACCTGGCGATCATCCGCTACCCGGACGACGCCCAGCGGTTCATGACGGTCATGGACGGCACGGGGTAC
The DNA here is from genome assembly GCA_903893785.1 of uncultured Gemmatimonadota bacterium. GTDB lineage: Bacteria > Latescibacterota > UBA2968 > UBA8231 > UBA8231 > CAITNQ01. The sequence continues at coordinate 15,191 of CAITNQ010000203.1, forward strand.
GACCTGTCCACCGGCGTGCTGACCGGCGGCGCCTGGCCGCTCAGCGGCGGCCTGTTGACGCTGAACCAGGTCTTCTGGCCCCGCTGGCGCGACTGCAGCCTGGTGTTCGCTACCTGGAGCGATGGCGAACCGGCGGCGGTGGCCGACATTGAGATCTACGAACTGGACAGCCTGCCGCCGTTGCCCCTGGAGCGTGCGGCCGGTGACCGCAGCCGCCGTGAGTTGGGGGTCCAGTACGAAGACCCCTGTGGCACCGGGGCCAGCGAGGGCGCGCTCGACAAGGAGACCTGGGTCGACCGCGTGGCCACCTATATGCGCCACACCGGCCAGCAGCTGCTGGTGTATCCCCTGGTGTGGTACCACGGCCCCCAGTACCCGGCGGCCCGGGAGCCGGCCGATGCCTTCGACGTGGTGGTCGCCCGCGACCGGCGGCAATACTGCCGCTGGACCACTCGACCGCCCGAGTGGGTGCAGCCGTTGCTGGCCCGTTTCGAGCGCGACGGGCTGCGCTTCCGCGGCGCCCTGACGCTGCTGCGGCTGGGGTCGCTGATGCAGCAGATGAACACCGACCTGGAGGCCATCCGCGGCGGCGCCGACACCATCAACAACATGGTCTGGTGTGACCAGGTGCAGGGCGGCACGGCCGACTGGACCACGGTGTACAATGCCCGCAACTACCCGGCCCTGCTGCAGTATTACGCCGAAGGCCGCGACCTGGGCGACTTCCCCTGGGCCTATGGCGAGCGCGGTGGCCCCTCGCCTCACCCGATCTTCAACCCGCTGCACCCGGTGGTGGAACGGGCGATCCTCGACCTGGTGGGCGACATCGCCGAGCGCTACGGTCACGCGCCGGCGTTCACCGGTCTGTCGCTGAACCTCTGGCACGCCACCATGGTATGGTTCGCCTCGCTGCGCTGCGGTTACGACGACTACACCGTCAACGCCTTCAGCCGCGAGACCGGCATCTTGGTGCCGGTGGAGGCCGGCGCCCCGGACCGCTTCTCGCGGCGGTTCCAGTACCTGACTTCGATCTGCCGCCCCGCGTGGATCGACTGGCGCTGCCGCCGCATCACCGCCCTGCTCGGCCGGGTACGCGACCGCCTGCAGGCGGTGCGTTCGGACCTGACCCTGACGTTGACCCTGTGGGATGAGACGACCGTGCCGCAACTGTACGGCTGGGCGTCGGTGGCCACCCAGCTAGGCGCCCGGCCGAGTACCGTGGACCTGTACCGCGAGGGCGGCGTCGACGTGGCGCGGTTGGCCGCGGAACCCGGTATCGAGCTAGACCTGGGCCTGGGCAATACGCGCGACCGCGGCGGCCACCCGCCGGATTCGACCCGCGGCCTGGAGGCGACGCTCAGCTCCACGGCCCAGTACCGCGACCACGACTTCCTCGACCAGGCCACCCTTGACGCCGTGGGCCGCCAGCCCCGGCCCGGTGCCTTTGTGTTCAACTGCTGGGTCGAGGCCTGGGGCGACCACCGGTGGTTCCCCTGTGCCGATGACGATGCGCAAGCCGCGGCCCTGGCGATCATGTCAGGCCAGCCCGCCGAGGGCGTATTCCGGCTGAATTCGACCTACCCGCCCGATGGTTTCTGGTGGGACTCGCAGTTGCGCATCACGCCGCCCTTCCCGGCCGGGCCGCACTTCCTTGAACCCTATGTCCACGCCCTGGCCGAGATGGATGTCTGCCGGCTGACCCGCGGCGGGCTGTTCCTGGACAAGGCGCACGGCGAGTGGCTGCGGCCTTTTGCCGCGGCCTATTGCCGCCTGCCGCGGCAGCGGCTGCAGACGGTGGGCGACCGCACCGACCCGGTGGCGGTACGGCAGGGCGTGGACGGCGACCGGCGGGTGCTGTACGCGGTCAACCGCGAGCCCTATGCCGTGGACCTGCAGGTGCAGTTCGAACGGGCCCCGACCTGGTGTACGGACCTGGCCACGGGCGCCGCCGTGGCGGTAACCGACACCTGGGCCACCCGCCTGGGGCCCTATGAACTGCGCTGCCTGGCGGTGCCGCCGGACGCGCCGGTGGCAGGCTTCACGGCCACCGCGCCGACGGCGGTGACCCGGGCCCTGGCGGCCCAGGTGCAGACCGTGTTGGCCGCCCTGGAGCGGGCCGGGGCCGACGGCCTGGTGATCCCTGGAGCGGCGGCGCTGCAGGCCCAACTGGCACCGGCGCTGGCGGCCGGCCGCCTGGCCTGGGTGCGCCACGCGGTGCACAGCTATGCCGCGCGGCGGGCCCTGGAAGGAACCCGCACCGCCGCCGGGCAGCCATGACGGGCGCCCGGTCGGCCGGTCCGAGCCACCCGGATCCCACCACGCTCGGCCGGGATGGGGCCGCCGACGCGGCCCAGGGCGGGGCGGTGGCCGACGCGCCGCGGACCGGCCGCGGCCTGGGGTCGATCTTCAACAACGACATCAACAACATCCTGCACGCCTCGGCCGGCGACGCCATCACGGTGGCGCAGTACAGCGGCGCCGTGCACGCCATCCTCGATCACCGCCCGGGCCTGCTGGCGCAGAACGTGGGCATGCCCGATCCGGTGATCTACCCCTCGGCGGTGGCGACCGGCTGGGAGGTGTACCACGCGGAGATCTCGCGCGAGCTGTGGCCGGAACAGGAGCCGGGCGTAGCCGAACGCGAGGCGGGCGCCCTGCGCCGCCTGGCGGCCCTGGGCACGGATCCCCTGCAGCTGACCATCGACGCGTGCCGACAACGGCATACCCCGGTGGTGGCCAGTTACCGCATGAATGCCGAGGACTTCTACCACGCTTCGTACCGGCTGTCGGACTTCGGCCGCGCGCATGCCCAGGCGCGCATTCCGGGGGCGGGTTGCCTGGATCCGGCCGTGCCGGCGGTGTTCGACCACTACGTCGCGGTCATCACCGAGGTCATGGACCGCTACGACATTGATGGCGTGGAGCTGGATTTCCGCCGTTGGTACCACCTGGTCTCGGACCCGCACCGCAACCACCCGGTGCTGACCCGCCTGGTGCGCGCCGTGCGGCAGCACGCCGACGCGGTGGGCCGGGCCCGGGGCGGGCGGCGGCTGCTGGTGGGCGCCCGCGTCGGTCCTTCGCTGGCCCTGGATCCGACCCCCTTCGTATATCCGGGGAGCTTCTACCCGGAGAAACCGACCAATGCCTCCTGCCACGACCTGGGCTTGGATGTCCCGGCCTGGGTGCGCGAGGGCCTGGTGGACTACCTGTGTCCGACGCTGTTCCTTGACGGCCTGCCCGCCCAGCCCCGCACCGCCGAGTTCGTGGCCCTGACGCACGGCACGTCCGTGGGCGTGTACCCGACTCTGTGGGGCTGGAGTGCCTGGATGCACGGCATCGGCGAGCGCAGCATCGGCCTGGAAGCCGCCGACGCCGGGGCCCTGGCGCTGTTCAAGGACGACCTGTGCACCGCGGCGCTGCGCCTGTACGAAGACGGCGCCGATGGCATCAGCACCTATAACTGGTACGCCCATCTGCGCCAAGCGCGCCTGCCGCACGCCTGGGCCGCGGCCTTTCCCGGCGCCGGCGCCGACCGCCTGCTGGCCTGGGTCCATCCGCTGCTGCCCGACCGCGAGGCGCTGCGTCGGTACCGGGCGTCGCCGTGGCCGTGGCCGGCCGACTGGCAACCGACGCCTCGTTGACGGACGCGGACGGCCCGGTGGGGCTGGGGCCGCCCGTCCTGCCGCCACCTGCCGGCGGCGCGCCAGCATCGACGCTAGCGCGCCCGGCGGCCGGTAACCCAGAAGGACACAACCATGGCGACGACACTGTTCCCGCTGGACTTGCCCGAACGCGAGTGGACCGAGTTTGACGCCGCCGGTTTTGATCGGCCGGTGGCCGGCTGCATCCACCGCGGCACGCGGCCGCCCGACTGCGGCATGCCCCTGGGCAGCGTCGGGTCCGGGTGCATCGACCTGGAAGCCGATGGCACCTGGGGCCTGTCGACCCTGTTCAACTCGCTGAACCCGCGCCGCGGCCCCCTGCAGGTGCCGGTTCTCGGTCTGTGCGTGGGCCTGCAGACCTGGGTGTTGACCACGCGCGAGGTGAGCCGGCGCCGCGGCATCCTGTGGATGGACCTGTGCCGCGGCGGGCGCCAGTACCAGGACCCGTTGCCGGTGCGCGAGATCCATTACTGGGGCCACTATCCGGTCGCCGACCTGGAGTTTGTCAGCGAGGCGCCCATCCGCGTCGGGCTGCGCGCCTGGTCGCCCTTTCTGCCCGGAGATGTGCCGGCCTCCATCGCCCCGGGCGCGGTCTTCGAGGTCCACCTGCGCAATGACTCCGACGCCGCCCAACACGGCACCCTGGCGTGCAGTTTCCCCGGCCCCAGCGAAGCCGAAGCCGGCACCCGCCGGCTGCGTCGGCGCCCGCTGACCGGGCGCCTGCAGGGGGTGGCGGTCAGCGGGCGCAAGGCCGCGTACGCGCTGGGCGTGCTGGATGAACCCGCGGTCCGTGTGGGTGGCGACCTGGGCGTCGAGGCGCTTTCCTGGGCCTGTATTGCCCACGACCTGCCCTGGGCCGAGCATCAACCCGGCACGGCGCTGGCGGTTGACTTCGACTTGGCCCCGGGGGCCAGCCGGGTGATCCGTTTCGTGCTCACCTGGTACAGCCCCCAGTGGCAGGGCAGCGGCAATCCGGCGGGCAGCGGCAACACGTACACGCACATGTACGCGGCCCACTACCGCAGCGCCACGGCGGTGGCGCGCTGGCTGGCTCGTCACCACGCCGATCTGCTGCACCGCGTGCTGGCCTGGCAGCAGGAAGTGTACGCCGAGCGCGACCTGCCGCCTTGGCTGCGCGATGGGCTGGTCAACATCCTCCACCAGATCACCGAGACGGCCGTCTGGGGGCAGGCACGGCCGCCCATCGGCGCCTGGTGTCGCCCCGAAGACGGCATCTTCGCGCTCAACGAGAGCCCGCGGTGGTGCCCGCAGATGGAGTGCATCCCCTGTTCGTTTTACGGCAATCTGCCGCTGGTCTACCTGTTCCCCGAACTGGCGCTGTCGACGCTGCGGGCGTACCAGGGATACCAGTACCCCAGCGGCGCCGCGCCGTGGGTGTTCGGCGGGGTTACCACCGGGACCCCACCGTACGAGCTGGCCCTGCCCTCGCCGGGCTATGCTAGCCGGCCGCAGGCGACGCTGGACGGTCCCTGTTATGTGGAGATGGTCGACAAGCTCTGGCAGCGCACGGGCGATGACGCGGTGCTGCGGGAGTTCTACGCCTCGGTGAAGCAGAACACCGCTTTCACCATGAACCTGCGACCGGGCGCCGGCGCGGCCGGCATCGTCAGCATGCCGACGGACAATCTGGCCAATGACTGGTTCGAGTCCTGTGAGCTATTCGGCATTGTGCCCCACATCGGCGGGGCCCACCTGGCGCAGCTGCGGTTGGCCGGCCGCATGGCCCGGGCCATGGGCGACGAGGCCTTTGCCACGCAGTGCGAGCAGTGGTTCAACGACGGTAGCCAGGTACTGGAGCAGGAGGCTTGGGCCGGCACCCACTATCTGCTGTTCCACGAACGCGAGACGGGCAAGGTCTCCGATGTGGTCATGGGCTACCAGCTCGACGGCGAGTGGATGGCGCGCTTCCATGGCCTGCCCGGCGTGTTCAGGTCAGAGCGCGTCGACCAGACCCTGGCGACGCTGAAGACCACCAGCGTGGCGCTGTCGCCCTTCGGCGCGGTGACGTTCTGCAAAGCGGAGGCCGCGGCGCTGACCCCCGCAGACTGGGATCCGGGTTACTGGGGGGCGCACGGCGTCCATCCGCCGGGGACCTTCATGCTGGCGATGACCTACGCCTACCGCGGCCAGGTGGAGTTCGGCCTGGAACTGGCCCGTCGGACCGTGCACGAGGTGGTGCAGCGAGGTTGGTACTGGGACTGGCCGGTGGCCATCGACGCCCTGCAGGGGCCGCGCACGGGGTTCGACTACTACCAGAACATGGTCCTGTGGTCGCTGGCCGCCGCCGCCCGCGGTCAGGACCTGACCGGGCCGTGCCAGGCCGGCGGCCTGGTCGACCGTATCACCCGCGCCGCCGGCGCTCGTTAGGCCCGCCGACGACGACGCGCCGGGGCCCGGGACCGCCCTCTAGGTCCCGGACCCCGGCCCTGATGACCGGCCCGACCGGATCAGGCCGGACTGCCGCCGAACAGCAGTTCCTCGGCGTCGGCAGCGCTGATCTCGCCGCGGGCGAGACTCTGGAGGATCGCTGTGCGCGCCTCGGGCTGAGCCGGTGGCGCCGCCGGCAACGGCAGGGGCGGCATGGCCGGCAGCTCGGGCATGACCGGCAGCACCGGCATGGCCAGGGCTGCGGGCGCGGCTTGCGTGGCCGTCGGCGGCGCCTCGGCCCGACGCACGGCGACATCGCCCAGGCCCGTGCGCAGCTCCAGACGGCAACGGCCTGCCTCGTCGCCGAACGAACCCACCATGCGCACGCTGCCGACGCTGACTGGGCCAGGCCGGCCGACGCGGACCAAGGGCCAATCGCTGCGCACGGCGCCCATGCCGGTGACCGCTTCCACCTGCGCCGCCGCCGCCGCCGGCAGGACCGCCGTCAGATTGCCGGCGCCGGTTTCCAGCCGGAAGGGCGCCGCCGTCGCGGTCTCTGGCTGGGGGCTGAAGGTGGCGTCGATGTTGCCGGCGCCGGTGCGGACCTGCAGGCCGGTAACCGCCACCGCCACCAGGCGCACATTGCCCCCGCCGGTGCGGATCTCCAGGTCCGCCGGGCCGTGGGTTTCCACGGTGATGTTGCCGCCCCCGGTGGCCGCCTGGGTGCAGCCGGCGATACCCACCAAGTCCAGGTTACCACCGCCGCTGTGGACGCTGCCGCTGACCGCGGCGCCGCGCAGCCGGATATTGCCGCCGCCGGTGTTCAGGGCGCAGACGCCGCGCAGGTCGGTGGCGTCGATGTGGCCGCCACCGAGCTGCACTTCCACCCGCGTCACCCCTGTCGGCAGGCTCAACCGCGCCTGGACCCGCCGGGTACGGCGACCCGGGCCGTGGTGCGGCGCCGGGCCGACCAACCGCAGTAGGCCGTCCCGGCGTTCGACCTTCAGGTCGGCCTCGGCCAGGCCGATCAGCGCCACCTCGACCTGATCGCCGCTGGCCGGGCCCAGGGACACATGGCCGTTGTCCAGTTCGAGGCGCAGGCCGGTGGTCCCTTCCAAGGGCAGGGCCAGCGAGGTCGCCGCCCCGGTTTCCACTTCGGAGCCGTGGGCCCAGTGCGTGGCCTGACGGATCACCTCACCCACCGTGGCCCCCAGCCGCGCCGACATGGAGCCCAAATCGGCGATGGCCGTCCCCGCCACCCGGCCGGTGGCGGCCGCGGCGGCCTCGGCCGCGGCGCTGACCGCGGCAGTCGCCGCCGTGGCATCGAAGAAGGGCCCGGCCGGCGCCGCGGGCGGCGGCGTGAAGCCATGGGCTCGGTCCAGGCGCGCGCCCTCCAAGCTAGCGTCCTGCAATTGCGCCCCGGTCAGGTCGGCCTCGGTCAGGTCGGCCCCTTCCAGGCTGGCGCCGGACAGGTTGGCGTTGACCAGATCCGCGTGGGCCAGCCCGGCGCCTTCCAGGCTAGCGCGGGACAAGTCCGCGCCGGGCAGCGAGGCGCCGCGCAGGCGGGCCCCCTCCAGCGAGGCGCCCACCAGCACAGCGGCGGCCAACCGGGCTTCGGTCAGGTCGGCACCCTCAAGGCTGGCGTCCCTGAGGTTGGCGCCGGACAGGTCGGCGCCGGACAGATTGGCCCCTTCCAGGCTGGCATGGCTCAGGTCGGCATGGCTCAGGTTGGCGCCGCGCAGATCGGCACCCTCCAGCGAAGTATGGGCCAGCTGGGCGGCGGTCAGGCAGGCCTCGGCGAGCACCGCCCCCTCGAAACTGGCGCCCGTGGCCTCGGCCCGGGACAGATCTGCCCCCTGCAGGTGGGCGCCCTCAAAAGAAGCGCGGCGGGCATCGACATCGGCCATCAGCGCGCCGGCAAGCACCGCCCGCTCCAACGCCGCGCCCTGCAGATGGGCCTGCTGCAGATCGGCCCCCGTGGCAGCGATCCGCTCCAAGGCCGCGCCGTCCAGGCACGCGCCCACCAGCCGGGCCCGCTCCAGCGCCGCCCGTTCCAGGTTGGCGCCGGACAGGTCGGCACCGGACAGGTCGGCCTCGGTCAGGTCGGCCCGTTCCAGATCCGCCCGGCGCAGGGAGCCGTCCATCAGGCAGGCCCGGTCCAGGGTGGCCCGGGTGAGCAGCGCGCCGGACAGATCCAGTCCGCCGCGGGCCGTACGCCAGGCGGGCGGCGCCTCGCCGGAGGCCGGGGCGGCCCACGCGGCCAGGGCGGGCGGGCCGGCGTCCAGCCCGCTCAGGCTGGCGCGCTCCAGCGGCAGGCCGTCAGGGCCGCCGTGGGCCGTCAGACGCTGCAGGATGTCGGTGAGGGTAAGCGTAGCCATGGGATGACCTCCAGGAAGGGCGTGAGCACCCGGCAAGGGGTGCACCGTGGCCGGCAGGACCGGCCGTGGGGCCTAAACGGGTTCGGTGTCAGCGGTCGACGCCGTGGTGTCGGTCTGGCCCCGCAGGCGGGCCAGGCCCTCGCGGACGGACAGCTGGCCGGCGGCGATCAGCTGCAGCACTTCGCGCCGCGGGTCCGGCGGCGCCCCGCCTGCCGGGGCCGTCAACGCCGGGGCCGTTGGCGGCGCCACCGACGCCTCGGCCAGGCAGGCGGCGATCTCGTCCAACTTGCCCCGCACGGTCGGGTACGAAACGCCAAGCGCCTTCTCCATCTCGCGCAGATTGCCCCGGCGGACGATGAACAGGCGGGCAAAAGCCAGCTGCTCGGGGGTCAAGCGACAGAAGGCGCACGGTTCGTACTGACTGCGCACTTGCGTGGCACAGGCACCGCAAACGACCTCGGTGATCACCAGGCCGCCGCCGCAGCTCGGACATTGTTCTATGATTTTCCTCATTTCATGGCTCCTTTGCCTCAAAGAACAGATTAATAATTAGTAATGTCAAGGATTCTCTCTGTTTATTGCATGTTTTTCGATATCTCTATCCAGGTTGGATCGGGCCCTGGGCAGCGCGCGCCGACCCTGGGCAGTTGACCCCGGCCGCGCCGGGCCGCTATGTTGGGAGCGCACCCGTTGGGTGCCACGCGCCCTGCCCCCGGCGACGGATCGACCATGGAGCCCCTGCGCCTGCTCTTCCTGGGCAACAGCATTACCTGGCACCCGCCGGCTCCGGAGGTTTCCTGGGAAGGGGACTGGGGGATGGCGGCCAGCGGCCGCGAAGCCGACTACGTGCATCGGTTGGCCGCCCTGTTGGCCACCCGCACCGGCCAACTGCCGGTGACTCGGGTCGAGAACATTGCCGCCTTCGAGCGCGGCTACGCCACCTGGCAGGACCCGCCGCGCCAGCAGGAGTGGCACCGTTTCGCCCCGGACTGGATTGTGCTGGCGATCGGCGAGAACGTCCCGTCGCTGGCGCCGGTGGTGGAGCGCCGACGCTTCTGCCGGCACCTGCGCCGGCTGCTGGTGCCCTTGCTGGCGGCGGCCCCTGGCCAGTTGCTGGTGCGCAGTTGCTTCTGGCCCGAGCCGCTCCGCGACCGGTTGCTGCGGCGGGTGTGTACGCAACTGCAGGGCCGTTTTGTTGACCTGGCGCCGTTGAGCCAGTGCCCGGCCTACCGCGCCGACGCGGAGCGTTCCTATGCCCATGCCGGCGTGGGCGCCCACCCGGGTGACGCGGGCATGCGGGCCATTGCCGAACGACTGCTGGCGGCCTTGCCGGCGAGCGAGGTGGCCCTTACACAGCGTTACCGCGCGTGACACAACGACCACAGACTTCGGCCGCCGCGGCAGCGATATTCCGGGTGTGGTCACCCACTGACGGGTGCCCCGCACACCAGGAGCTGGACCCATGACCCGCTATCGTTGGTTGACCCTGACAACCCTGGCGGCCGGGCTGGCGCTGGCGGCCGCCGCCGGCGCCGAGGAACCGACCGCGGGCACCGCGCCCGACCCACAGCTGACCTGCCCGATGGGCGCCATCACCGCGCCCGGGCGCCTGCATCGGGGCCCGGGGGGGCCGGCCATGGAAAAGGGCGAACGGCGCGGTCGTCGGCGCGGCATGTGGCTGGGCGGGCCGGCCGGCGCCGGGCCGGGTGGGGCCGGGCCGTTGGCCTTCTTGCTGGGCCCGGGCAACCCGCTGCAGCTGAGCGAGGCGCAGGCACAGCAACTGCGGACGCTGTCGTTTGACTTCCGCAAGGGCGCCGTGACCCAGGAGGCCGCCGTGCGCACGGCCGAGTTGGAGCTGGAGCAGCTGAGCCAGACGCAACCGGCGGACGGCCGCAAGATTGAGGCCAAGATCCGCGAGGTGTACGCCAAGCGCGCTGACCTGGCGGTGGCCGCCCACCAGGCTCGCATGGCGGCCGAGCAGGTGCTGACCCCGGAACAGCGGTCCAAGGCCCAGCAACTGGGGCCCATGGGCGGCGGCGCCGGCCACGGTCTGCGCCGGGGCGGCCCGGACGCGGAGGACGACGCGCCCGACACCCCCGCCGTTGCTGAGCCGCGCGAATGATCCGCCCCTCACCCGTAGCCTCCGCCAGCCCGGCCACCCCCTGCTAGCGCCACCGGGGGGGGCCGGGCTGTCTGTTGACCGGGAGCCGGCACCATGGACGAACGGGTGTGCCCCGACCCATCGCCGTCGCTGCCCAGCCTGCGCTTCGCCGCCCCGGCAACCGGCAGGGACCCAGCCACGCATCGCCATCACCCGGCCGTGGCCGTGGGCCCGCTGTGGTTGTGGGCCACCCTGGAACCGCTGGCCGCCAACCCCATCGCCTGGGTCGCCGGCCGGCCCGCCTGGGCCGGGGCCGCGCCGGCCGACGCGCCGATGGCGGACGACGGGGCACGGGCGGCCACGCCGCCGCAGTTCCTGCAGGTGTTGACGCTGTCGGGGTTCGGTCCGGGCGCCGACCTGCGCCTGGGCCTGGCCGACGACCGCCGCGGCGGCGACCGGGGCCACCTCACCCTGTGGGTCAGTGACGGCGAACTGGATTACTTCGGGCCCTTTCTGCGGCCCCACACGCCCGCCGACTTTCTGCTGCAGCTGGACGCTCCGCGGATCCGTCTGACCGCCTGGGTGCGCAACCGCGGCGACGAGGCTTGGTTTCTGTTGATCGAGGCGGCCGCCCTGGCGCCGGGCGCGTGGGCCGCGGCCACGGTGTCGGCCTCCCTGTGGCCCGGCGGCCCGGGGTTCAGCCACGTGCAGCTGACCACCGCCCGGCCGGCGGCCGAGGCGGGGCATCCGCGGGCCAAGCGCGACCGCGTGGTGCAACCCGGAGCAGGCTTCCACTTCCCCGACTGGCGCTCCACCTGGCGCCGGCCCGGACGCCAGGTCACGATCTTCCGCCGCACGGGCCACCACGCCGGTTTCCCGGACGTGGCGCTGGCCGGCCCGGCGCACCTGGTCTGTGTCTGGCGCAATGGCTCGCACACCGGTGGCACTGGGGGCATCTCGGTGGCCCACAGCTACGACCTGGGCCAGACCTGGGAGCCACCGACGCGGGTCACCGCGCTGCCGGGCAACTGCCCGCGGCTGCAGCGCCTGGCCAACGGGTCGCTGCTGCTGCTGGTCGACGTGCCCTCGCACCCGGACCAGTTCAGGGCCACCTGGGAACTGCGGCTGTGGGACAGCCACGACGAGGGCCAGACCTGGGTCAACCCCCGTTGTCTGGACCCGCGGCAGACCGGCGGCGGCGGCTGCATTGTGCCCAGCCGGATCGCCGAACTGGCCGACGGCAGCTGGCTGCTGGCCGCCTCGTATTTCGCCCCGCCGCCGGGTCCGGGGCGCTATGTCGAGATCCTCGACTACTACCGCTCCATCGACTGCGGCCACACCTGGGAACTGCTCGGCCAACCGTACCACTGGCCGCCCTTCTGCCTGAGCGAACCGAGCCCGGTGGCCCTGCCCGATGGCCGCCTGTTGGTGCTGGCGCGCGAGTCGCGCACCGACGGCAGGCCCGGGGCCCGGGGCTGGTCCCAGGACGGCGGCCGCACCTGGACCTACAGCGAACTGCCGTACCCGATCACCGGCCGCACCTGTGCCGGCCGGCTCCGCTCCGGCCGGCTCCTCAACACGTTCCGCTCGGGCATCGGGCGGGCGGCGCTACGCGCCTGGATCGGCGCCCCCGATGACGCCACCCCCGGCATGGCCGCCGGCGCCCACTTCAACGACCGCTACAGCATCGGCCTGCGCGACGGCTGGCTCCACGTGGACAACGACGGCTACTGTGGCCAGTTCACCCAGTATACCCTGCCACCGCCGGTCAGCAGCGACGGCGTCGTGGAGCTCGAATTCACCGTCGAAGTGCGCCGCAACGACGGCCGCGCGGCGACCGTCTCGATTCCCTACACCGGCCGGCTGCGGCTGGGCGTCGACCACGTGGCGCTGGCGCATGCCCCCCAGCTGCGCCAGGCGATAGCGCCGGGCCGGCCCCATGTCTATCGCGCCGTCAGTCGCCCGGGGCGGTTCCAGCTGTGGGTAGATGGCCACGCCGCCCTGGACACGGACCAGGGGGACGGCCGTTGGCAGGAGTGGGGCTGGACGCGGAGCAGCATCTACTGCCTGTCCTTCGGCAACGAGGCCCGCGGCTGCGGCGCCAATGGCAGCGACAGCGACGGCTGCCGACCCGATGTCTACGCCGTCAATATCACGCCTGAAGTGACCGGGTACAGCCGCTGGCAGCGGTTCGCCGCCGGGCTTGAGGACCCGGCAGCGCCCCGGTGGGAGTGGTCCTGGGACGCCGCCCACGACGGCTTCCCGGACCAGTACCAACTGGACCACATGCTCGAGATCGAGGCCAGTGTCAACGGCCACGATCAGGGCTATTCCGGCTGGGTAGAGCTGCCGGACGGCCGCGTCTTCGTGGTCCATTACACCGACGACACGGCGCCCGCCGTCAGCGCCAACGCTCACCACCTGGGCGTGCCCTGGATCCGCGGCACCTTCCTGGAACCGGACGACCTGCTGCCCGGTTGAGCTGGGGGTCAGAAGCGCAGGGCGCGGATGCGCTCGAGGTAGTACCGGTAGTTCGACAGCGGCGTGTCCGGGGTGATCAGGTGGTCCGGGGCCAGCACCAGGCCCCCCTGCCGCACCCGCTCCAAGTGCCGCTCGATCTCCGCGTCGATGGCTTCCGGACCCCGTTCCAGCACCAGCTTGTCGAAGCCGCCGATGATCCGCAGCTCGCGGCCGTAGCGCTGGCGGGCCGCCTCGGGCGTGGCGCCCCAGGTACCGGGTTCGAGCGGGAACATGACATTGACGCCCGCCGCCAGCCAGTGGGGCAGCAGCGGCTCCACCTGGCCATCCGAATCCAGCCCGTAGAGCGGCACGCCGTAATGGTCCAGGCGACTGCGAATGCGGCGGTAGCCGGGCGCCACGCAGCGCTCGAAGACCATCGGGCTGACCAGCGGCCCGCTCTTGCCGCAGATGTCTTCCCAGCCGAAACCCATGTCCGGAACCACCCCTTGGGCGCGCATTCGGGGCAACACCTGATCCAGTCCCCAGCAGGTCAGGTCGGCGAGGGTGTTGACCATGTCGGCGTAGCAGTCAGGGTCGTCGTACATCAGGTACGACATGTTCTCGACGCCCATCCAGTTGCGGATCCAGCCCATCATCGACGCCGTGCCGACGGTGATCGGCAGGCCGCTGGCCTGAGCCCGGCGAATCTGCTCGTCCAGGTTGGCGGGCACGCGCGCGGCGTCGGGCTGCAGCCGCTGCTTGAACGGGTCCCAGTCGCGGCTCGTCTTGAGGGTGAAGTCGAGGTAGTGGGGAATGCAGCTGCGGTACTTCCAGTCCTGCTGCACGACGCCGTCGCTGGCCCGGAAAATGCGGTACTCTGCCGTTTCCTCCAGGGTTTCCTCGGCGAAACCGGGGTACAGGCCCAGGTCCACGCCGACGCCGGTCCAGTGGGGCACGCTGCCGAAGAAGGCATGGGCGTCCGCGCCGGCCGGCAGCCCCTCCTGTTCCCAACGGGCGAAGGTCTCGGGCCAAGCGGTCCAGTGGATCACCGGCAGGCGGTCGAAGTCACCGTAGTGCATGATGCGCTGCCACAGTTCGCGGGGGGTCATGGCACCTCGGGTGGCTGCGGGTCAAGAAGGCCGGCCACGGTCGATGGGGCCCGGGGGTGGCCAGGCCGGGGCGCCGGCGGCGGCGCCGGCCGGACGGGCAAATCACCGCCGCCGGGACCGGGCGGTCAAGCGGCCCTTTGCCCGCCACCGAGGCCGCCATGGCGCCCCGGTGGCAGTGGCCTAGATTCCGCATGGGCGGCCCGGCGCCGGCCGACGCCGGGGTCGGCGGCGCGGTGGGCCAGGCCAACCCCCAGAACGAGGAGAGATACCCCATGTCCATGGGAGAAACACGCGGGACGCTGCTGCTGGCCATCGGGCTGGCGGTGGCCGGTGGGCTGATCGGCCACGGCCTGGGCCAGATGCGCCGGGCCGAACGCTATGTAACCGTCAAGGGCATTGCCGAGCGGGAGGTGCGCGCCGATGTGGCGATCTGGCCGCTGCGGGTGGTCGTCGGCGACAACAACCTTGGCCGCGGCCAGGCGCAGCTGGAAACGGGCATGGCCCAGATCCGCCAATTCCTCCAGCGCCAGGGCATCGATGCCAGCAGCGCCCAAGTGCAGGCCTTCTCGGTGACCGACGCGCTGGCCAATCCGTACAGTGCCAACAACAGCCAGGCCAGCCGCTATGTCTTCAACCAGACTCTGGTGGTCCGCGCCAACGAACCCGACAAAGTCATGGCGGCCACGGCCCGGATTGGCGAACTGGCCGCCGCCGGGGTGGTCCTGTCTTCGGGTAACGAGTACGGTAACGGCGGGCCGGCGTTTCTGTTCACCGGACTGAACCAGCTCAAACCGGAAATGATCGCCGAGGCCACAGCTCGGGCCCGCGAGGCGGCGGAGAAGTTTGCCCGCGACGCGGGTAGTCGCGTCGGGGGCATCCGGCGGGCCAACCAGGGCATGTTCGAGATTCTGCCGCGCGACAGCGCGCCGGGGATCACCGAGGAGAGTCAGGTGATCAAAACGGTGCGGGTGGTGACCACGGTGGAGTACCTGCTGGAGGACTGAATCCGGACGGGCCGGCCGCCCGGAGCCCGGACCCCGGCGACGGCCCGACGGCTGGGTGGGACGAGGGTGGGGTCTGGCCGTCTCGGCCGCCGGACGGGCCGGCCGTCGCGGCCGACCCGTCCCCGCACCGGCAACGGTTCAGTGGGACGCGCGGTGGAACTTCTCCTCGCTCGGACCCAGCAGCATATACATGCTGGGCACCACCACCAGGGTCAGCGCGGTGGCAAAAGACAGCCCGGAGATAATCACCACGGCCATCGGCGCCCACCACTGGGCCGACGAACCGCCGGCGGAAAAGGTCCAGGTATCGAAGTCCATGGACCAGCCGGCGGCCAGCGGGATGATACCGACAATGGTGGTCAACGCGGTCAGGATAACGGGCCGGAAACGGGTTCTGCCCGCCTCGATGACGGCGTCCAGTTTGTCCCGCCCCCAGCTGCGCAGCTTGTTGATGTAGTCGAGCAGTACGATGGCGTTGGTAACCACCACGCCGGCCAAGCTGATGACCCCGATGCCGGTCATGATCACGCCAAAGGGCAGCTGCGCTACCAGCAGCCCCCATAGCGCGCCGATGGTCGACAGGATGACGCTGGACATGATGATCAGCACCAGCACCACCGAGTCGAACTGGGTCACCAAGATCATGGCGATGATGAACAGCGTGATGATCAGCGCCTTGCCCAGGAAATTGGCCGCCGCCTGCTGTTCCTCGTCCTGGCCGCGGTAGCGGATGGCATAGCCACCCGGCACCTCGTACCCCTTGAGTCGTTCCTTGACGTCGTGCAGCACGTCGTTGGCCAGGCGGCCGTAGTTGCTGCCGGTGATGGTCACGACGCGTTTCAGGTCCGCGCGGCGAATGGTGCCGAAACCGGCGGCGGTGCTTACCTGGGCGACACTGGACAGGGGGATCTGCCGGCCCTCTTTGAAAATGAACACGCGGTCCAGATCCGCCAGTGACTGACGGAACTCCTCGGCAAAGCGCACGTTGATTTTGAAGTCGTCTTCTTCGACGCGGAAGTCGCCCGCATCGAAACCGTTGATGGCCGTGCGCACGGCCATGGCCACGTCCTGGGTGCTCAGACCGAGGACCGCGGCCTTTTCCCGGTCGACACGCACCGTCAGCTCGGGCTTGCTGCTCTCGAAGTCGTCTTTCAGATCGCCCAGGCCGGGAATGTCCTTGATCCGCGTCTGCACGTCCTGCGCCAGCTGCCCCAGCGCCAGGTAGTCATCGCCGGTGATCTGGATCTCCACCGGCTCGCCCACCGGCGGCCCGTTCTCCTCCTTGTCGAGCCGGACCTCAGCGCCGGTGGCGTACTTGATCTTGTCCACCGACTGGTTGAAGGTCCGCAGCGAGGGTTGGGTGCGGTCGGCGAAGTCGCGGTAGTCCATGTAGATGCGGGCTTCATTGGCGGTGTTGAAGCCGCCGGACAGACCGCCGCTGCCGGCCGAGATGCCGACGCTGGTGACGACATTGGCAATGTCGGTGAACCCGGCCGCGGTCTGCTCGAGCTGGCGCGCCAGGTCATCGGTCGCTTCCAGGCGCATGCCCACCGGACCCTTGATGCCAATCCAGGCAGCGTCCGGGTCGGTCTGCGGCATGAACTCGACGCCGCGGTTGAAGGCGCCGTAGATGAACAGGCTGGCGACCAAGAAGGCGCCGGCGACGCCCAGGGTCGACCAGGGCCGGCGCACGGCCAGTCGCAGTACTTTCTCGTAGTTGGCAATGACCACGCGGTGGTAGTAGTCCGAACCGCTGGCGAAGCGGTCGGCGGCGGCCGGGTCCAGACGCATGAACTTGGCGCAGAACACCGGGTTGATCACCAGCGCCACAAATAGCGACGCCATCAGCACGGTGATCACGGTGATCGGCAGGTACTTCATGAACTCGCCCATGATACCGGGCCAGAACAGCATCGGCGCGTACGCCGCCACCGTGGTCAGGGTCGAGGAAACCACGGCCGCGGCGACCTCGTTGGTACCGTCGATGGCGCCCTCGATGGGCCCTTTACCCAGGCTGCGGTGGCGGTGGATGTTCTCCACCACCACAATGGCATCGTCCACCAGTCGGCCCAGGGCAATGATCAGGCTGAAGAGGACGATGAAGTTGAGCGTCACGCCCATCATCTGGATGACGATGAAGGCAATGAGCATGCTCAGGGGAATGGCGGTGGCGATGAAGAACGAGTTGGTGAAGCCGAGGAAGATGAAGATGCACAGCACCACCAGGATAAAGCCGCTGATGATGTGGTTCTGCAGATCGCGCAGCATCTCGCGGATGAACTTGGAGTAGTCGCCCTGGATGGTGATGTGGGTGCCGTTGGGCAGCTGCGCCTCGCGGGCGGCAATGATGCGCTTCACCTCGTCGGTGATCTGGATGATGTTTTCACCCGCCCGCTTGGTGACACTGAGCGTCAGGCAGGGGCGGCCGTTGAGCCGCGAGATGGTGGCGCGGTCTTTGAACCCGTACTCGACCGCCGCCACATCGCGGATGTAAACCGGCCCGTTGGGGCCGGCGGTGATCACCAGGTTGGCGAAGGCATAGGGGTCTTTCAGTTCGCCGGGGACGCGCACCGAGTAGGTGTAGCTGCCGACGTCCATGGCGCCGCCCGGGATAGTGACGTGCTCGGTCTGAATGGTGCGCGTCACATCCCACAGGCTCAGGTTGTACTTGCTCAGGCGCGCCGGGTCGATCTTGATCTTCACCTCCCGCTCCAGAGCCCCGGTGACCTGGGCCTCCAACACCCCGGGGATGGCCTCGAACTCGTCGCCGAGGTCATCGGCAACGCGCTTCAGCTTGACCAGATCATAATCAGCGGTGAGGATGACGTTGATGATCGGCATGTTCTCGAAGTTGACCTCGGTAACCACCGGTTCTTCGACATCATCCGGCAGGTCCTGCCGCGCTGACTGCACCTTGTCCTTGACCCGCTGCAGGGCGTAATCGAGGTCCACCTTGGGGTCGAATTCGACGGCGATCACCGAGACGCTCTCCGACGAGCTGGAGGTGATCTCCTTGACGTTCTTGAGCGTCTTGAGCTCCTGCTCGATCTTGCGCGTGATCAGGTTCTCGATGTCTTCCGGCGCGACGCCGGGATAGACGGTGGTGACGATCATGAAGGGAATCTTGACGTCAGGGGCGGCCTCGCGCGGCAGCGAGCTGTAGCTGAGCAGGCCGACAACGACGATGAACAGCGTCAACACCAGCACCGTGATCGGTTTGCGGACGGCCAGACCGGTGATACTCATGGCACGGCGACCTCCGGGCGCGCGGCCGGCGCATACTCGCCGGTGATCTTCACCCGGTCCCCACTAACCAGGTTGTGCTGGCCTTTGGTCACCACCCGTTCGCCGGCGGCCAGGCCCTGGGTTACGACGACCATCTCATCGCCGGCCCCGTCAATCGCCACGGCCCGCTCAACGGCCAGGGTGTCGCGCTCCACCACCATCACCTTGCGGCCAGACTGGGTCTCGATGAGGGCGTCGAGGGGGATCTGCAGCGCGTCGGCAAAGGTGCGGCGCTGGATGCGGGCATTGCCCATGATGCCGGCTCGGATCAGACCCTCGCGGTTGTCGACGACGATCTCGCACAGGAAGGTGCGCACGCCCGGGTTAGCCTCGGGGGCCAGGTAGTTGATGGTGCCGGCGAACTGACGGCCGGGAATGGCATCAAAGGATAGGGCCACGGTGTTGCCGGTGCGGAAGTCGGCGATCAGCCGTTCGGGGATGCCCGCCTGGACCTTGACCCGGTCGATCTCGATCAGGCGGAAGGCCGGCGTGCCGGGCCCGAGCACCTTGCCGACCTCGGCATTGCGCATGGTCACGGTGCCGGCGAAGGGGGCCTGGAGGGTCGCATCGCGCAGCTGCTTGCTGGCGATGTCGTGACCCGACTGGGCCTGCGCCAGCGCCAGGCGGGCCGCGTCGAGGGCCGATGACGGCACGCTGCCGGCGGTGAAGAGCTGCTCGGTGCGGGCAAACTCGCCCTGCTGGAAGACCAGGTTGGCGCGCGCCAGCTCCAGTGCCGCGCGCAGCACCTGGGTGTCGGTCTCCAGCAGCACGCGGCCGGCGGCGACGCGGTCCCCCTTGTCGGCCAGCACGCGGGTGACCTGGCCCCCATTGACCAGGCTCAGCTCAGCCTCGCGGAAGGGACTGACGACCACCGGCAGAGTAACGTATTCGACAAAGGTCTGCGGCCGCACGGCGAACACTTCGACGTTGGTGGTCTTGGCCGCCACCTGCGGCGTGGGCGCTTCGCTCTCCTGGCGCCCGCAGGCCGCCAGCAGCACCACCAGGGCGATCCAGCCAAGGTACCGGGTCATCGCGGGTTGTCCTTTCGGTTGCCGGCGGCATCGAGCCGGCCCAGGCTTTTGTTCAACGTGATCTGGGCTACGGTGCCATTGTAGAGGGCTTGGGTCAGCTGGGTGCGGGCCGACTGCAACGCTAGCTGCGCGTCCAGCACCTCCAGCTGGGTGGCCTTACCGTTGGCGTACAGGGCCTCGGCGATCTCCACCGCGCGGCTGGCCTCGTCGACATTGAGCTGGCCGCTGGCCATCTGCGCCAGGGCCTGGCGCAGATCCATCACCGCCTGCTGCACGTCGATGGCGGCCGCGTCGCGGGCTTTCAGCTGCTCGGTCTGCGAACGGCGCAGGTCCAGACGGGCCTGCTGGTACTGGGCCGACGAGCGCAGGCCGCTGAAGATCGGCACGCTCAGATTCAAGCCGGCGGTCCAGTAGGTGGACCAGTCGGCCCGGTCGTACCCGAGGCGGTCGAAATTGCCGTTATAGGCCATGGTCGTGCTGGCGGACAGGGTTGGCAGGAAGTCGCCGCGGGCGATCCTGACGGCCTGCTGCTGCAGCTTGACGCCCAACTCGGCCATGGCCAGGTCCGGCCGACCGGTAAGGTCGGCCGCCGACGCCGCGGCCAGCACGCTGGTGTCAGGCGGCGCTAACTGGCCGCTGACGCCCACCGGGGTGGCCGGATCGACGCCTATCACCTGCGTCAGCCGCAGCAGCGCGGTGCGCGTGCGGTTCTGCGCCTCCAGCAGGCCCGGGCGCAGGTTGGCGGCATTGACGCGGGCCCGCAGCAGATCGAAGTCGGTCGCCGCGCCGGCCCGACGACGGGTCTCGACATTGGCCAGGTGCCGCTCCGCTTGCGCCACCGCGGCGGCGGCAATGCCCTCCAGTTCGCGCGCCAGCAGGGCGCCGTAAAACGCCTGCAGCGTGCCATAGACGACGTTCTGGCGCACCAGCCGTTCGGTCTCGGCCGCCAACCGCCGATAGACCCGGGCGCCGTCGAGCGCCGCGCCCACTTTGCCGCCCACGTAGAGCGGTTGGGTGAGGTTGACCCCAAACGACGAGGTGTAGTCCGTGCCGATCTTCAGCCGGTTTTTGTGCATGACCCCGGCCGAATCCGGAATGGACATGACGAAGACATTGGGTTTGAGGTTGCGTTCCATGCTCCAGGCGCCATTCACCTGGGGCAGGGCGCCGGAGCGGGCCTCGACGATGCGGCTGTCGGCACGGGCCAGGTCGTCGCGCGCCTGCACCAGTTCGCGGCTGCCGTCGAGGGCCACGGCGACCGCCTGGTCAACGGTCAGCGCGGACATCTCGGCCGGGGCGGCCAACGCGGGGCAGGGCGCGGCCAGGCCGGCCACAGCCAGGGCAAACAGGACGGCGGTTCTGCGCACGGGGGTCACTCCTTCCTGCGGGCGATGCCGTCGAAGATGATCTCGATCACCCGGTCGGCCGCCGCCGACAACTCGGCCACGTGGGTGCGTCCCCACCGGGTTTGAACCATGTTGTGCAGGGCGCCGTGGATCAGGCCCGCCGCCGCATCGAGGTTGATCGGGCCGACTTCGCCTTGCTGTTGGGCCTGCGCCAGCCGTCGGTACAGGTGGCCCATCACTTCCTGGCCACCGGCCTCCAGGCGCTGGCGGGTGGCTTCGGACAGGCTGCCGAAGACCGTCAGGTGCAGAGGCTGCGAACAACACCGCTCCAGGCCCTGGGCAAAGGCCAGGCGTGCGGCCTGCGTGTAGAGCTCGCCCAGTTCCTGGCGCAGCGGCCGTTGACCGGTCAGGCAGCCGCGGACCATGGCCAGCGCGCCGTCGAGCAGCTCCAGCAGGATGGTGGCCAGCAGCTCTTCTTTGCTGGCGAAGTGAAGGTAGACGGCGCCTTTGGAGAACTCGGCCTCCTGGGCGATCTCGTCGATGGTGGCGGCCGCAAAGCCCTTGCGCTCGAAGACGCGCGCGGCGGCGGCAAGGATCTCGCGTCGGTGGGCCGCCTTCTCGCGTTCGCGCCGACTGGGGGCCTCGTCGCCGTGGCCGCTTACCACCGGGGCGCCTCCCGGTTGACGACGCACCGAAGCCGAGGGCCGGATGGGCGATAAGCCAAGTGGATACGCTCCTGTTGTATTCTCATGTCGAGCGGCCAGAAATTGACCGCCCGGTCACAATATAGGCGCGCCGTCGGCGGTCGGCAAGGCGGTCGCGGCCGCTGGCGGCGCGCCCTATGCTTACGGCCATCCGTCTGCTAGCCACCCAACGGGGCCTGGCGCCCCGGACGCCTGCCCACTGCCGGCGACAGGAGGTAAGGATGAGCCCCGACGACACCGTGAGCGGCCCGACTTTCTGGATCGCACCGCAGGGGGATGACCGGCAGCCTGGCACGCGCGAGGCGCCCTTTGCTAGCCTCAACCAGGGCCGCGATGCGGTGCGGCACGCCCGGGCCCAGGGCCACGGCGGCCCGGCGCGGATCTGGTTGCGCGGGGGGACCTACGAGCTGGCCGCGCCGCTGCGCCTGACCGCGCCGGACAGCGGCACGGCGGCGGCGCCGGTCACCTGGGCCGTCTGGCCGGGCGAGACCGCGGTGCTCAGCGGCGGCCGCCAAGTCACCGGCTGGCGGCCCTGGCGGGGGGCCATCGTGCAGGCCGACCTGGCCGGCAGCCGGGGCGGTGGGTGGCCCTACCGGCAGCTGTTCTACCGCGGCCAGCGCCAGCCTCGCTGCCGCTGGCCCAAAGCCGACCCGGCCGATCCGCTCTACGGCGGGTGGGCCTACACCGAGGGCCCGGCCGCGCCCGACAGCACGGATGCCTTTGTCTACCGGCCGGGGACGCTGCCCCGCGCCTGGGCCAAGCCGACCCAGGTGGAGGTGGTTTACTGGGCCTCCATTGGCGGCTGGGGCAGCCGCGTGCCGATTCGCCGCCTTGACCGCGACGCGCGCTGCATCACCCTGGCGCACGGCGGCTGGCAGTTCGATGTGCCCGGGTGGTATATGCCGGTGGTGTTCGGCGCCGACAACCGGTTCTACATCGAGAACGCCCTGGAGGAACTGACCCAACCCGGCGAGTGGTGCTTTGACGGCGAGACCGGGACACTCTACTTCTGGCCGCCGGATGACAGCGCCGCGCCAAGGGTCACGGTGCCGTGGCTGGAGACCCTGGTGCAGCTCCATGGGGCCAGTTGGGTGCGGCTGGAGGGGCTGACCTTCGCCCACACGGGCGACGGCGACAACTTCCACCGCGAGGGGGTCGAGGGTACCGGCGCCATGTACCCCCGACCCGGATGGCGGTACTGCGGCGAAGCGGTGCACCTGAAAGACGCCAGCCACTGCCGGCTGGCGGGCTGCCACTTCGACGCGGTGGGGGGTAACGGCGTTTACTTGGAGGGCGCCTGCCAGCGCAACGAGATCGTCGGTAACCAGATCGCCGCCGCCGGGGCCAACGGGGTCTGCCTGGCGGGCACGCGGCTGCGCCATCCGTTCGCCAACCGGGTGACCGACAACCATATCCATCACGGCGGCCAGTTCTGCAAATACACCGCCGGCGTGTTCTGCGGCCGCAGCCACGCCAACCAGATCGACCACAACCAGATCGAGTACCTGCCCCACCACGGCATCAACCTGGGCAACAACCCCTGGGGCCGGAACTGGGTGGAGTACAACCTGATCCGCTGGGTTGACCAGGAGGTGGCTGACTCGGCGGCGATCAATTGCTGGATGGAGGACCCGCCCGACCCGGGCAGCGAGCGCTGCGGCCACGTGATCCGCGGCAACGTGATCAGTGATGTGTATGGCTGCGAGGTCACCGACGGCCGCGCCGGCCGCAGTCAGCGCTTCCCCACCAGCGGTATCTACCTGGACAACTACACCAGTAACTGCCTGGTCAGCGACAACCTCATCGTCCGCTGCACCCACGCCGGCATTGTGATCCACGCCGGCCGCGGCAATCTGATCGAAGGCAACACCGTGGTCGACTGCCTGGCCGGCTGGCGTTTCCAGGACTGCGTCTCGGCCATGGAGTACTGGCGGCCGATGCAGGGCTTCATGACCGGCAACCGGGTGCAGGGCAATCTGTGGTGGCACAGCGGCGCTGCCGGTCACGCCCTGGCGCTGCAGGCCTGGACGGATCGCGTCCTGGCCGGCTGCGACGGCAACGTGTACGGCCGCGGCGACGGCCAGGTGACCGTGGAGATGATGGACACCAACCAGGTGTGGACCCTGGCCCAGTGGCAGGAACTGGGTTACGACCGCGGCTCCCTGGTCGCGGCGCCAGGGTTCGTGGACGCAGCCGGCGACGACTTCCGCCTGGGCCCGGCGGCGCCGGCGCGGCAGTTGGGCCTGACCGGGCCCGACCCGGCGCGCGCCGGCATCCGCGCCCCCTGGCGCTGACCGGCCGGCCGGCATCGGCGGCCCGGGCCCGACAGGGGATCCGGAGACGGCGGTTCGACGCGACGCCGGACCAACCGGGTTGGTGGATGCGCCCGGGGTCCGGCGACCCCGGCTGGACGCCGCGCCGGGCCACCAGGGGATCCAAAGACGGCGCCCGGAAGCCACGCCGGGCCGCCGGGGGCGGGTGGCCCGCCCGTGGATCCCGGCACCGCGGCTTGACGCCGCGCCGGGCCGCCAGGATGCTTGAGGGGTGCCCCTGACCCGTTCCTCCCGCCGGCGGTAGATGATCTGCATGTGGTCCCGTTCGCTACCCCCCCGCCGCCTGGCCCTGGCCGCCTGGCTGTGCGGCCTGCTGTCCTACATCACCGTGTACGGCCTGCCGAGCAAACGCGTCAGCATCCTGCTGTGGGTCGGTCTGGCGGTGGCGGCCCTGGGGGTTGACCAACCGCGCTCGACGCTGCGCGCCGCGGCCACCACCTGGCTGCCCCTGTTCGCCGCCCTGGGGGCCTACGATGTACTTCGCGGCGCCAGCCACGGCGAGGAGTCTGCCGCCCACACCTGGCCGCAGCTGGACCTGGACCTGTGGCTGGGTCAGGGCCAGACACCGACCCAGCACCTGCAGGCCTGGGCTTGGTCGCCGGGCGCCCCCCACTGGTGGGACTACCTGGCCTGGGCCGTGTATCAATCCCACTTCTTCATGCCCCTGGCGGTCGCCGTAGTGCTCTGGCATCGGCGGCAGGCGCGGGCCAGCGCCTACATCGCCGGCATCGCCGCCCTGAGCTGGGCCGCCCTGGCCACGTACTGGCTGTACCCGGCCCAACCGCCGTGGATGACGGCCCGTGATGGCCTCACCGGGCCGGTGGTCCGCATTGTCCATGAGATGTGGCACGGCGTTGGCGCCGAAGGCGCGGCCCGGGTGTTTGCCACCGACCGCAACGCCGGCCGGCACCTAGCCAACACGGTCGCCGCGCTGCCCTCGCTGCACGCGGGTTTCCCGCTGTTCATTGCCGTGATGCTGTGGGGCCTGCGAAGGTGGCTCAATCCGGCCGTGGCCGCCTACGCCCTGGCCATGGGCCTGGTGCTGGTCTACACCGGCGAGCACTTCGTCTTCGACGTGGTGCTGGGCTGGGGCTATGCCGCCGCCGTCGCCCTGGTCGCCCGGTGGCAGGCGGCCCACCGGCACCGGCAGGGGGCCCGGGTCGAGGCCGCGGCGACGCCGGCGGCCACGGCAGCGGGATGACCCCGACGCCTCACGGCGGCCAGACCTGGTTCTGGTTATACAGCGTCTCGTACAGGTAGAAGGCCTGCAGGTCGCGGTGGAAACCGGCCAACACGGCCGTGTCCTGGCCGGGGACGACCAGGTTGTGCTGCTCCTGCGGGTCGGCCGCCAGATCGAAGAGGAACTCCTGCCGCGGCCGCTGGCGCTGGATGTACTTGAGCGGCGGCCGGCAGACGATCAGGAACACACCGCTGTATGGCTGCAGCAGGAACAGCGGCCGCTGCACGCGGGGCCGGGCCAACAGCGACGCGCCGGCAAAGGAAGTGCGGTAGGGTCCGATGCCAGCCAGGTCAGCCAGCGTCGGGGCCAGGTCCAGTTGCGACGCGGCGATCTCCTGCAGGCGCTCGGGGGCCACCCGTCCCGGCGCCAGGACCAACAGCGGCACGCGGAACGATTCGTCATAGAAACCGCTCTGCGTGTGCCAGATGCCATGGCCCCCCATGGGGTTGCCGTGGTCACCGACCAGCACCAGCGCGCCGTGGCGCCAGAAATCGCGCGCCTCTAACTGCGCCACCAGCCACCCCAGGTCCTGGTCGGCTAGGTACAGGGAGTTGGCGTAGCGCTCTGCCTGGTCGGCTGGCGTGGGGTAGAAGTGACGCTGCGCCGCCGGCACATGCGACCAGTCCTGATGGTTGGCCACCGGGGCCAGGACGACGAAGCGCGGCGGCCGGGTGCCGTCGGCCGCGTCGGCATCGAGGCGCGCCAGGAAGTGCCGGTACAGCACCCGGTCCGGCACGCCCCAGCCGGTATCCATCGCCTGCTCAGCCGCGGTCAACTCGTCAGCGACCGTGCCCACCCGATCGAAGCCGTTGGCGCGCAGGAAATCGCCGGTGTTGTCAAAACCCAGGCGGGCATAGGCCTGGAGGTACTCGGTGCGATATCCGTGCTGGCGCAACAGCGCCGCGATGGACGGGAAGCGCACGCCCTGCCGGACAATCGTTTCCTTGCCGGCCAGGCTGGGCAGGGCTGAGGTCAGGCTGGCGAACAGGCCCCGACAGGTCTGGATCGAGTTGCTGTAGAACCGCTCGCAGTACAGGCCGCGGGGGATCAGGGCGTTGAAGCAGGGGGTATAGCTGCCGCCGACCGGGGCGGCGGCTTCGACGTAACCCTGGTTGAACGACTCCAGCATGACCAGCACCAGGTCGGGCCGGTCGGCCGGCGCCGTCGGCGGCGCCACGGTCGGGTGCACCAGGGGATAGGTGCCGGCGGCGACCACCACCCGGAAGGGGGAGTCGGCGGCGTAGTAGGACCGGGCGGAATTGATCAGCAGGGAGATCTGGTCGTAACTCCACGACGGCGGCGCGGCCAGCAGCAGGCCGGCTGCCAGGGTGGCGACCGCGGCCTTGGGTGCCAGGGGCGGTATCTGCGGCCGCGCCGACAGCCAACCCGCCCGCCGCTGCCCGACCGCCAGGGCGACGGCCAGCCCCGCGGCCAGGGCGATCTCGCCGTAGCCAATGCTGCGGCCGACGACCTCCAGCGAGCCCCAGTGCAGCAACTCGTCGCCATTGGCGACGACCACGGCCCAATCCAGCGCATTGCGCGTCGTCAGGTGGTTGCCCAACAGCATCGCGTAGGCGGGCAGCAGCACGGCGAAGGCCCCGACGCGAACCCGCTGCCAGCGGCTGAGCAGGGTGTGCAGCCACTGCACCCAGATCCACAGCGCCGCCAGGCTCCACGCGATCTGCGCCAGGCCGGCCCCGCGCCAGGCCGGGGCATCGACGCCGTGAAGGCTGGCGGCACGGAGGAAGAAGAGCAGTTGGAGCGCCAGGAACAGCCCGTGGGGCCAGCCGGTACGCCCGGGCACACAGCGGCGAAGAAACGGCAGCAAGACGACTTTCGGCGATCATGGCCCCGCCACCGCGCCCGGGGTCGCGGGCCGACCGTCACCGCCGGGCGCGCCGCCAAGGGGAGGCCGGGTGGGGCAGATGGCCGGCGGGGGGCCCGGTGGCCGCCGGGGGCCCGCCGCCAGAGCGACCGTACGACGGTAACATCACCGGCACCCGCCGGGCCGTCAAGCCGCGGCTGATCTGGGCGGTGGCCACCCTGCGTTGCCGCGCCGCCGCCGCCGCGCTACCTTGTCGCCATCGCGCCGGCCGCTGCCAGCCACCCATCCGGGCTGCCCGCGGACGGGCGGTCCCCCGGTTCCAGGAGCATTGCCGTGGCCGCGACGCCCCACCGCCTGTTCCCCCCCCATCTGCTGCACGCCACCTGGCAGACATTCGCCGCCGAGGGCTTCGGGCCGCCGGTTACCGGCATCGTGTACCGCGGTCAGCCGCAACCGACCTGCGGCCTGCCCTTGGGCGGCCTGGACACCGGCTGCCTGGACCTGGAGCCTAATGGCACCCTCGGCTACTGCACGATTTTCAACCACTTGGTTGAACCGCGACTGCTGCTGAACACCCCGCTGCTGGGGCTGCACTGCGGCGGCCACAGCTGGGTCCTGGTGGCCGATCGCACGGGCAAACGGGACCGCCCGGTGGCCAACGAGAGCATTGCCACGTTCCCACCCCTGGACTACACGCCGCAGCGGCTGCCGCTGGATCTGGCGGGCGTGGACATCGCCACCTCGATCGACTACTGGGGCCACTACCCGGTGGCCGACCTGGAGTTCACCACCGCGGCGCCGGTCACCGTCGGGCTGCGGGCCTGGTCCCCCTTTGTGCCGGGTGACGAGGCCACCTCACTGCTGCCCGGCGCGGTTTTCGACCTGACGGTGCGCAATCCCAGCGACGCCCTGCAGGAGGGTTGCCTGGCGGTGTCTTTTCCCGGCTTCCCGCGCCACCCGGAGGCGCCCGCGGCCCGCCGGCAGGCCCTGACCGGCCTGCTGCAGGGGGTGCAGGTCGGGCGGCCGGCCAGCGGCGACCCGTGGGAGATGGCCTATGTGTTGGCGGCGGTCGACGCCCCGGCCGCCACCGCAGGAGGCCCCCTGGGCGTCGATGGCGCCGCCTGGGCCGCGCTGGGCACCGAGCTGCCGCGGGCCGACGACGACGAGCCGGGCGCCAGCCTGTCCCTGCCGTTCCGCCTGCCAGCCGGCGCCGTGGGCCACTGGCGGGTGGTGCTGGCTTGGTGCGCACCGCACTGGCGGGCCGGCGGCGCGCCGCACCACACCCAGACGCAGGTCTTCAGCCATTGGTATGCCCGCACCTGGCCCGAGGCACTGACCGTGGCCCGGCAGCTGGCCACCCGAGGCGATGCCCTGCTGCGGCGCGTCATCGCCTGGCAGGAGGTGCTGTACCGCGATCCGTCCCTGCCCGGCTGGCTGGCCGACAGCCTGATCAATAACCTGCACCTGATCACCGAATGCAGCGTCTGGGGCCAAGCCCGGCCCCCCGTAGGTGACTGGTGCCAGCCCGACGACGGTGTCTTCGGCCTCAACGAGTGCCCCCGGGGCTGCCCGCAGATCGAATGCCTGCCATGCAGCTTCTACGGTAACCTGCCGTTGGTGTATTTCTTCCCGCGGGCAGCGCGCTCGACCCTGCGGGCGTATCGCGCCTACCAGTCGCCCGACGGCCGGCCCCCGTGGATTTTCGGCGGCGCCACCGCCGGTGACCCCGAGCACCGGCCCCCGTACGAGCTGACCAAACCCATTGCCGGGTACCAGACGGTGCTCAACGGCGCCTGCTACATCGTCATGGTCGACCGCTACTGGCGCGCCACCGGCGACGACGCCGTGCTGGCCGAGTTCTGGGACTCGCTGAAGCGCTGCAACGACTTCTCGCTGCAGCTACGGCCGGCCTATGGGGCGGCCCAGGTAGTGGCCATGCCGCAGCCGGGCACCGACGCCGGCGGGCTGGGCGACACGGAGTGGTTCGAAGCACCGGAACCGGGCTGGCGCGGTTTCGTCACTCATGCCGGCGGCGTGCGGTTGGCCCAGGTGCGGCTGATGGAGCGCATGGCGGCGGCCATGGGGGACACGGACTACACCGATCGCTGCCGCCGCTGGATCGCCGCCGGGGCGCAGGCCCTGGAGGAGCACCTGTGGGCGGGTCGCTGCTACCGCAACTTCAACGAACCCGAAACCGGCAGCTGCTCCGACCTGGTCTTCGGCTATCAACTCGACGGTCAGTGGGTTACCCGTCACCACGGTGTGCCCGGCGCCTTCCCGGCCGACCGGGTGGCCACCACGCTGGCGACGCTGCAGCAGATCAATTGCCGCCTCAGCCAATCCGGAGCGGTCAACTATGCCAACCCGGACGGCACCGCGGCGCGCGTGGGTGGCTACGGCACCTATTCGTACTTCCCGCCCGAGCTCTACATGCTGGCCATGACCTTCATGTACGAGGGCCAGCGTCATTTTGGGCTGGAGCTGCTCGAGCGCTGCCTGCGGGTGCTGCACTGCCAGTGGGGCTATACGTGGGATGCGCCTAACACCGTGCGGGGCGAAGCCGACACCGGCCAACGCGCTTTTGGTGCCGATTACTACCAGAACATGATGCTGTGGGCAGTACCGGCGGCCCTGGCCGGGCAGTCGCTGGAGGGGGTGTGCCAACCCGGGGGATTGGTCGCCCGGGTGCTGGCCGCCGGCCAGGCCGCCGACTGACGCCGTTGCCCGCGCCCGCGCCATGGCCGGGGCTGCGGGTCCACCTGAACCGGAGCCTTGGGGTCATGGAATGCCGACGGGTTGCTGCCCCGCCCAATGACTGCCGTCATCCCTATTACCCGTCGCCGCGCCCGCCCCTGGCGGCCAGCCACCTGGTCAAACTGCCCCTAGGCAGTGTGCGGCCGCGGGGCTGGTTGGCGCATCAGCTGGAGCTGATGGCCGAGGGCATGACCGGCCGATTGACCGAGATCAGCCCCTTCCTGGCCCCGGCCAATGGCTGGCTGGGCGGGCCCGAGGACGGCTGGGAAGAGCAGGGGTACTGGTTCCGCGGTTTCCACGATCTGGCCAGGCTCACCGGCCATCCCCGCCTGCAGCAGGAGGCCGACCGCTGGATCGAGGCGCTGCTGGCCAGCCAACGGCCCGACGGGTATTTCGGGGCCGAAAACCAACGCTGCTGCCGCGGCGGCAATGGCCAGGTGCTGGTCGATCTGTGGCCTCACATGGTGATGATCGACGCCCTGATCCACCACCATGAGTACCAGGCCGACCCGCGCGTGGTGCCGTTCTTGGAACGCTTCTTCGCCTTCTGCCGCGACCTGCCCGAGGCGCAGTTCATCCAGCCCCTGGGTGACGGCTTCGGCGACTGGCGACCCATGATTCAGCGGGACCGCGCCGGCGACATGATCCCCCACCTGCACTGGTTGTACAACCAGACCGGAGCGCCGTGGCTGCTGCCGCTGGCGGCGCGGTTCTACCACCGCATCCGCCCGAGCCACAACGAGTGGCTGGACGCCCATGTGGTCAACTTCACGCAGCGGTTCAGCTACTCGGGCCTGTTCTACCCGCAGGCGCACGATCCGTCGCTGCTGGCGCGTTGCGAGTATTGGTATCAGCTGCACCTGGCCATGTGGGGCCAGCAGCCGCGCGGCATCTTCGCCGCCGACGAGAACATCCGTTCTGCCTGCGTCGATGCGCGGCAGGCAATCGAAACCTGCGCCATGGTCGAATTCAACAAGAGTTTCTACCAGCTCGGCCGCATCTCCGGCGATCCGCTATGGGCCGATCGCTGTGAAGACATCACGCTGAACCATTTCCCGGCGGCCTCCGACCCGTGGCTGAAGGGGCTGCACTACCTGACCGCCTCGAACCAGCCGCAGCTGGACTGTTCCGAGCATCACGCGTACGGGAATCAGGGGCGGCAGATCGACTACTCGCCACATTTGTACCGTTGCTGCCAGCACAACGTGGCCATGGGTTGGCCCTGGTACGCCCAGAATCTGTGGCAGGCTACCCCCGATGCGGGCCTGGCCGCCTGGCTCTACGCCGCTTCGGAAGTGACCGCCCGCGTCGCCGCCGACGGCACCCAGGTCCGCATTACCGAGCAGACCGATTACCCCTTCCGCGACCGGGTCAAACTCACGGTTGACCCGGCGCGGGCCGTCGCCTTCCCGCTCTACCTGCGGTTGCCGCGCTGGTGCCGGTCGGTCGAGGTGGCGGTCAATGGCCAAGTCCTGCCGCCGCCGGCCGGGGCCGGCGGCTGGCTTTGCCTGGAGCGCGGCTGGTCGGCCGGCGACACGGTGACGCTGCACCTGCCCATGGATCTGGCCCTGACCACCTGGCCGCGCAACGGCAGCGTTACTGTGGACCGCGGGCCGCTCAGTTACTCGGTGGCCGTGGGGGAGCAGTGGCGGCGCTGCGGGGGTAGCGACGCGTGGCCCGAATGGGAGGTGCTGCCGACGACGCCGTGGAACTACGGCCTGGTCCTCGACCCGCAGGCGCCGCTGGCCGGGGTGACGGTGCGCGAGGCGGCGTCGATCGCGGCCCAGCCATGGACGCCGGAGGCGGCGCCCGTGCGCCTGACGGCGCTGGCGCGCCGCATTCCCGCCTGGGGGCTGGAACAGCAGACGGCCGCCGAGTTGCGCGTCAGCCCGGTGCGCTCGCCGGCTGCGGACGAGACGGTCGAACTGATCCCGCTGGGGTGTGCGCGGCTGCGCCTGGCCTGCCTGCCCGTCATCGGCGACGGCGACACCGCCCGCGACTGGCAGGCGCACCCGGCGTATTGAGCCAACCGGCGCTCACAGGAACAGCGGGCCCCAGGTCAACGGCAGGTCCGTGGGGTGGCCCACACCGGCCAGGACCAGGCGATGGATCTCGGCCAGCTCGTCCTTGCCGGGCGGTGCCAGGGTAGTTAGCAGCAGACGCGGTAGGTGGTTGCGCAGCCACTGGTCGACGAAGGCCGGGGGCACCTGCAGGCGGCGACATGGCCAGATCATCTTGTCGGCCACCAGCCGGGCCCGCTGCAGCTGGCCGAAGCTTGACACCGGCTGCTCGTTGAAGGTGCTGCGCCGGACCAGGGCCAGGTGGGCCCCGGCCTGCAGCGCCTCGACGCTCATCACCGCCTCGCAGCCATGCCGGTAATAAGCGTCCTCGGTGGCGCCGCACAGGCGGGGCGGGGCGAGGAAGACGGCCTCGGCCGTGGCCCGCGAGAACAGCTTGTAGCCGGAATGGAAGTCGGGGTATTCCTCTACCGCGGTGGCCAGTTCCAGCCGCAGCGGTTGGCCGCGCCGGACCGCGTCGTAGGCCAGGGCGTCCAGCAGCACACGGTCGGCCAGTTCCTCCAGCTCGCCCCGCAGGAAACCCATGGGCCGATGCTTGCTCACCCGGCTGCCGATGACTAGCACCTGTTCCCAACCGCACTGCCCGCGCGCGAAGGCCGCGGTCCGCACCAGGTTGACCAGTTCATTGGCAAAATGATCGCCGTCCATGTCGACGGTGACCACCCAGGTCAGCGACGCGTCGGCCAGCAGCCGCGCCACCCCATGGCGCAGGGCGTGCAGTTTGCCGCGGTTGTCGGGCAGGGCCAGACAGGCTACCCCCAGCGGTGCCGCCACCGCCGCAGCCACATCACTGCCGCGGTCGGCGCCGTCGACGCACAGACACAGACGGGCGGGATCGCCCAGCTGACTCAGACAGGCCGCGACCGTGTCGCTGAGCAGCGACACGGCCACCGGATCGGCGGGTCCCGGGGGCAGATGCACCGGAATGACCACCCCGGTGCGCTCGCACACCTGGCGCCAGGCGGCGGTGAATGAAGCCGGTTCAGCGGCGCCGGGTTGGCTCATGCCGCCACCCAGGCGCGCAACTGCGGCAGCAGCCGCTCCAGTTCGCTCTCCAGACGCGTCAGGGCAGCGCCGGCCGGTGCCAGGTCGGCCTGACGCCCCAGCGTTTCCAGGGCCAGCGCGGCAGCCACTGCCGGGGCCGCGGCAAACACCGCCAGACTGCCCTTCAGCGTGTGCGCGGCCACTTTCAGCGCCGCCGCATCACCCGCCTGAACCGCTGCCCGTATCGGCGCTACCAGCGCCGGGCAGGTGTCCAGCAGGAGTTGGGCCACCTCGCGCAGGGTCTCCTCGTCGCCGCCTAACTGGTCCAGCGCCTGGCCCCAGTCGGCCACCGATGGTGGGGTCGTCCCTTCTTCACTCACAGTCCCGCCTCCCCTCATCCCGGCGGTGCCCTGGCGGACGTTGCGGACGACGCCCGCGGGCCTGCCTGGTGGTGCAGGCCAATGCCTGCCGCGGTGGCGGCCGGCGGCCGGGCCACCGGCGGGCCCGCCGCGGCCGGCCCCCCTGACCGCGCCCCTGTATCTTCGGCGGTGCCGGCGCGGCTGGCAAGCGGCAGCGGCGGATCGTGGGCGCCAACGACGCTGGTGGCAGCGCCGCGACGGCATGGGCCACGGTACGCGCCGCCGCCTTGGACCCGGCGGCCGGCACCCGGTCCGGCCCCCGACGCCGCTGCCGGATGGCCATTGATCAGCCCGGCCACGGCCCTTATCATCAGCTCCGCGGGCGGGGCCGGCCCGCCCGCTCGCCGGCCCCCGGAACCCCCCTCGCGGCCCTTTCTCGGGGGCCGCTCTGCGGCCGCGCCGGTGCCCGCCATGCGCGGTCTTGGGCGAAGGGAGCCAACCATGACGCTGCGGCCGCGGGTGACGGCGGAGTCGGCGATCTACAACTACCAGCCGGCCGACAACGGGGCCGGGCCGCTGTGGTGCTTTGGCTCCACCGTCGTCGTGCGGCACGAGGAGCAGGTCTTCGTCGCCGGCCTGGAGACGCTGCCCGACCATCCGCCGCTGAACAACTGCCGTTGGCTGCTGTTCGGCCACGGCCCGCAGGGGTGGCACGTGCTGCACCGGGATCTGACCGGACGCACCCGCGAGCCTTCCCCGCTGGCGCTGCTGCCTCCCGGCGAGCTGCTGGTCACGGCCAATCCCACCCTGGCCCTGCCCGGCGCCTATGCCGGGCCGGCGCAACCCACCGTGTTCCGGGTAGCGCTGGACGAACCCGCGGCCCCCCCGCGGCGCGAGGTACCGGTGTGGCGCGACCGGCCGGCGTTCACCGAGCACTCGTACCGCACCGTGGCCACGGATGGACCGGCGCGCGAGGTGCTGTACCTCCAGAACACCGGCTACGATGTGGCCCATCTTTCATTTCGCCACCGGCACGGCGGCTGGTCGGGGCAGGGCACCGTGGCCTGGCCCCGGCACGAGGCGGGCGAGGGCGAGCCGTTGCGGTTGTGCTACCCCAATGTCGTGCTGCAGAACCGGGCTGCCCACTTCCTCGGGGTCAGCGACATCGTCGAACCGGTGACCGCCTGGCGCGAGGCGAAACGGGCCCTCACCGGTCGCGAGTGGGACTATGTGTTCCGGCGGCTGTTCTATGCCTGCTCCCCGGACATCACCCGCAGCCCCTTTGGCCCCTGGTGCGAAATCGCCAACCTGGACGCCACCGCCGGGCACCTGCGCAACGGCGACCTGTGGGTCGATGGCGCCGGGACAGCGCACTTGGTGTGGATCGCCAGCCAGGTGGACGCGCGGTTGCGGCCGCAGTTCTTCCCGTCGGTGACCCCGGCCCATTCGCTGGAGTACGCCCAAGTCCAAGCCGGCGTCGTGGTCGGTCGACAGACGCTGGCGCGCCATGTCGATGGCGAGACCGGCTGGCGGCCCGAGATGGCGCGGTTCCACCTGCCTGGCGACGGCCGCCTGCTGCTGGTCGCCAGTTTCGCGCCGACCGGCCTGGCGGCAGCCACCCCGACCGCCTACCGGGTGACCCAGGTCAACGCGGGTAGCCCACCGCAATGGGCCGACATCGCCCTGTCGCGGCCGTTGAGCGGCCTGTTCGTCACCAACACGGTGCGGGGGGGATCGCTGCCGGGTCCGGTCCTTGACCTGGTCGCCGCCGCCGCCGACCGCCCCGGGCAGCTGGGATGGGCTTGCGTCCGGTTCGACGACTGAGGCGCGAGCGCCGTCGACCCGGAGGGCCGGGGCGAGTCGGGTTCAGGCCAGCGACTTGAAAACCAGTCCCGAAGGCAGCTTGGGGTAGAAGTAGGTCGACTTCTGCGGCATGGTCTGGCCGCCCTGCGCCACCGCCGCCACCTGGGCTACCTGCACCGGGCGAAGCACGAACACCGCGTCGTGTTCGGGCGCCGCGGCTAACGCTTCGCGGTCGTCGTGGGTGAAGGCCAGCCGCGCCAGCGTTTCCGGGTGATCCGGGTGGATCTGCAGCAGGGGCCACAGGATCAGCTCCTGCAGCACCGCGACATCGAGCTGGCGCCAGGCCGCCGAGGTGGCGGCCGGGAAGGCCGCACCGTGGTCCTGGTCGCCCCGCAGCACGGCCAGGCAGGTGCGGCCATCACGGCTACGGACCAGCAGCGCCGGACCGCTGGCCGCAGCCAGCGCCGCGGTCGGCGTCGCGTCGGCCACGGGCGTCAGCGTGAACCGCTCCGCTAGGCGCTGCCAGAAGGTCGCCGGTGCGAAATCGGGCCCGCCTCGGGCCAGGCGGTGCGTCGGCCAGACCACCAAGCCGGGGTCGTCCATGTTGACCAGCGCCATCATCACGGTGTCCCAGGGCGCCACCCCGTGGGCCGCCGCCGCCCCGCTCGCCGCCCGGCATTCGTCGCGATAGGCCAGCGCCGTGGTGTAGCGGTGGTGACCGTCGGCAATGTACAGCGGCTGGTCGGCCAGGCAGGCTGCCAGGGTTGCATGGGCGGCCGCGTCGGTCAGGCCCCACAGCGTCGCCTGCACGCCGTCGCTACCGGTGGCTACCGCCAAGGGGGCGGTCGCCATGGCCTGCGCCAGCAGCGGGACCAGGCGCTGTCCGGGATCGGCGTAGAGGCCGAAAACCGGGCTGAGGTTGGCCGCCGTGGCGCGGGTCAACTGCAGGCGGTCGTCGATGGCTTTGGGCAGGGTGCGTTCGTGGGGCAGGATCACCCCGGCGGCAAAGGGCTCCAGCTGGACCCCGGCGAGAAAGGCTCTCCGAGCCCGCGCCACGCCCTGGTGGACATAGCGCTGTTCAAGGACGTAGATCGCCGGCAACGGATCGGCGGCCAGGACGCCGGTGCGGCACCAGGCCTGCCAACGCTGCCGGCCGGTGGCGTAGCGGTTGCCCGGTACCTGCGGATCCAGCGACCCTTCGGGCAGCTCCAGGGCAATCACGTTGTGCGCCGCGGCGGCCAGCAGCTGGGCCCGTTGGGCCGCACCGACGACGTCGTAGGGCGGGGCGATCAGCGCCGACAGGTCGGCACCGGCAGGTTGCGCATAGCGGAAACCGCGGAAGGGCAGAACGACGGCCAACGGAGATCCTCTCAATGGGAGGTGCGCAGCAGCCAGACGACGCCGGCAGCCCCCGGCGCGTCAGCGCACCGGGCCAGGAGGGCCGCGACCGAAGAATATCCACTGCCGTCAGGGCCGGTGGCAAGTCGGCCGCCGGGGCGCCCGGCGGCGGCGTCAGCGCGGCGGTTCCCAGACGGTCAGGCCCGCCCCGATCAGGCCCGCGCGGGCGCCCAGCTGCGCCGGCACGATGGTCAACCGCTCGGCCAGGAAGGCGCAGACGTGGTGGCGCGCGGTGGCCACCAGCGGCGCCAGCAGGACCTGGCCGGCCTGGGCGACGCCGCCGCCCACCACAATCCGCTCCGGATCCAGCAGATTCGCCAGGTTCGCCACCGCCAGCCCGAGCAGGTGGGCGGCCCGGGCCACGGCCCGGGCGGCGGTCGGCTCGCCGGCCGCGGCCGCGGCAAACACCGGGCGAGCGTCGCTGTCGCCCTGGCCGCCCGCGGCCGCAATCGCCGGTCCGGCCGCCTGCGACTCAAGGTACCCCGGACCGCGGCAGACCTCGGCCGCGGCGTCTTCCGCCAAGATCAGGTGGCCCAGGTTGCCCGCCCCAGCCGCGGCCCCGGTGTACAGGGCCCCGTTGAGCACCAGCCCCAAGCCGATGCCGGTACCGACGCAGACGCAAGCCAGATGCCGGCAACCGCGGCCGGCACCCAGGCGCCATTCGGCGAGCGTCGCCAGGTCGACGTCATGGCGCACCTGCACCGGGCAGCCGAAGCAGGCCCCCAGTCGCGCCGCCAGCGGCACCTGGCGGCATCCCGGCAGGTTGGTGGCCTGCAGCAGCGTCCCGGTGGCCGCATCGACCAGGCCCGGGGCGCCCACCCCCAGGCCCGCCAGACGACCGGCGGGCAGCCCGGCGTCGGCCAGCAGCGCGCTCACGGCGGCGGCGATGCCGGCCACCAACTGGTCGCCGTCAGCGGCGGCCGGCGAGGCCTGCTGGCGCTGGGCCAGCAGTTCGCCTTCCCGGTTCACCAGGCCACAGCTCAGCGACGTGCCGCCCAGGTCCACGGCTGCTGCCAGGGTCTCTCCGTCAATGCCCATCGATGACTCGCCTTCGCGTCGCAGTGGCAGGGAGCGCCCCGGCCGTCCCCGGGGGTCGGGCGGGCCAAGATAGGCGGCCAGCGCCGGCGGTTCAACCGGCGGCGCCCCGGAGGCCGGCCGGTCGGGGTTTGTTGCTACCGCCGGCGGCGGCGACATTATGCCGCCAGGCACAGCGGCCGCCTGGCCCTGTGGACCTGCTGCGGCGGCGCCCACGGCGCGCCGACCGGCAGCCCGGCCTGCACCTGTTGGCCCGCCGGCGCCCCGGCGGCGAGGGAGTTGGCGATGGCCAAACGCGCCTTCCACGACGGCCAGGCCGATGGCCTGACCCCGCTTCGCAGTCTGCAGTTGGACGAGGTTACCTCCTTCGCCGCCCTGCTGCGGGCCATGGGCCAGACCGCCTTCGGCGGCCGCCAACTCGGCGAGGCGTTCGCCATCCTGCTGGAGATCGCCCGCCGACCCGATTGCCGCTTGATCCTGACCCTGTCCGGCGCCATGACCGTGGCCAAGCAGGGGACGATCATCTGCGACCTGATCGACCGCGGCCTGGTACACGCCGTGGTCGCCACCGGCGCTCTGATGGCCCATGGGTTGACCGAGTCCATCGGCCTGTTGCACTACCGCCACGAGGCCACCCAAGCTGACGAGGAGCTGTTCGAGCTGGGTTATAACCGGGTCTACGACACGCTGGAAATGGAGGCCAATCTCAACGACGTGGAGGAACTGGTCCGCAGCGTTCTGGACGAGGGCCAGCCGGCCGACGGGGTCTGGTCCTCGGCCCGACTGTGCCAGGCCCTGGGGGCACGGCTCAGTCAACGGGCCGAGGGGCGCGGTATCCTGCGCAGCGCCTATGAGCAGCAGGTGCCGGTGTTCATTCCCGCCTTCACCGACAGCGAGATCGGCCTGGACGTAGCCACCTGGGCCATGGGCCGGGCCTTGGCCGGCAGACCCGCCGCGGAGCCGGCCGAGCCGCAGCAACTGTTCACCGCCGTGCCGTCCTACAACCCCTTCCTGGACCTGCAGCAGTATGCCCGCCTGGTCGGCCAAGCCCCCGAACTGGCCCTGCTGACCATTGGCGGCGGCGTGCCGCGCAACTGGGCCCAGCAGGTGGGCCCCTATTACGACATCACCGCCCATCGCCTAGGGGTGTCACTGCAACCGCCGCGTTTCCGCTACGGCGTGCGGATATGCCCGGAACCGGTGCACTGGGGAGGTTTGTCCGGCTGCACCTACGCCGAGGGAATCAGCTGGGGCAAGTTCGTGCCGCCAGCTGAGGGTGGCCGCTACGCCGAGGTCCATGCCGACGCCACGACCGTGCTGCCGTTGCTGGCCAAGGGCCTGTGCGAAGCCCTGGATCAGGAGTCGGGGCCGTGACCCCCCCCGGCTTCCTGGACCTGCCCGACGCCGGGCCGCAGGCCGCGCGGGTCACCCTGCTGCCCCTGCCGTTCGAAGGCACGGTGTCGTTCGGGGGCGGCACGGCGGCCGCGCCGGCGGCCATCTTGGCGGCTTCGGCCCAGGTGGAGCTGTGGGATGACGAGCAGGAGGTGGACCTGGCCGCCCTTGCCTACCACTGGGCCGCGCCCGTGCCGCCGGCTGCCGACGAGGCCGCGGGCGCCTACCTGGCACGCGTCGAGGCGGCCGCCCGCCCGCTGCACCGCGACGGCGGCCTGGTTATCGGCGTCGGCGGTGAACACAGTCTGACGCCGCCCCTGGTGGCCGCGGCGACCGCGGCCCACGACGGGGCGGACTTGACCGTGGTGCAGCTGGACGCCCACGCGGACCTGCGCGACGAATACGCGGGCACGCCCCACTCCCACGCCTGCGCCATGCGCCGGCTGGTCGAGCGCGGCGCGCGTCTGATCGCCATCGGCATCCGCTCCGCGGCCGCCGACGAAGCCGCCTTCCGGCGACACTGTCCGCGCCTGGAGACCTTCGCCGCCGCCAGCCTGGCGCGCGACGCCGGCGCCGAGGCCCGGTTGCTGGAGCTCCTGGCCACGCTGACCGGCCGGGTCTACCTGACCATCGACATCGACGCCTTCGAGACCCACCTGTGCCCGGGTACGGGCACGCCCCAGCCGGGCGGTCTGGCCTGGTGGCAGGCGCTGCGCTACCTGGCCTGCCTGCTGCGGCCGCAGCCGGGGAGGGTGCTGATCGGCGCCGATCTGGTCGAAGTCGTGCCCCAACCCACCACCCAGGTGAACGAGTTCGTGGCCGCCCGGCTCTTGGCGAAAGTGATCGCCTACGCGGCGGCGGCCCCGTGAACCTGCCCGTCGCCACCCTGACTGCCGTGCCCCTCCGGGAGGTGCCGCCATGAAGACACCCGCCGCGCCCCTGCTGATCGGTGACCTGTGGGGGGGTCTGGCCGCCATGCTGGTGGCGCTGCCGTCGGCGATTGCCTACGGCGTGCTCGCCTACAGTGGTCTGGGTCCTGGGTACGCCGCCGCCGGCGCCATGGCCGGCATGCTCGGCGCCGCCGCGCTGGGCGTCGTCGCCACCCTGGTGGGCCGCACCCGCGGTCTGATCTCGGCCCCCTGCGCCCCGGCTGCGGCGGTCATCGCCGGCATGGTCGGCAGCCTGGCTGCCGGACGCCTCGGTCCGCCGCTGACCGCCGAGCAGATCCTGCCGCTGCTGCTGCTGACGGCGCTGCTGGCCGCCGGGCTGCAGCTGGTGTATGGGGCGGTGGGCGGCGGTCGGTTGATCAAGTTCGTGCCGTTCCCGGTCGTCAGCGGGTACCTAGCGGCGGTCGGCCTGCTGATTGCCGTGGGGCAGTTGCCGCGGCTGCTGGGGCTGCCTGCCGGCCAGACCCTGGGCGCCGGCCTGCTGGCGCCCGACCTGTGGCGCTGGCCGGCGATCGTCATCGGCAGCACCACCATCGTGGGCATGGTCAGCGCCCCGCGGCTGACCCGGCGGGTGCCGGCCGCGATTGTCGGCCTGGCCAGCGGCCTGGCGGCCTATTGGTTGCTGGCCGTCGCGCTGCCGGAATTGCGCTCGCTGACGGGTAATCGCCTGGTCATCGGCCCGCTGGCGGCCAGTGGCCCCCTGCTGGCCGGCCTGGGCGAGCGGCTGGGCGGCCTGGCGCACGTGGATCTGGTGACCGTAGAGAAGGCCCTGGTGCCAGCCTTCACCCTCTCGGTGCTGCTGTCGATCGACACGCTCAAAACCGGCGTCATCCTCGACACCCTCACCCGGCAGCGGCACGACTCCAACCGCGCCCTGTGCGGCCAAGGGGCCGGCAACCTGGCCGCGGCGCTGATCGGCGGCATGCCCGGCTCCGGGACCCTCGGCCCGTCGCTGGTCAACGTCAGCAGCGGCGGCCGCACGCCGCTGGCCGGGGTCGTCGCCGGGGTCCTGGTGGTGCTGTCCATCGTCGCCCTGAGTGACCTGATTGCCTGGGTCCCGCTGGCCGCCCTGGCCGGCATCCTGCTGGTGGTTTCCTGGCGCATGCTGGATGTGCGGGTGTTGCGCCTGCTGCGGCACCCGGACGGCCGCCAGGACTTCGCCGTGATTGCGGCCGTGGTACTGGTGGCGCTGCTGGTGGACCTGATCGCCGCCGCCGGCGTCGGCGTCGGTCTGGCCATCTGGCTGTTCCTGCGCGATCAGGTCCGCGGCTCGGTGATCCGCCGGCGCAGTTCGCTGGACCAGGTGTCGTCGACCAACCGACGGCGGCTCACCGAGCGCGAACTGCTGCGTCAGCACGGAGGCGAGGCCGTGGTCTGCGAACTGCAAGGCAACCTGTTCTTCGGCACCACGGACCAGCTGTTGACGCAGCTGGAGCCGGACCTGGCCCGCTGCCGCTACCTGCTTTTTGACCTGCGCCGCGTGCAATCCATTGACTACACCGCCGCGCACGTGTTCGAACAGATCGAGGTCCGGCTGACCGAACGGGGCGGCCAGCTGCTGTTCAGTGGCCTGCCGGCCACCCTGCCACACCACCGGGACATGGAGCGGTACCTGGCGGAGATGGGTCTGGTCCGCGCCGGTGCGGGCGTCATCCACCCGACGCTGGACGACGGGCTGGAGTGGCTGGAGGAGCAGTGCCTGGCCGCCGCCGGCGCCCGGCCGGAGGGGGTGGACACGGCCCTGGGGCTGGCGGACATGGAGCTGCTGCAGGGCCTGACCGGGGGCCTGCTGGCCCGGCTGGCGGCGGTGGTGCGCACGGTGGAGGTGGCTGCCGGCCAGCCGGTGTTCGGCCACGGCGACGACGACGACGAACTGTTCCTGGTCCGGCGCGGCGCGGTCCGCATCCTGCTGCCCTTGGAACCGGGCCGGCGGCACCACCTGGCGACGATCGGCCGCGGCGACTTCTTCGGCGAGTTGGCGTTCCTGGACCGCGGCCGCCGCTCTGCCGATGCCGAGGCGCGCACGCCGACCGAGCTTTACGCCGTGTCCCGCGAGCGTTTCGACCAGGTCTTGGCCGACGAACCCGAACTGCGGGCTGAGGTTTTCGTCCGCCTGGCGCGGTCCATTGCGGACCGGCTGCGGCACACCGACTTGCAGCTGCGCCGGCTGGAGGAACGGTGACCGCCCGCCTGGCGCCCCCCATGGAGGCTCGATGAACACGGTAACGCTGACCCAGGCCGGCCTGCGCGCCGCCCTGCAGGGCGACGTCACCCCGGCGGGTGAGTACTGGCACCTGGGCCCGGTTGACCTGTACGTGCACGGTCGCTGGCAGCGCCTGCTCGACGGGGTGTATGACTACGAGTTCTCCACCTCCGCGGGCGGCGCTGACGGCACCGCCCTGGTCTGCCCGGCGGCGGCGGACCCGGCGCCCACCTGGCGCCTGGTGGCCCGCCAACCCGCCTGGGAGGCCACCGGCGAGCTCAGCTGGGGGCCGTTGCCCGGCGTCCTGCAGCGACGCCAGACCTACCGGGTGCAGCAATCCGGGCCGCTGGCGGTGCACCCGGGCTTCCGCCTGCCGGCCGACGCCGCGTGCCGTTACACCTACCCGCTGAAGCACCACGCCCAACCTTGGGCCGATCTGGGGCCGGCGCGGCTGCCGGTCGATTGGGCGGTACCCTTCCCCTTCCACATCTGGCATGGCGCCGACTGGGTGGCCGTGTACGGCCTCGACAAGCGGGTCTCGGCCGGGACGCTGGACTGGGTGCCACCGGCGGCGCCGCAGCCGCCGGGCCTGCGCGTGTACTGGCCGGACAGCGCCGCCTATACCGATGATCGGCCGGCCACGCCGTGGTTGCCGACTAGCGGTTGCCTGGCGGCCGGGCAGCAGGTGGAACTGGTGGAGCTCCTGGCGGCGCGGCCGTTGGCGGCCGGCGAAGAACCCCTGCTGGCCGCTGTCCGGCTGGCCACCCAACTGCTGCTGGACCGACCGCCGGCCATGGCCTCGCTGCCCGCGGTGGCGACGCGGCTGGCGGCCTTCTACCCGCGCTGTGGCCTGTGGGACGCCGACGCGCTGGGACCGGGCCGCGGCTGGTTCAGCAACATGTGGGTGCGCACCCAGACCGGGCCGGCCGCTCGCCGCGGGGAGATGAGCGGGTACTATGACCTCGGGTGGGGTGAGGGCATCGCCGTGGAGACCCTGCTGGGTATGGTGCGTTACTGGCAGCGCACCGGCGACGCGCAGCTGCTGCCCTACGTCACCGAGATCAGCCGCAACATCGCCCTGTTCCGCCGCCCCGGCCCCGGTGACCAGCCGTACCTGGACCGCTCTGACGGCCGTCGCTACGGTGATTTCATGCTCGACCACGCGCCGGGTCAGCGCGTCTGGACCCATTCCCTGGGCCACCTGGGCAGCCAGCTACTGCAGCTGTGGGCCGAAGCGCCGGACTACCCGGAGCCGGCGGCGCGCGCCGCCTGGTGGACGACGGCGGCCGAGGCCGCCCGTTTCCTGGCCACCCACCAGCGGCCGGACGGCGATCTGCCGGATGTCTTTGACGAGGCCGACCAGGAAGCCCTGCACAAAGCTCACCGGGTGACCGCCCGGGCCGTGGTCTGTGGCCTGTGGGTGCGCTACGCCGAGGCCAGCGGCGACCTCAGCTACATTGACCGGGCCCTGCGCCTGGCGGCGGCCGTGGCGCCCCAGTTGCGGCAATACGAGTACGCCAACCAGATGATCGACGGCCTAGTGGCCCAGGTGGAGTTTGTCGACGGCGAAGCAGCGTACTACGTGCTGGAAGGCCTGGTGCCGCTGTTCGCCGCTACCGGCGCCCCGTCGGTGCTGGAAGGGTGTCACCAGGCGGCGGCTTTTGGCGCCCTGTGGACCTACCTGTACGACCTGCCGCTGGCACACCAAGGGGTCGCCCGCGGCGGTCAGTGCTGCCGGATGGACGATTTCCCGCTGCTGTACCCCATCGGTCCGGCCAAGGCGGTGGGGCCGTTACTGGCCCTGGCGGACCTGACCGGCGAACCGCTGTTCCTGCAGCTGGCCGAAGAGGCGGTGGCCTTCCTGTCGCACTGGCAGCTGGAGGCACCCGGTCAGCCTTGGGATGGCGGCATGCTGCACGCCCTGGGCCAGTATTGCGGCCGCCATTGGGGGCCGGACCTGGCCGGTCAGGTGGACACGGGCATGGCTACCGGCAATGCGCTGGCAGCGATTGAGGCCTGGTTGGCACGCCCGACCCGCCAACGCCGCGGCCAGAGCCCCGGCGCGCCCCGCGCCGGCCGCGCCTGACCGGCGGTCGGGCCGCCGGACAGCTCAGCGGCGCTGCAGCGTCGCCAGGGCGTCGTCGTCCAAGGCCCGCAGCGAGGGCAACCGCAGGTCCGCGATGGCAAACCGCGGGTCGTCGTATTGCTCGCGGGCCGGCACGGCCACCACCCGCATGCGGGCCGCCTTGCCGGCCAGGACGCCGGCCAGCGAGTCTTCGAGCACCAGACAGGCGGTCGGATCGACCCCCAACCGGGCGGCGGTGGTGAGGAAGACGCCGGGGTGGGGCTTGCCGTACGGTTCGTGTTCGGCCGACTGCAGACAGGTGAAGCAGGCGCGAATCCCCAGGCGATCGACCACCGCGTCGATCAGACGCATGGGCGACGATGAAGCCAGGGCTACGGCCAGTCCGGCCCGGGCACAGCGCTCCAGCGCCGCGGCCACGCCCGGCAGGGCCTCGCCCTCGGTGGCGACCAGGTCGATGACCCGGGCCATGACCTGGGCGGCCACTTCTT
Organism: uncultured Gemmatimonadota bacterium; assembly: GCA_903893785.1. Taxonomy (GTDB): domain Bacteria; phylum Latescibacterota; class UBA2968; order UBA8231; family UBA8231; genus CAITNQ01. The sequence continues at coordinate 59,584 of CAITNQ010000203.1, forward strand.
CCTGACTGGGGCCCGTCCACGGATGCAGGCCATACCAGTAGCGCACCACCTCGTCCAGGCGGGTTCCCATGGTCTGCATGCACATGGCGTCGGTCAGCTCGATCCCGACGGTGGGGAACACCTGCTGCTCGGCCCGTCGCCACAGGGGTTCAGAATCGACCAGCAGTCCGTCCATGTCGAAGATGGCTGCGCGCAGCATGGCCTCACTCCTTGGGCAGGCGGCCGACCGCGACGGCGGCCGACCGCGTCGGCAAAAGCGAAGCGCCAGACTGGCCTGGCCAGCCTGGCGCTAGCACATCCGGACCGCCACCGCCGCCGTTTACTCGGCCGCCTCACGGGCGTAGTAGGGATTCTCGCCCCCGGCGTGGTCGGTCACATCACGCACTTCCTTGATCTCGGGCAGGGCCTCGAGGAGCATCCGCTCGATGCCCTGTTTGAGCGTCACCTTGGCCATGCCGCAGCCGCGGCACCCGCCGCCGAGTTCGACATACACGATGCCGTCACGCACTTCCATCAGGGTCACGTGGCCGCCGTGACCACCGACCGACGGATTGATCTGCTCCTCAATGACCGTCAGCACCCGCTCCGCCAGGGTCCCGCGCAGTTCGGGCGGCACCTTGTGAGCGCGGTCGATCTTGAACCCGGCGCCGGTGGCTTCTTCGACGTAGTCAATGGTGGTTTCCTGCAGCAACGGCACGCTGGCGGCGTCGAGATACACGTCAAAGCCGTTGAACGGCACGCGAGTGTCGTCATCGCGCACCTGCTCGGCGCCCAGGAAGGCCAGGCGGTAGTCGACCTTGAACGGCGACCGGGCAGTGGCCCCTACCCGCAGCCCCTGCACGGGTTTGCCTGTCTCGCCGATCAGCGCGACGATCTTCTGCTCGGCCGTTTCCGTAATCTTCAACATCGATCTGCTCCCTTGACCCGGACCTGGCGGGGGTGCCCACCTCAGGCGGGTGAATGTACCACCGCGATCACGGCCGTCAAGACACTTCGTCCGGCCCTGCCTGCCATGGCTCAACCCGGTTCTTGCCCCGCTTCTTGGCCCGGTACAGGGCCCGATCGGCATGCTGCACCGCCTCGTCGGTGCTGGCCGGCACGCCGTAGTACACCCCGATCGACACCGAGCCCTCGGTGCGGGTGGCCACCGCCGAGTGGATGCGGTGGGCCAGGGCCAGGGCATGCTCGGCCGTGGCTTCGTCCATCAGCACGGCGAACTCATCGGCGCCCCAGCGCGAGATGAAATCGGACCCGCGCACCACCTGACGCAGCACCCGGGCGATCTCGACCAGGAAACGATCGCCGGCGTCGTGGCCCAGGGTGTCGTTGATCCGCTTGAGGGAGTCGGAGTCCAAGTAGATCAGACCCAGGGGTACGCCACTGCGCTGAGCCGCCTCCGTGCGTCGCGTCGCGACATCCTCGAAACCGCGGCGATTGGCCAGACCGGTGAGGAAATCGATGCGCGACTCCACCTCCAGCTCGCGCACCCGAGCGGCATTGGCCCGGGCCAACTCGGCGAAGAAGGCGGCGGCGATGGCCGGTTCGGGACCCGTCTCGTGGGCCAGCCACAGGATCTGGTCACCGCCGCGGGCCTGGGCCTGTTCCAGCAGCCGCCGGCAGGTGCCCAGCAGCAGTTCGGCCACCCGTGCGTCCAGGAAATAGGCTTCTCCGGGGTGGGCCACGCCACCGCCGGCCAAGGTACAGGGGGGCAAGCCACGGGCGGCCAGGAAGTCGGCCAGGCCGCGCCGCGGATCGTCGGCCACGGGAGAACGCGGGCCCGGCGCCACGACCAGACCGATGACGCCGGTGCCGTGCCGCCAGCAGGCGCCGGCGCCGGCGGCCAGGTGGGTCTCTATCGCTTCGACCAAGGCGGCGGCGACGGCCGTGCCGTGGTGGTCCGCATACGCCGCCAGGCCATCGACAGCCAGCAGCAGCACGGCCCCGAAAGCGCCGTCGAGCAGCGTGCGCCGCAGGTACTCCTGCAGCGGATCAGCAACGACAGCGTCCCGCGCTGGGGGCGATGGCGAGTCCATCGGTGGGGGGCTCCTTGGTGACGGCAGACGGGCAGACCGCAAAGTAGATAATATACGACGTCGGCGACGACGCCGAAGGGACCCCCGGTCGCGTCGGTGCCCCGGCGCTAGGCGCGGCGCAACAGCCGGTGCAGCACCAGGGCCACGGTCCGGGCCCCGGCCGCCAGGTCATCGATGACCGCGTACTCACCGGCGCCGTGGGCTGCCCCGGCGGCCCCCGCGCCCAGGGCCACGGTAGGCACGCGTAGCTGCCGGGCCAGGTGGGCCGCGTCCAGCCAGGCAGGGTTGACGCCACAGGGCACCGGTCCCCCGCGGATCTCGGCGACGGCGCCCAGCACCGTCTGGATCGCCGGCTGGTGCGGATCGCACCAGAACGGGTACAGGTCCTTCACCCACGACACCTCCACGGGGTGGGCGCCGAACCACTCGTCGGCGGCGGGCAGCGCGGCCAGCGACCGCTGAAACCGCGTGCGGAAGAACCGGCCATCCCAGGCGCCGGACTGCTCCTCGGCTTGGTACGCGTCCTGGATGTCGTAGTTCAGATTGACCTGCAGTTCGGCCTCGCCGGGGACGATGGCGGGCAGCGTGCCGGCCCGGAAGACGCCGATATTGACGGCGCAATCCGGATACACTTCGGCGTGCTCCCGAGCGAAATGGTCGACGGCGGTCTTGACCTGGATGGCTTTGTCCAAGGCACTGACAGCGCCCTGGCCAGAACCATGGCCAGCGCGGCCCTGGACCCGCAGGCGGGCCGTAGCCACCCCGTTGCAGCCGATGTCGACCTGACCGTGGGCGCCGTCCAGGCAGATGGCCAGGGTGCCGGTGACGCCGGCCAGGCAGCACGCCAGGGTGCCGGCCCCGGAGCCGTTGCACTCCTCGTCGACGACCGAGGCGTAGACCACGCGGCCGTGCAGCCCGGTCGGGTTGGCCAGCAGGGCGTCGACGGCGACCAACCCCATGACCAGGTTCCCCTTGCTGTCCGAACTGCCGCGACCGAACAGGCAGCCGTCCTCGACCACCGGGTCGAAAGGATCGAAACCCATGCCGGCCGTGCCCACCGTGTCCATGTGGTCATTCAGCAGCACCACGGGGCCCTGGCCATCGCCGAGAACCCATTCGGCGACCACGTTGTCGCGACCGTCCCAGCAGCGGTCCGCCGGGCCGATGATGCCACCGCGGGCATATACATCGGCCGGCACCGGCACGCGCCGCACCTGGGCGCCCAACTGGGTCAGGCGCCCGGCGATCCACTCCTGGCCGGCCTTCTCACTCCCCGCCGACGCGTCGCCGGCATAGGGATTGACCGTCGGGATGGCGACCAGTTCCCGCGTCCAGGCCACCTGCACCGCACGCCGCGCCTCGACGCGCGCCAACACCTCCTGCTCCAGCCCGTCCATCCACGCCCTCCCCGGTTCGCCGCCGAGCTATCGCCCGGGTGACCCCTGCAGGGGTCACCCCGTAACCTTTCTGCTACACCCCAGATGCGGCCCACGCCGGCACCCGGTCACCCCCTACCATGGCAAATCCATCGGCCCCAAGCAAGTTGGCCGGACAAGGTCCCGCGGCGAACGGTGGCCCCGGGTTTGCTGGCCAGGCAGGGAAGCGCTTCTCCCGCCACCCCGAGCCCAGGAGGTCACCGTGAGCGTTGCTGTGGCCCTGCCCACGGCGCCCCGTGTTGTGCGCCGCTTGCCGCCCGATGACGCGCCTCCCACTGCTGCCTGCGGATGGGACTGCTTCGACGACCTGCATCAGGGCATCGGTGACGCGCTGTCCTGGTCCGAACTGGAAGGCTGGGTGACCCAGGCCGGCCGGGCCCACGCCATGGGCCTGCTGGACGCCGCCGAACTGGACACCCTCACCGAGCTGGCCATCGGACTCAGCCGCGGCGTCGCCGGCCCTCCCGAACCACGGCGGCCGCGGCGTCGCGGCCGGCACCCAGTGCTGCTGCGCCGCTGAGCGCGGCCCGGCCGCACCGCGGCGTCATTCGAACTGCGCCCGGAACTGGGCGAACTCCTGCCGCAGCGCCTGGAACGCCTGCCGGAGTTCGTCCAGCTCCTCCTCCAGCCGCGCCAAGCGCTCGTTCTCCGCTCGCACTTCCAGGGTGATCGGGTCCACCGGACCTTCACCGTCCACTGGCAGCTCGGGCGCGCCGCACAGGAGGTGGGCGAAGCGGGGTTCCTTCCGACCGGGCTGGCGCGGCAACTCGACCACCAGCGGCGCGGGCCGCCCGGCCAGTTCCGCCAGCGTCTGCTCGGTCTGGGCCAGGTCGGCAAAGGCGTGCATCCGGCTGCAGCGGCCGCGGATTTCGCCGACTGTCTGCGGCCCGCGCAGGATCAGCACCGCCAGTGCCGCCAACTCGGGCGGCGCCAGCGACAGGGCCTCGGACAACAGGTGGTAGTGCCGCGGCACGCGCATGTCGGCGCCGCTGAGCATCCGGGTCAGCCGGCGCTCGCGCAGGCTCTCCAGGGCCCGCGCCACGGTCTTCTCGTCCAGGTTCATCACCGGGTCACGCGCCGAACGTTGGTTGCAGGCCAGCGTCAAGCCGTTGAGGGTCAGCGGGTAGTAGTCGGGGGTCGTCAGTTCCTTCTCCACCAGCGCCCCCAGCACGCGGGCTTCCACCAGTTCCAAACGGATGTCCATGCCTGTTCCCTCCGTGGGCGTTCCCGCCGCCGCCGCGGCCGGCCAGCCAATCTAGGCGCGTCGCCTTTCAACGCCAACCGCAGCCGCCTACATTAGCTGGCGAACCGGCGACGCGAACGCCGTGGCGACGCGGTCGCCACCGGCATGGCGCTGCCGCATCCACCCCCCCTCCGCGGAGGCTGGTCGTGCCCCTGCAACCCGTGTGCGAAGCCCACCCCCAGATCAGCGGCCGGTCCGCGGGCCTGCAGCTGCGCGTCCGGCCGCCCCAGGTGGATCCGGAGCCGGTGTTGGTCGGCGACACGGACGCCGATGGCAGCGGCGCTTCCATTTACGGCTCGGTGATTGCCGACGGGGGGCGCTTCCGCATGTGGTACCAGGCCTGGCCGCGCGACTGGGACTACCGCGACGTGGTCACGGTGGCCTGCGCCGAGAGCGACGACGGCGTGGTCTGGCGGCGACCGGCCTACGGCGTCCTCGAATGCGGCGGCAGCCGCGCCAACCACCTGACGGATCTGCCCTTCCATTGCCCGTCGGTGTTCATCGACCCACAGGCGCCGACCGAGGCCCGGTACCGCGCCTTCGGTTACACCAGCCCGGCCAAACTCGACCCGCGCTTCGCCCACCATCGGCTGGAGGCCCCCGGGTACTACACCGCGTATTCGGCCGACGGGCTGCGCTGGACAGTGGACGGGTCGACGCCCCTGTGGCCGTGGGGTGATGTGATCAGCGCCGTCTGGGACCCTTGGTCGGAGAGCGCCCGCATCGCCCTCAAACGCGGCGGCCAGGTCAATGGCATGCACCGGCGACGGTTCTACACCGCCACCTGGGCCGCCGGCCAGGCCAGTGCCCCGGTGAGCGCCCTGCTGCCGGATGAATTGGATGACTGGGCGGCCCGCCAACGCGGTTTTGTCAGCGCCGACTACTACGGCGTGGCGCTGCTGCCGACGCCGGGACCGACCCTGGGCATGCTGTGGAACTTCCGCCACCTGCCGCCGCTGGGGGTGCACCCCGGGCAGCTGCTCACCTATGGCGCCACCGGCAGCGTGGATCTGACTCTGGTGTGCCAGCCGGAGCGGGGCGGCCGCTGGCTGCACCTGCCGGGGCGGCCGGATTGGCTACCCGCCGCCGAGGCGCCGGCGTGGGCCCAAGGCGCCCTGTACACCGCGGCGTCGCCGTTGGATGTCGGCGACCAGACCTGGCTGTATGTCACCGGCACCGCGGATCAGCATGGCTACCACGGCCACGGCGTTGAGGAGCGTGACGGCTATGAGCGCGGCCGCGCCAGCGGCGGGTTCTGCCGCATCGGCCGCCTGTCGTGGCCGCGGGGGCGGCTGATCGGCTGGCACGCCCGGCAGCCTGAGCGGCTGCAGCTGACCCCGGCCCCGGGCCCGGGCCGGCTAGCCGTCAACGCCGTCTGCGGGCCACAGGGACACCTCCGCGCCGCCTTGCTGGATCGCCACCACGAACCGCTGCCGGGCTTTGGCTTGGACGACTGCGACCCGGTGGGCGGCCAGGTCACGGAGGCGGTGCTGCGATGGCGTCAGGACCCGTCGGCCTGGCCGGCCAGCGGGTGCACCGGCGCCCTGCTGGAGCTGACCGGAGCCACCTTGTACGCCTTTGAATTCACCTGCCCCTGATGCCGCGGCCGGTGGCGGCCACCGAACCCCAGGCGGGCGGCCACCGGCGGACGGGTCGAGGCTCGACCTGGCAAGGAGCTAGCCGTATGCCACTGGAACACCAGGAAGCCGGTCCGGTACGCGTCGAACGTCAGCAGGAGGGCCAACCGCACGCCGGCAAGGTGCTGGCCGCCATCCAGGCCCACGCCGATGACATCCCGTTCTTCTGTGCCGGGACAGTGGCCAAGCTGATCAGCGAGGGGTACACGGGGTACCTGATCCAGACGACCAACGACGAGAAGTGCGGACCGACGCCGAGCCTGGGCGCCACCATCCTCAGCAATGAGCAGGAAGTGGAGGCGCTGGCGCAGGCCCTGGGCCTCAAGCAGGTGATCAACCTGGGGTACCGCAACCACCTGCTGGACGAGGCCGCGCCGCTGGAGTTGCGGGTGCGCCTCATCTACCTCATCCGGGCGCTCAAGATCGACACCGTCCTCACCTTCAACCCGTGGGGCCACAACGAGGAGAACCCGGACCACTATGTCACCGCCCAGGCGGTGGAAGCGGCGGCGTGGATGGCCGGCATGGACAAGGACTACCCGGAGCAGCTGGCCTGTGGCCTGCAGCCCCACGCCGTGCGCGAGCGGTATTACTGGGTGTTCCGGCCGCACCAGCCATGCAATCACGTCGTCGACATCACCCCCCACCTGGACGCCAAGGTGGCGGCGATGAGCGTCAACAAGTCGCAGGGCCCGGCCGGAGCCAGCGGCCGCCGGCTGCGCCAGCACCTGGCCGACCAGGGCCTGCGGCTGCCCGAGCTGGACGGCGACGAGGAGGCCGCTGACCGCGCCTTCATCCGCCTGTTCGGCCTGGACACGGAACGGGCGGTGGGCGCCCGTTACGGGGTAGATTACGGCGAGCGCTTCTATTATGTCGGCCCGGGCGGGCCCTTTGAACACTTCGGCACCGCCGCGCGGGTGGATGACTACATCCGTACCCACGCGGTCCCCTTGGCGCAGCGCTGACCTGCCGCGGAGGCACCCGACCGTGCGACCCCGAGATCGCGTCATCGACGTTATCGAGCATCGGCGCCCTGACCGAGTGCCCTTGTACGGCTGGGTCCGCGCCAATCTGGAAGCGCCGATCCGTCAGGCCTTCGGCTCGGTGGAGGCCTTCGAGGACCACTATGAGTTCGACTACGCCCACCTGTTCGGGGGCCCCAACCCCTATGACGGGGAACGCCTGGCAGGGCTGCGACGGGCGGCCGGCGGGCCGCTGCGCCCCGACCATCTGCTGGACCTGCCGCCGGGCGATCCCGATGACCTGGCGGCGTACCAAGCCATCATCGACGGGGTACAGCACCACAAACGGGAGCGCGACCGGTTTGTCTATGTGCAGACGCCGGGCATCTTCGAGTGCCTGAACGGCGTGTTCGGCATTGAGGAGCACCTGGGCTACCTGCTGCTGTACGAACGCGAACTACATGAGATCTACCGCCGTCAGGCGGCCTGGAACCAGGCCTTTGCGCATCACTGCCTGGACCTGGGCGTCGACATGGTGCACGTCTCCGACGACTGGGGCGGGCAGCAGGGCCTGCTGTTCAGCCCGGCCCTGTGGCGGCGGTTGATCTACCCGTACCACCAGAGTACCTGCCGGTCGGTAAAGGACCGCGGCGCGTACCTCAGTTTCCACAGCGACGGCAATATCCGCGCCGTGCTCGACGGGGTCGTGGACTTGGGCTTTGATGTGGTCCACCCGTTCCAGGAATCGGCGGGTATGGACCTGGCGGAATACCGCCGCAAGTACTGGGGAACCTTTGTCGTTATGGGCGGGCTAGACGTGCAGACCACCATCGGCTTCGGCCGTCTGGAGGTGCTGCAGCAGGAGATCGCCCGGGTGCTGCGGCAGTTCGCCGATGGCGGTCTGCTGTTCTGCACCTCGCACTTTGTCCAGGACCACTGCACCCTGGATGAACTAGTATTGGCCTTTGACACCGCGTACCGGTTGTCCCGCGAGGGGGCCCGCTGAGGCCCGCGGGCGAACCGTCAGCGCGGCTGGTGCCGCTGAATTTCCCCAGCACCTGGCCCCTGGAGGTCCGCCAGCGAGCCGGGCGGTTGACGGTGTTCGATCCGGCGCGCCGTCGCTTCGTGCCGCTGACGCCGGAGGAGTGGGTGCGGCAGCACCTGCTGGCCTACCTGGTCAACGACCGGGGCTGTCCGTTGAGCCTGACCGCCGTGGAGTACGCCCTGACCCTGGATGGCCGGCCGTTCCGCGCCGACCTGGTGGTCCACGATCGCCGCGGCCAACCCCTGCTGGCGGCCGAGTGCAAAGAACCCGGGGTCACCGTGGGGCCGGCCGCGCTGGAGCAACTGGCCGTGTACAACCGCGCCCTGCGGGCCCGCTATCTGTTGGTCACCAATGGCCTGGAGCACTATTGCTGCGCCTTGGACCTGCCCCGGCAGACGCATCGGTTCCTGGACCAGCTGCCGCGCTACGGCGACCTGTGAACGCGGCGGCGGGGACCCACCGGGCCAGCCGCGGTCGGGGATGGCGGCCTGACGGGCCTCGACCGGCCGCCGTCGACCCGCCGCCGGTCGGTACCCGGGTGGCCGGCTGATGCGACGGCGAGCGGTCTGGTGGCTCCTGGCGCTGGCGGCCCTGCTGGGGGCCGTGCTGTGGGTGATGCGCCCCCAGGAACCCGTCGGTCCCGCCCCCTTGGGCCACGCCGGGCCAGCCGCGACGCCACCGGCTCCGGACACCGGTGCCCGGCGGCGGCCGACGCCCAGCGGGCCCTACGACCACGATCCCTTCCGCACCCTGCCACGCGAGGAGATGCGCTCCTTCACCGCCTTCGTGGTCAGCTTTGACGGCAGTGACGACGACGACGGCGATGGCCGACCGGACTCGCTGCGGGTACCGCAGTGGGTGGCCTATGAATTGCGGCGGCTAGCGACCCCGCCGCGCCGCCGCCCACGGCCTTCTCAGTGGGCCACGGACCCGGACCTGTTCCGCCGCGGCCTGGCGGCCAACGACGCTTCGTACCGGTTCCCGGCGGCCGTCCGGGCGCGCCAGCCGAACGGGTACGTACGCGGCCATCTGGCGATGAAATGGCACGCCGAACGACAGGGACCCGAGGCCGGCCGGCAGACCCACACGGTGCTTAACGCCGTGCCGCAGCGTGCCGACTTCAACCGCGGTATCTGGGAAGACCTGGAGTGCCGCACCGGCGCCTGGGCCGACCAGTATGGTCAGGTGTGGGTGATCACCGGCCCGGTCTTCGCCCGCCGGGCCCCCCGCGCCTGGCTCGGTGAGACCGCGCGCGGCGAACGCCGGGTGGCCATTCCGGGGGCGCTGTTCAAGGTGGTGGTGCGCCGCACCGACGAGGGCGACGGCCTGGCTGTGCTGGCGTGGATCTACCCCCAGGAAGACCCGGCCTACCGCCAGCCGCCGTGGGACCATCGGCGCTTCCTGACCTCGGTGGACGAGGTCGAGGCGCAGACCGGCCTGGACTTTTTCAGTGCTCTGCCGGCGGCGGCCCAACGGGACCTGGAGGCAGGGGTGGCCGAACAGCTGTGGCCGGTCGCTGCCGGTCTGGGCGCCGGGTGCCGCCAGGACTAGGCGCCGGTAGCCTCAGGACACCAGCCGCCGGCGGTGGGTCCCGGCCAGGGCCTGATCCACCTCGGCCAGGCCGTCGTTGACCGCCTGCGCCAGTTCCCGGGCGGTCTCGAACTGCCCGGAGGCCGCCTCGTACAGCGGTCGCGCTTGGGCGTACGAGGAGGTGCGTTCCAGGTCCCAGGCCTGCTCGGTCAGCGCCAGCGCCTGGTCGCGACAGAGCACCAAGCGCAGCATGCGCAACTGCAACTCAGCCAGCGCCGGCGGCGGTTCGACCTGGGCCAGCACGGCCGCGGCGCGCTGCAGCCGCGGCCGCAGCTCGACGGCCGCCGCCGCCAGGTTCTGGCCGGTAGCCTGGCCGCTGGAACCCACCGCCTGGGCCTCCAGGTCAGCCTGCACGGCGTTGACCGTATCGATGGCCGAGCTGACGGCGGTACGCCAAGCCTGGACCGCGGCCGGTGGCCCGTAGTCGGTGGCGGAGTCGTCGTCGCCATGGCCGCCGCAGCCACCGAGCAGGACCATCAGCAACAGGCCGGCCAGGTAGCCGCACACTGGGGTGGGCCGCGACCGCTGGCCAACCCGGACCGGTACCGGGGGCCGATCCGCGGCCGCCGCAGCGGCCGACCCAGGGCGGGGGGCAGCCGTCACGCGACCGCCTGACCGGTGGCCAGGGGGGGCAGCGACAGGCCCAGATCGCCGGTCAGGTTGACTACCGCCGGACCGGCCTGAGTGGCGAATACCTCGGCCCGCGCGGCTTCGGCCGGATAGCGGGCGGCATAGGCGGCCCGCCAGCGGGCGGCGAAATCGGCCGCCTGGGCCCGCGGCACGAGGGCCCAGACACTGCCGCCGAACCCAGCGCCGAACGCCGAGGCCGCGACGGCGCCCTGGGCGCGCGCCAGCTGGGCCAGGGCCACGGTCTGCGGTACCTGGTTCTCCAACAGCGACTCGGTCAGGGCCTGGGACCGGTCCACCAGAGCGCCGAAGCGACCCAGGTCACCCGCCGCCAGGGCGCTGGCCGCGGCGTCGACGATCTCGCCGTCTTCGGCGACAAAGTGCTCCACCCGCTGCACCAGTTCGGCGCCGGCGAAGGGGGGCCCGCTGACCTGCTGCAGCACCTGGCGCAACTGCGCCAGGGCCGGCTCGCCACCGCTGACCACTTCGGCCAGGTACACGGCCTGGCTGCCGGTGGCCTGCCGCCAGGCCGCCACGGCGGCGGCCGTGCGCAGCGACGCCCGATTGTAGAGTTCCTGGGCAGCGCCGGTCTTCTCGGCCACCACGCCGCTGAAGGCCACGACGAACACGTGCTCGGCCGGCACCGGCAGGTAGCGCTGGAAACGCGCCGGACAATAGGCGAACTGGCCCACCTGACCGGCGCGCGAACAGAGCATGGCTGTGTGGTCTTCGCTGCCGCCGAAGGTGCCGACCCCCTTGTCGCCCGTCAGGTCACCGAAATTCTGCCCGTTCTCGACCGTGCCCAGATAGGCGGCCAGGGACAGTGCGTCGCTCACGTGGCGGCGGAAGGCGGCATGCTCATAGAGGCGGTTCACGGCAATCATCACCAGGGCCGTGGCCACGATCATGGCACTGGAGCTGCTCATTCCAGAAGCCACGGGCAGGTCGCTGGCAAAAGCGATATCGGCCCCCTGGACGGCGCCGAAATTGGCGCGCAGGCGGCGGCAGGCGGTCATCGGGTAGTTGGACCAGTGGCCGTGGCGCGGGACCAGTCCGGGTTCCAGTGCGAAGGTCGCCGTTTCCCCGGCGGCCACGGCATGCACGCGCACGATAGCGTCCGCCCGCGGCACCGCGATCAGGCAGAACCCCTGCTCCACGGCCGTGACCAGACTGCGGCCGCCCGCGTAGTCCGTGTGCTTGCCCAGGACCTCGATCCGCCCGGGCACGAACAGCGCCTCGGTCGGCGCGTTAGCGGCCAGGCCCAGTCCCTGCAGCCCGCCGGCCACCGTCGCCAAGAGCCGGGCCTTGGCCGCGGCCGCCGACGGCGCCAGACCCGCAGCGACCAACTGCGCCTGCGCCGCTTCCGGTTGCTGCCCCCACTGCGCCAGGTTCACAGCCGCACCTCCATGCCCGCCAGGCGCGCCGTCACGCCGGCCACGTCCTCGCGGCTGGACAGATCGAGCACGGCAGCGGCAAAGGGCAAGGCCCGGTAGCGGATCCCCAGCACATCGGTGGCGTACTGCACGGCGTCGGTGATCTCCAACTCGCCCCGCGGTGACGGCGCGATGGCGCGGCAGGCGGCGAAGATCTCCGGCCCGAAACGCCAGCAGTTCATGCTGACCCCGACCGGTGGCGGCAGGGCGTCGAGCTGGTCGGCTGAGGGTTTCTCGATGATCCGCCGCAGTTGGCCGTCAGCATCGGTCTCGACCACCGCGAAACGCAGCAGACGCTCGGCCGGGATGTTGCTGTCGGCCAGCATGCTCTCACGGGCGAACAACGCCAGGCCCGGACCGGCCAGCTGGCGCAGCGCCGCCAGCGCCGCCACCGGGTAGTAGTTGTCCGAGTTGATGGCCAGGAACGGCTCGCCGGCCGCAAAGCTCTCTCCGGCAGCCACCGCGTCGGCCGTGCCGCGCGGTTCGGCCTGGACCGCAAACTCCACCTGCAGGCGGGTGTAGCTCAGCGTCGCGCCGTAGTAATGCCGCAACTCGTCGTGCTCCGGCCCGATGACCAGACACACGCGCCGGTAGCCGGCGTCGGCGACGGCGGTCAGCACATAGTCCAAGAAGGGACGGTCAATGGGCATGAGCGCCTTGACCCCGGTAGCGGCGATGCGTTCCTGGACGGCGCTCAAATGCGCCTGCGGCGCCTCGCGACGCATGCGCGTGCCCAGTCCCCGGGCCAGGATCAATGCTTTGTCCATAGTGCCTTTCTGATTCGCCGGCGCCGACCGCCGCGCTTCAGGGGGTGCGATAGACGATCTGTTCGTCGGCGTCGCGCAGCTCCAACCCGGCCGTGCCCAGGTCGCCCAGGCTCAGGCTGGCGCGCGTCCGGCCCTGCTCGTCGTACAGCTCCAGGCGTGGCCGGCCGTCGTGGCGCGTGCCCAACCCGGCGCGGAACCGCTGCCGCGGATCGAGGACACCGAGCCAGGCTAGACCGTCTTCGAGCACGCCGTTGACGGTGCGCACCTGGCCCTCGCGGTCGTGCAGTTCGAGCAGGGCCATGCCGTCGCCGCGCACGCGCAGCGAGCCGCGCACCTGCCCCGCGCCGTCGCGCAACTCCAGCGCCGCGCCGCCATGCTCGTCCACCCCTAGCCGCAGGCGCAACTCGCCGGCGGCACCGCTGACGGTCAGGCGCGCGGCGCCGCCCTCGCCCAGGCCCAGGCCGGCGCGAATCTGGCCTTCAGCATCGTACAGGCCGACACCGGCACCGCCGTCTTCGGTCAGGCCCAGACCGGCCCGTACCTTGCCGTGCTCGTCGTAGAACTCCAGAAACGGCGCCGCGTCGACGCCCAGCTGCAGCTGCGACCGCAGCTGCCCGCGGTGATCCTGCAAGCAGACGGCGGCAGCGCCGGCGGCGCCCACGCGGAGCACCAGGCGCGCCTGGCCGTCGCCGTCGCACAGCAGCAGCTCCGCCGCGTCGTCGGCACCGGTCTGCAGCCGGCTGCGACAGCGGCCGTGGCCGTCCACCAGCTCAAAGGCGCGGCCCGCGACGGTGTCGCGACGCCGCCGGCGCAGCAGCAGCGCCGCCAGCACCCCGCAGCCGAGCAGCCCCAACGCGGCGGCCGCCAGGGCCACCCGCGAACGCAACTCCACCCGTTCCAGGCGCGCGGGTAGGTCCGCCGCCGGCCCGACCTGGGCCGCGGCGGTCGCCGCCGTAGCCAGTCCGACCGCCAGCGCCCAGGCAGACATCCGGCGGCCGCACGGTCGCGCGCCGGCCGCGCGCCGGCTACGCACGGGCACCGGCCCGCTGCAACAGCGCCGTGGCGCCGAACTCATAGCTGGCTTTGGTGTCGGGGAGCTCTTCCAGATAAACAGTGAACCGGGCCGGCAGGCCGTTGTCGGGCAGGTGCGTGGCCCAGTAGTCGGCATAGGCCTTACCGTATGCCTGCCGGACGCGCTGTTTGGCCTGCGCGTACCCGGCTGGATCCGCCAGCGGGCTGGGCGCTTTGGGCGCGGCGCCGAAGGAGTGCACTTCCAGGAAGTCCAACTCCGCCAACGACTGGCACAGCCCCGCCTCGCGCAGGTAGAGCTCCCAGGTGGCGAAGATGCGGGGAATTTCCCGCTCGGGGTCCATCTCGGCGACTTCCTCCAAGCCCAGCTCGTGGGTGGCGGCCAGGGCGCCGGTCATGCCGACGAAGTGGATCTTGAGGTCGCCGTTGAGCTGCTCCTCCACCACCAGGTCCGAGAAGGACCGGTTGGTGGGCTTGGTGTAGTAGGTGACGCGGCCGCGCCGTTTGACCACCCAGTCCACTGTCCGCTCCTCCAGCTGGTGTCAGCAGCGCCTCGGCGGCCGCCCGCGGCCGGCCGGCCGAGTCCACGCGCCGCGTTGGTTTCAGGGGCCGCCCGGCCGCGGGCGGCCAGGGAAGCCGACCGCCACCGGGCCAACCGTCCGGTTCGGGCGGGCACATGATAAGCTGCCGCCGGTATGTCGGCAAGATAGCGCCGATGGCAGCGGTTGCCGGCCAGGGAGAAGGAACTTCCCGGCCCGCAGGGTCGTCTGGGGGTATGTAACCGGTGGCCGCCGCGGCCGTGGGCCCGGGCACGCGGTTTGCACGGACCGCTCGGTACCCTCGCGCGAGCCACCCCAACCCGCCCCATCAGGAGCGTCTGCCCATGCGTCAACCCGACAAAACCTGGCTCGATCGGGCCGTCGAGCTGGCGGCTCCATGGCTGTTTCTGTTCGGTTTCGCCACCCTCTTCAGCCGCATCTTCCCGGCGGTGTTCCGCTAAGGCGGGGGCCGGTTCAACGGCCCCCAGCGTTCAGCTCGGGGTCGGGCCAAGGGCCGCGGCCAGGTGCGCCACAAAGGCCGGGCTGGTACCGCAGCAGCCGCCGATGAAGGCCGCCCCGGCGCGCACCAGCGGCTGCGCCAGGGCGGCGAAGACCTCGGGCTGCATGTCGTAGACCAGGCGCCCGTCCACCACCTGCGGCAACCCGGCGTTGGCCTTCAGCCACAGGGGCCGGTCGGTGGCCTGCCGGAGCTGCACGCACACGGGCAGGAAGCCGGCGATCCCCTGGCCACAGTTGGCCCCGATGACATCCGCACCGGCTTCGACCAGGGCCGCCGCGGCCGCCGCCGGGGTGGTGCCCATGATCGTGCGCGTCTGGTCGGGTCCGGCGTCGAAGACCATGCAGCCGACGACCGGCAGACCGGTCTCGTGGGCCGCGGCGACGGCCAGTCGAGCTTCTTCCAGGTCGGTCATGGTTTCGACCACGATGGCGTCGGCGCCGCCGGCGGCCAGGGCGCCGGCCTGGCGGCGGAAGGCCTCGCGCAGCGCGCCCTCCTCGACCTCGCCGGTCAGCAGTAGCTTGCCGCTGGGACCCAGGGAGGCGAACACCCACGCGGCGCCGGCCGCCGCGCGACGGGACAGCGCCGCGCCCGCCCGGTTGAGCTCCTCGACCCGGTCGGCCAGACCGTGTCGAGCCAGGGCAATGGCGTTGCCGCCAAAGGTGTTACTCAGGATCACCCGGCTGCCGGCCTCGACGTAGGCACGGGCCACGGCCTCGACTTCGTCCGGCCGGGTCAGGTTCCACTCCTCGGCACAGGCTCCGGCGGCCAGGCCGCGGGCCTGTAGTTGGGTCCCCCAGGCGCCATCGGTGACGACCGGAGCGGCGGCCAGCAGCTGCGCCAACAGGGTGGGCATCAGACAGATCCTTTGGGTGTGGCCGGGCCACCGGCCGGAGAGGGGGGAGCCGCGGCCGCCAGCGGGCCGGGCAGGTCCAACTGGTCAGCCCGCACCCAGCCTTCGACCGCAGCGCGCACGCGGCACCAGTCGCCGCGCTCCTCAAGGACCGTCAGCAGCGCCGGCTCCGGGGCTTCGATGACCTGCACCGGGGCTTGGGTGTCAGGGGCGCGGTGCACGCGCCAGGGCCCGGGGCCGCGCCAAGTACGGTCGGCAAGCGGTGATTCGAACAACCAGCCGCGCAGCGAATCGAGCGGGAAGGCAGGGCCGGGGTCGATCTTGCGGTCCGGCGCTATCTCCTCGTGACCGAGCACGTGCCGCAGGGCGAAGGTGGTGACCAATAGTCGGCACAGGGCCGCCACCACCGCCACCTGCACCGCCGGGTAGCGGGGCCACGGCGTCGGCGTGGTCTGGTTCCGGTGCACGGCCCAAACGACATCGGCCGCGGGGTACACCTGGCCGAACCACGAGCGGTACTGGCCGTCGGCAAAGGTCAACTGACCCGGATTGTCGATCTCAATCCCCAGGGCATAGCGGTTGAGGCCCTGGCGATCGCCCCAGCGGCTGACGCCGGCGTGCCACCCGACGCGGTCAAAGGGCACCATCTGGGTGATCTGGCCATCCCGCGCCACGACCAGGTGCGCCGATACTTCGCGGGCCGGGTCGGCCAGGGTGCGGATGGCGGCCTCGGCGTCGGGGCACGCCGTGTAGTGCAGAATGAGGGTGTCCAACTCGCCCGGGGCATAGGCCTGGCCCTGATTGGGTGACGGGCAGAAGCGGATGCCCGGACCCTGCAGGCGGGCGCCCTCCACGCGCATCACGCTGCCTCGACCAGACGCGTGGCCAGGGCCGCCACCTGCTCGGCCTGGGCCAGCAGCGCGGCGGCACTGGCCGGCAGGACCGCCGCGTCCGCGGTCGCGGCCGTGGCCAACTGGCGCAGCCGGGCCACCTCGCGGTGCAGCTGCGCGGCCAGAGCGGTGGGGGTCGCGCCGGCCCGGCGCGGCAAGCGCGATCGCACCACCAGGCAGACGGCCTGCGTACCCGCGTAAGTGATCGCCGTGGCGCTGTAGTCCACCGGCACCCGCCGGCCGTCGCGGCGGCGCAACCGCCCGGCGACCGGCGCCAGCGTCCCCTTGGCCAGGACCCGAGCAAAACCGCGGTCGAGCAGGGCGCGGGAGTAGGGCAGCAGATCCTCGAGCGTCAGCCCCTCCATGTCGTCGGCGTCGTAACCGCTCAGGCGCTGGGCCGCCGGGTTGGTTTCGAGCACCCGCCGGCCGTCGACATCGATCAGCAGAATGCCGTCATGGCCCTGGCGCACCACCGCCGAGTAGCGCTCCTCGCTCTCCCGCCACGCTTCGTCGACCTGGCTGTGGTACAGCGCCATCTGGATGCACGCCTCGAGCTCGCGCTTGTTGACGGGTTTGACGACGTAACCAAGGGGCTCGCTCAGCTTGGCCCGCTGCAGGGTGTCGTCGTCGGTATAGGCCGTCAGGTAGACCACCGGCGTAGACTGCTCGGCATGGATCGCCAGGGCGGCCTCAATCCCGTCCATGGGACCGAGCAGATTGATGTCCATCAGCACCAGGTCCGGGCGCAGTTGGCGGGCCATACGCACGGCTTCCGGGCCGGTACCGGTAATGCCGACCACCTGATGACCCAGCTGCACCAGGGTGCACTCAATGTCGAGCGCCACCACCGCCATGTCTTCGACGATGAGAATACGCGCGCGCGGAGGGCCTGGCTCGCTCAAAGAATTGCCGTCTCGAAGGGGAATGGGGGTGGGTGCCTGGTTGACAACGCCCGCCCAGCCTAGCGTCCTTGCCTGAGTGGCAAGTATACGATACCAGCCCGGCGCCTGAAAGGTGCCAGGAGCCCGGCCATGGACGCAGACGACACCGCGGCGCTTAAACAGGATCTGGTGTGGGAGGAGCGTCTGGCGGGGCGTACCCTCACCCTGAGCTCGACCTGGGGCCTGTTCAGCCCCAAGCGCCTGGATGACGGCACGCGCCTGCTGATCGATCACCTGCAAGCGCCGGCGGCCGGTATGTGCCTGGACCTGGGCTGCGGCTATGGGGCCATCGGTCTGGCCCTGGCGTGTCGGTGCCCCCAGGGACAGGTGCATCTGGTCGACAAGGATTTCGTCGCCGTTACCTACGCCGACCGTAATGCGCGCCGCAATGGCCTGCACAACTGCGTGGCCTATCTGAGTAACGGCTTCAGCCATGTGCCACCGCGACGTTTTGACGTCATTGCCACCAATCTGCCGGCCAAAGTCGGGGCGGAGATGCTGACCATCCTGCTGACCGACGCGCGGGATCACCTGGCGCCGGGCGGGGCGCTGTACGTCGTCGCCCTGTCGGGTCTGAAGGACTACGTCAAGCGGTCTTTCCGCGCCCTGTTCGGCAACTACGAGAAGGTCAAGCAGGGGCAGACCTACACCGTCTCGCGGGCCTGCCGCGACGACGATGCAGCAACCCACGCCGGCCAGGGCGGCGACGGGACACGAGCATGCTGACAGACAGATCGCGCGGGCCGGGCCGGCCGGCGGACGGCGCGGCAGGGGCCGGTGTTCAGTAGCCAGACCCGTCGCCCGCGCCGGCGCCGGCCGGTGTCCGGCGTCGAACAGGCCCTGTCCTGGGCCGTGCTGGCCGCCCTGGCCGCGATGGTGGGGTGGCTGTATTGGTGTGGCCAGCAACCCGGCCCAGTGCCGCCTGGCGGCCTGACCGTCGCCGCCCCGCTGGCGGCGCCACGCCCGGCGCGAGGCCTGGCGTCAGCACCGCCCGCAG
>CAITNQ010000204.1 GCA_903893785.1 uncultured Gemmatimonadota bacterium
CGCGGGCTCGCGGCGCTCCTCGGCGGCGGCCGTCGCGGTCGGTCGAGGGGCGACCGGCGCCTTGGCCGTCTGGTTCCCGTGCGTGGCAGTGGTTACCTGCATGGCGCTCTCCCCGATGGTCTGCTGGTTTACCTGGGCCCGTTAGGCCCGAAATGCCCTTGTCGTGGTTATATCGGCAGTCGCGCAGCGGGTCTTGAGGTTTTTCCGCGGCTGGACTCGGCGGCTCATCGGCAGGCGGTGAGGCGGCCCGACCTGGCAGGGCGCGCGGATGAGCATGGAACGCCCGCGGTCGCGAGGCAGTTGGCGAGGCGCTCCAGCCGCCCAATGCCCCGCCCGGCGTAGTCAGCCCGCGTCTCCCGACCCGATCCGTCCGCCGCGGGCTCGGCCGGGTGCCGTCGGGCCGACCGTCAGCCCCTGCCGGCGAGCCCTGCCACGCGGACCCGGTTGCGGCTACATATAGAGCAGATAGAACCCCCAGGAGGGGGTCACGCGGACGGCCGGCGATGGCAGATGCAGCCATTGCAGGCCGCCGTGCGCCCACCGGCCGGCGCGTCCGTGCGGGGGCCACGGACGCGTGTTCAGATCAAGACCGAGGAACACCTCGGGCTGGGCGTCGGGCAGCTCGGGATAGCGCTTGTTGGGCCCTTTGCTCTTGACATTGTCCCCGTGCAGGCCGTGAGCCCCGTAGCCGCAGGCCAGATTGGCCCACGCCGGCCAGCTGCTGCACCACGTGGGAAGCAGCTCGGTAGGCGACACCGACAGCCAGAAAGTCATGCCCTCGTAGTCGTCGATCAGGTGGCCCGTGTGGGGCAGGTTGCGCTGCCGGCGCTGCTGTCGATCCAGGTACAGCGATGACGGGTGGTAGCTGAATTTGGCCCTGATGGCACGCGTGCGCGGGACCAACTGATGCAGCAGCGGCAGGGCAGCACCCACGGTGTTCGCGGTGAAGTCCGGGACGCTGAACCCCCACTGGTCATAGTACGCGTCGCGCATCTCGATCTCGAGCAGGAAAGCCCAACTAGCGGCGGTCCCCACCAGGGCTGCCGGCAGCGGTTCCACGCCGCTCCAGACCAGGGCCGTGCCCAGTCCCTCGGCCATGGCAACGCCGGCCATGAAGTGGGCGCCCTTGTCCAGGTTCAGGTAGGTCTCGCCACTCCAGTCATAGATCCATCGGATGTGGTCGGTCCTCTGGCCCTCGTACCACGCCCGGTCAAAGTACCGGAAGCCCACCCAGTGGCAGGCTGCCGTGGCGGTCGCCAGAGCCGCCAGGCGCCGACCCTTGATGCCCGCTGAAGGGTCCGCGGGGGCAGGTGGGGCTGGCTGCCCGTGGGCGGTCGCCGCCAGCCCCAGCAACAGCAAGGCCATGGACCAGTGGCGGCCGTTCAGGCCGGGCCGGCGGCGCGACCCGAATTGCCACCCGCCGTGGTGCCCCAGGCGACTACTTGGCGGGCGCGGCGTCGCTGCGGGCCAGCAGATCAAGCGTGAACGCTGCTTCGTCTTTGACGGCGATCCCCAGGAGGGAAGGCAATTCGATGCTGTAGTCAGTCAGCTTGATGGCGAAATTGCCGCGGATCTGCAGCTGACCGGGCGTGGCGGTGACGGTCACGGGCACCTGAATCGGTTTGGCGACACCGTGGAAGGTGAGGTCCCCCTTGACCTGCCAGGGCCCGTTCAGGTCAGCGCCTACCACCGCGACGCTGTCGGCCCGCGTGGCGGTGCCCGTGAAGCTGACATCGCCGTAGATATAGGATTCCACGGTCTCAGCCATATGCGAGTCACGATTGCTGTTGCCGCTGTCGAACGACAGCACGGGGGCCTGCACCTTGATCGTCGCTGACTGGCCCAGTCCGTCAACCACGGCGGACCCGGTCAACTGGTGACTGGTCCCCTCCCAGGAGTGCATGGGGTGTTCCATGGCATAGGTACAGCTGCTCTCCTTGGCCGAGAGCTGATAGGTCAACGGCGGCGCTGGCGCCGCCGCTCCCGCCCGGGCCATGGCCGCGACCAGCAGCAACGCCAGGCCCGGACCGACGCAACGGATTCTGCTCATGGGGTATACCTGGGTTTGGGGGATCAGTTGAACACCGTGACGACCAGCATGCCGCACGTGAAGGCGCCGAAGGTGGTATACCCGGAGATTTGGTGTCGCCTTCTGTCGGCAGCCGAACTGCGGTCGTCCGGGGCGATCATGGGCGTCAAGATCATGCCCGACAGGTGGGCCGCGGCAAACCATTTGTGGAATGTGATCGTGTCCGCACCCCCACGGCGTCGCACCAGCTTGGGGGGTGATGCCAGGGCCAGAGCCGCGGTGGTGGAGTACAGGCCGATGGTGACCGGCAGGCTGGCTTTGTGGAGGCCCGCACCGCTGCCATTGATGGCCCGTTGGCCGCCCACCACGGTCACCGCCATGGACGCGACGGTGGCCAGGCCCAGCATCTGGTGGGTTGACAGCATTCGGCGTCGCACCTTGGCCAACTGGCGCAGGTCGTTCACGGGCCGCTCCTGGTCCAGCGGGAACAGGCCGGTGACGCGCATCAAGCCGTGGCGACCCCAGAAGACGTGCTCCAACGGCGACATGTGCAGGGTGTCAATGGGCGACACCTGCGTATGGACCGGCGCTGGCGTCGCGGCCGCGGTGCGTCCGGCCATGGGCCACGCCCACGCGACGCCGGCTACGAGCAGGCAGATGCGGGTGACTCGCCAGGACATGCAGGTACCTCCTTGTCCGCACTGAAAGACGGCAGGGGTGTCGGGGCGGTTCCCCGGGTGGCCGCCGCCACAGGGCGCTGGACGCGGCACGGAATGGGCCTTGGCCCTACGGCCAGCAGCACCC
>CAITNQ010000205.1 GCA_903893785.1 uncultured Gemmatimonadota bacterium
CGACGGCCAGCGGCGCCATGGGCCGCAGCCGCGGGCGGCGGCCCCGGCAGCCGCAGCGGCTCCGGAACCGACCATGGCCGAGAAACTGGCCGCATTGGCGGCCAAGTGGCAAGGGAAGTGATGGCGATGACCACCCCGCAACGCGTGCGGACAGCCCTGCGCCGGCAGCAACCGGACCGGGTGCCGGTGTTCACCTTCCTCAACCCGTACACGCCGACCTGGCAGGGCGACGACCCCTCGTATGCGGAGGTCCTGGCGGCCTGCCGCGAACACGGCGACACGGTGTACGACTTCTACTTCCCCTCCGGGCCGATCTACTCGGCCGCCGTGCCGGCGCGCCAGTCTCGACCCTTGGGGGACGGTCAGGTCGAACACACGCTGCTGACGCCGGCCGGGCCGCTGACCTCGGTAACGCGGGCCGACTGGCGTGGGGGCGGCACGGTCAAGCGCTGGATCACCCAGCCCGAGGATGTCGAGCGGCTGCTCTCCATTCCGTACGAACCCATTCGTCCCGATCTGAGCGAGGTCCAGGCCACGCAGCAGTGCCTGGCCGATCAGGCCATCGGCCAGCTGACGTTCAATGACCCGATCTGCATCGCCGGACTGGTGGACGAGATGACGATGGCCATCTGGACCCGCGAGCAGCGGCCCCTGTTGCGCCGCGTGCTCGACCTGGCCTGCGAGCGGCTACTGGAGGAACTGCGGTACTGCCTGGAGGCCGGCCTGGGACCGCTGTATTACTTCAACGGCCCCGAGTACGCCCTACCGCCGTTGATGTCGCCGGCCGACTTCGAGGAGTTCGTCGTCCACTACGACACCCAACTGGTGCGCCTGATCCACCAATACCCGGGCACCCAGGTCATCATCCACTGCCATGGCCGGGTAAGCCGCTTTCTCGAGCGGTTCGCCGCCATCGGCACCGACGGCCTGAACGTGCTGGAACCGCCGCCGTTGGGTGACACTGAGCTGGCCGATGCCAAGGCCCGCATCGGCGACCGGGTCTGCCTGATCGGCAACATCCAGTACGACGACCTGGCCCGGGGAACCCCGGACCAGGTCGACGAGTTGGTGCAGCAGGCCATGGCCGCCGGCGCCCCGGGCGGCGGCTTCATCCTGTGCCCCTGTGCCGCACCGTACGAGCGTCCGCTGCCGCCGCGGGCGGCGGCCAACCTGATCCGCTACCTGGAGGCCGCCCGCCGCTGGGGGTCGTACTGAGGCGCCGCCGGGGCCCGGTCAAGCGGCGCTGATGTCGATCTCGCGGCCGGCCTGCGACGAGGCGTAGATGGCGTCGATGATCTGCATCATCTTCACCGCTTCTTCGGGCTTGGCCAGGGGTTCGCGGCCGGTGCGCACGCAGTCGATGAAGTGGCGCGTTTCGCTGTTGCCCCAGGCCCCGGCGTTGCGGACCTGCGGGATCAGATCGGCAACCTGACCACCCACTTCGGTGAAGATGCGCAACTCGCCGTTAACCAGGCTGAGGCCAGCGCGCGTCCCGAGCAGTTCCAAGTAGATGGTCTCCTGCTGGATGTTCGAGGCCCAGCTGAACTCGAAGGCCACCGAGGCCCCGCCGGCCAGGCGGGCGAAGCCGGCGGCCAGGTCCTCGACATCCATGCCCGGGCGTCCCTGCGCCGGATCGGGCAGGGGGCCGAATTTCTGGTACGCCATGGCCGACACCGTGGTCGGGGCCGGGTAGCCCATCAGGTACAGGGTCAGGTCAAAGTAGTGGACGCCCAGGTCGATCACCGGGCCGCCGCCGGACAGCGACTTGGTGGTGAACCAACCGCCCAGACCCGGAATGCCGCGCCGGCGGCGCCAGCCGCAGCGCGCGTGGTAGATCTCGCCCAACTGCCCCTCGTCGACGAAGCGCTTGGCAAACTGCGCCTGCTCGGTAAACCGGTTGTTCAGCGCCACCATGCACCACCGCCCGGCCGCGTTCTTGGCCGCCACGATGGCGCGCGCTTCGGCGGCGTTCATGGCGATGGGCTTCTCGACGTGGACGTGTTTGCCGGCCTGCAGGGCGGCGATGCTGATGGGGGCGTGCAGGGCATTGGGCGTGACCACGGAGACGATGTCCACCGCCGGGTCGGCCAGCAGCGCCTGGTACGTGGCGAACACATGGGCGACGCCGTGTTTCCTCGCCGCCGCCTCGGCCCGGGCCGGATCGACGTCGTAGACGCCGTAGAGTTCGATCTCGTCGGGGCACAGGGCATAGGAGGCCAGGTGCTTGCCGACGCCGCAACCACCGCAGCCGATCAATGCGTATTTGAGCTTGCTGCCCATGGGGGTTCTCCTGCCAGAGGATAGGGAAGCCGTGAACACGGGGGGAACGAAGGGCGGCCACCGACGGGCTGTCATGTTCGGCCGGCCGGGCGGCGGACGGCTCCGGCGCCGTCCGCGACGGCCGGGCGGGACGACCGCCGGGGCAGGCCCCCGGGGCGCGCCCGCCCACCGGCCGCGGCCGCGCGCATCAGGCGCCGGTAATGTCCAGGCCCAGGGCCGCCAGGCGTTGGGCGTGCGCAGCCAGGCAGGCGGCGAAGCGGTCCGCATCGCGCGCCGCGGCCGGCGACCAGACCACCTCGGCCAGGGCGCAGGCGCGCGGGTACACCAGGCGTTCGATCTCGGCCTCGGTCGGATGATTGTCGGTCCACATCTGGGCCTGGGCCCCCAGAATATGGCGCGCCTGAGCGGCGCTCAATTCGGCCGGCACCGGCTCGAACTGGTAGACCTTGGCCACCGACGTGGTGGTTTCGGGGTAGTCGAAGTACGTGTGGCTGGTGGGCGCCATGACCACGTCGTGGCCAGCCTGGGCCGCCGCAATGCCGCCCCCCACCCCGCGCCAGGACATGACCGTGGCGTCCGGCGCCAGGCCGCCCTCGAGAATCTCGTCCCAACCGATCAGCCGCCGCCCGTGGGCATTGAGGAACCGCTCGATGCGGCGCACGAACCAGCTCTGCAGTTCGTCTTCGTCGGCTAGCCCTTCAGCCTGCCGCCGTGCCTGGCACACCGGGCAAAGACGCCAGTGGTCCTTAGGGCACTCGTCGCCACCGATGTGGATATAGGGACTGGGGAACAGGGCCATGACCTGGCTGAGGACGGCGTGCAGGAAGTCATAGGTGCGTTCCTGCCCGACGCAGTACTCCCAGCGCTCCCACTCCCAGGTGCGGTGCGGCACAGGGCAATCGAATTCGGGGTAGGCCATCAGGGCGGGCGCCGAGTGACCCGGCATGTCGATCTCCGGTACCACGGTGACGTGCCGGGCGGCGGCGTAGGCGACCACTTCACGCACCTGGGCGTGGGTGTAGCGGCCGGGTTTGACGCCGCGGGGCGGTGTGCCACGGCGCCGCGTACCCAGGGTGCACGGATCCTGCAGCCGGGGATAACCGTCGATCTCCAGCGGCCAGGTGCCCAGGTCGGTGATGTGCCAGTGCAGGCGGTTGAATTTGTGCAGCACCATCAGGTCAATGAAGCGATAGATGAAGCTCAGGTGCTGGTAGTCATGGCCCGTATCCAGCATCAACCCGCGCCAGCCGAAGCGGGGTTGGTCCTCGATAATCACCGCCGGGATGGCGACGCCGGCGCCGGCCGCCCCGGCGGCCGCCGGCAGCAGCTGGTACAGGGTCTGGGTGGCCCAAAACAGCCCAGCGGCGGTCGGCGCCTGCAGGTCAACGGCCGTCGCGGTGACGACCAGTCGATAGCCTTCGGCGCCCAGGTGGGCCAGCTGCGGGTTCAGCGCCAGCACCACGGCTCCCGAAGCCGGCCGCTGGTCCGGCCGCGGCAGCGGCATGCCGGTGCGTAACCGCAGTTGGGCCGCCAGCGTTTCGGCGGTAGGCGCGGCCGCGGCATCGGCCACCAGGCATGTGGTCGGGGTGAAGACGAACTGACCGTCGCCGGCTTGCACCCGCATGGGCCACGGTGTAAGCGCCAGGGGCGTGTTCATCGCGCAGATCCTTCCGGCGTGAGCAGCGCCAGCAGGTTGACGGCGATGACATCGGGCGGGATGCCCATGCCGCCGTAGTGGCCGCTGGTGCTGTTGTGGGTGTCGGCGAAGCACATATCCAAGCCCCCTTGCTGGTACAGGGCCAGGGTGTCGGGCAGGTTGTGCGGCAACCAGGTGCCGTCCCGGTGGTCGATCAGCCAGCGCAGGGCGGCCACGGTCACGCCTTCCTGGTACTGGCGCCAGTCGATCTCCCGGTCGAACTCGGCCCAGCACACCCCGTGGGCACCCGACAGGGCGAAGGTCTCCAGCACCTCCCATTGGACGTGGTCGCGGACCCAGTTGGCAAAGTACCAGTCGCTGGCGCACAGGCAGGGTTTGGTGTTGTAGAGCATGGGATAGCCGGCCGGCTCCCACAGGTGGGTAAAGGGCAGCAGGCAACGGATCCAGTGCACCGCCCGTTGGCGGTACACCTGGGCACCGAAGTGCCGCCAACCGAGCGCGTAGGCGACCGCGGCGTGGCCGGCCGCCAGCAGGTTGGGGGCGTGCAGCGGCGTCTCCCAGTAGTCGCCGCCCTCGGGCCGCTGCAGGGGCAGGCAGAAATCCAGCGCCCGACGGGCGGCAGCGGCAAACCGCGGTTCCTCCAGGCGGGCCGCCAGGGGCAGCAGCGACAGCACGGGCAGCACGGTGATGTCGAGCGCCGTGTCGCCTTCCAGGCCCATGGGTTCGAGGTAGGTGGTGGCCACGACGAAGTCGTCCTTGACGTAATGACGGCCCCGCGGATCGAAGGGGAAGGACCCATCGGGCCGCTGCCAGGCGAGCAGCTGCTCCCCCTGCTGCCGTTGGGTGGCTGGATCGGCCGCCGGCGCCGGGGCCTGGGACTGGCACCAGGCGACGCAGTCGGCCAACCGCCGGGCCAGCGGCGCGTCCGGGTGGCGGGCCACATAGGCGGCGGCGAAGCGCGGCACATGGGGGCCGATGGCCCCGGGCGTCTGCGCGACGCCGAAGCCCCGGCCGGGATGCCACAGGTGGCCGACATAGGCGGCGGCAATGCGGTCGAGGGCCTCGGGGAGCGGCCAGCGGGGCGTCGGCACGGCCGGCAGGCCGCGCCGACGCACCCAGTCGACCAGGACCGCCAGGCTGTCGCCACGAACCACCGACACCTCGGCGTCGAACTCGACCCGTTGGGCCAGATGGAGTTCCAGCGGCGGGTCGCGGTACACCTGGTTCTCGTCCGCCTCGCCCTGCACATCGGGCGCCATCAGCCCCAGCAGGTGGTGGTTGCGGCGGTCGACAAAGTTGGGCGAGGCGAACACCGGTTGCGGCTGGCTGCGGCGGTAGTTGAACCAGCCCGTGGTCTGGCGAGTCGGCTCCCAGGCCAGGCCCACACCCCATCCCTGGTGACTGATGGCCATCAGCGGCGCGGCGACCTTGTGCGGGTGGGGCACCACGCGCAGCGCCCAGGGGTCTTTGAACCAGTCCGTGCCACTGGACCACTCGTCGCCGCGCAGCCACTCGACGCCCGGTAACAGACCGTCGGTCTTGGCGGCGCCGAACGACCCCTCACCGACCTTGAGCCAGGGGCCACGCACATAGCGGGCGTACTGGTTGGCCTGCGACACCAGCCGGTACGACAGCCGGCACAGCGGTTGGCGAGCGTCCAGCGCCAGGGTCACGGTGCCGGTGAAACAGGGCCGTTCCAGCGGGTAGTTGAGCCAGGGCTCAAAGGACGTGCCGCGCAGTTTGTCTTTGACCACCAGCGCCGCCACGGCGAACACCAGGGCCGGGCCCTGTTCGTCGTCGCGGCGCTCGACTTGGTCGGCCTCCAGCCGCATGGGGATTTCCTGGTCGCGCAGCAGCACCTCGCCAAGGTGGTCCAGGATGGCCAGGCACTGGCCATCGGGAGTGAAGAACTCGGCCCAGCCCCAACCCGTGACGCGACGATGGACCTCGACGCGCAGGGCGTCGTTGGCCAGCACCAGGGACTGACCGGCATAGGTGGCGTGGGCGTACACAGGCATGGGGACCTCCGGGGCGGAGCGGGGACAACCAGGAGCCAGGGCGAACCGGTACGAACCACCCTGGCAGCGACCTCGTCAAGCGACGTCGGCCCGCTTGACCGGGCCGCCGGGGAGGGCCATTCTCTTGTCTGAGGTCCACCTTGGCCTGCCTGCATGCCCTGTGGCGACCCACGTACCTAAAAGGGAAGCGCCCGGTGACTGGAACCGCGCCTCTGCCCACCCTGTTCCTGCCCGCCGAACGGGCACCCGAGGAGGTTGTGCGCGCGCAGGCGGAGCTGTTCCGCAACTCGCCCCTGATGACCGAGATGCTGGACGGCGCCCCGGACCTGCTGCTGGTGCTCAACCACTGCCGGCAGATCGTCTTCGCCAACCAGCAGGTGGTCGAATTGACCGGGGTAGGCGAACGCAGCGAGCTCTACGGGCAGCGTCCGGGCGAAGCGCTGGGATGCATCTATGCGACCGAGCACCGCGGTGGCTGCGGCACGGCCGAAGCCTGCCGCACCTGCGGCGCGGCCCATGCGATCCGCAGCGGCCTGGCCGGGTCAGAGGCCACCGAGGACTGCCGCCTGCTGCGCGGCCCGCGCCGTGACCCGCTGGATCTGCGCGCCTGGGCCCGGCCGCTAAGCCTCAACGGCGAAGCGTTCACGGTTTTCTCGCTGGTCGACACCGGTGACGAACAGCGGCGCCAAGCCCTGGAGCGGGTGTTCTTCCACGACCTGCTCAACACCGCCGGGGCCCTGCGCGGCCTGGTCGAAGAACTGGCCGAGACCGACGGCCAGGGGGCCCACGAACTGGCCATGGTACATCAGCTGGCCGACGAGTTGATTGACGAGATCCAAGCCCAGCGCACGTTGAGCGCGGCGGAGCGCGGCGAGTTGGTGCCGGAACTGGCGACCGTTGATCTGGCCAACCTGTTGACCCGCTTAGTCGGACGGTACCAACGGTTGTCGCTGGGGCGTCAACGGCAGCTGCAGCTGGACCTGGCCGACGACCTGCCGCCGTTGACCACCGACACCACCCTGGTGCGCCGGATCGCCGCCAACCTGCTCAAAAACGCCCTGGAAGCCTCCCGTCCGGGCGACACGGTGACGGTAGCGGCTCGCGCTGTTGACGACGGGGTCGAGGTGTGGGTGCACAACCCGCAGGTGATGCCCCGGGCGGTGCAGCTGCAGGTGTTCCGCCGTTCGTTCTCCACCAAGGGCCCCGGCCGCGGCCTGGGCACATACGGCGTGCGCCTGCTGGGCGAGCGCTATCTGCGGGGCCGCGTGGGTTTCGCCAGCGACGACGGTCACGGTACCACCTTCCGGGTCTGGCTGCCGCGGGTGCTGACGGCCTGAACCGGGCGGCGCCCCGGAGTGATCTGCCAGGTCGCCAACCACTAGCCGATAGGGACCGGGCGAGGCTGGCGGCCGGCGCCTGGTCCGGTCCGGTCGTGGGCCCTGTCAGGGGTCCTGACCCGCGTCGCGCCGGGCGCTGCCGGCGCCCCCTGGCGGCGCGCCCCGGCCGCGTGCCGGTAGGTGTCTGCCCATGCCCGCGCTCGCCCTGCTTTCGGTCCGGCCCACCCCGCTGCTGCGCGCTGGCGCCGCCGGCTTGGAACAGCAAGTGCGCCTGCAGGTGCAGTGGACCGGCAACGGGGGGGCCGCCCTGGTCACCGCCGATGACGGCCGCCGCGGCTGTGCCTCGGTGGTGCAGCTGGCACCCGGCGAGAGCACCCTGACCGCCTTTGCCCCCGTCGTGCCGGCGCCGACGACCATGGCGTTCCGGGTCAGCGTCGGGTCGGTGACCGCCGACCACCGCCAAGCGTGGCAGCCCGCCCGTCGCTGGGTGGTGCATGTGGTGCAGTTGTCGCACCACGACGCCGGTTACACGGACTTGGCCTCCCACGTCCTGATGCAGCACGACGACTGGTTGGACGCGGCCATCGACATGGCCGCCGCCACCGCCCGGGCCCCCGACGAGGCCCGCTTCCGCCTGGTGGTGGAGCAATCCTGGTCGCTGCGGCACTACCTCCACCGGGCCCCACCGGCACGGGCGGCGGCGATGGTCGACCTGTTGCGGCGCGGCGACGTGGAGTTGACGGCCCTGTGCGGCAACCTGACCACGGAGCTGTGCGGTCACGAGACCCTGGTGCGGGCGGTGTACCCCTCGCTGACCCTGGCGCGGGACTTGGGCCTGGCGCTGGTCAGCGCCGAACACAACGATATCCCGGGGTTCAGCTGGGGCCTGGCGCAGGTCCTGGTCGAAGCCGGGGTCCGACTGCTGTGCCCGGGGCTGCCACGGTACTACGACTGGGGCCGAAACGAGGCCACACCGGTCTGGGACGAAGTGACGCTGTTTGGCGCCCGGGGGCGCCCGGGAGCCTTCTGGTGGGAGGCCCCGGGCGGGCAACGGTTGCTGTTCTGGTGCAACAACCAGGGGTGCGGTGGCGACTGCCGCCCCGAACTGCCGGGGCTGGCCGACCACCTGCAGCACCTGGCCGAGACCCCCTACCCGTACACCGTCCTGCGCTGGCCGGTCAGCGGCGGCGCGCGCGACAACTCGCCGTACATCGACGGCTATGCCGCCACCATCGGCCGCTGGAACCGGACCTGGGCCTGGCCGCGACTGATATGCAGCACTAACGCTCGGTTCTGGCGCGACCTAGTGCCACAGCTGCCCGCTGACCTGGCGGTCTGGCGCGGCGAACTGCCGGGCCAGGACTACCCGGTAGGGGCCGCTTCTACGGCCGCGGCCACGGCCGCCAATCGGCGCAACCACGCCGACATGCCGGTAGCGGAAGCCCTGGCGACGGTGGCTGCCATGGCGGGCCACGGACCGTACCCCGAGGCCACCCTGGCGACCGCCTGGGAGGCCATGCTCTGGCACGACGAGCATACCTGGGGGCACCATTTCCCGGCCGGGCCCGTGGCCCGGGCCGCGGCAGCCGAGAAAGCCGCCCATGCCTGGCGCGCCGCCGCCCTGATCGATGATGTCACGGTCAAGGCCCTGGCCCGGCTGGCCGACACCGTGGCCGTGCCACAACCCGGCGTATACCTGGTCGTGTTCAACGCCGCGCCGCGACCGGTCAGCGGCCGGGTCAGCGCGCCCATGCGCGAGTTGGACAACTGTGGCAGCACCATGGTCGCCACGTCGGAGGGGTACCTGCGCGGC
This sequence comes from uncultured Gemmatimonadota bacterium, assembly GCA_903893785.1. Classification (GTDB taxonomy): domain Bacteria; phylum Latescibacterota; class UBA2968; order UBA8231; family UBA8231; genus CAITNQ01. Next base: position 9,106 of record CAITNQ010000205.1, read on the forward strand.
GTGCTGCTGCACGACCGGTGGCACCTCAACCCGGCGCCCGAGCTGGTCGCCGGTCAGTTCGAACTGGTCGACCTGGCGGCGGACCAGCCCATTCCCTACCAGCTGGATTCGCTGTCCTCTCCCCTGGCGCCCCAGCCGCATGCCGCCGAGCGCCTGGGCCTGGCGCAGGGCGGCCGACGCTATGGTGTGTTTGAGGTGCCCGCCGGTTTGGGCCGGCAGCTGTCTTTCTTTGCCGCCGAGGTGCCACCCCTAGGCTATCGCACCTATTGGCTGCGTCCCACGGCCGCCCCGCCGGCTTTCCCGGCCGTGGTCACGACCCACGACCGAGTGTTGGAGAGCCCCTGGCTGCGGCTGACCGTGGACCCGGACCGAGGGCCGGTGCGCAGCCTGGTCGAGAAGCGTTCGGGGCGTGAACTGGTGGCCACCGAGCACGAGCACGGGTTCGGCAGTGTGCTGGTACGCGGCCCGGCCGGGCCGCTGCAGCCGGCGGTGTGGCATGACGTGCGCCCGGGGGCGGTGGGGGCGGTAGCCGGATCGGTGACCCTGATCGGCGCGGCACCGGGCCACCCGTGCATCGAGGCCACCTACACCCTGCACGCCCAAACCGCCCGGTTGGAGGTGGCGGTACACCTGGTCAAGGACCCGACGCCGCTGCTGGAGGTGTACCTGGCCCTGCCCATGGCGTTGACCGGTGCCTGCCGCTACGAGGGCCCGCTGTGTTCCGTGGATCCGACCACCGACCTGCTGCCGGGGGCCTACGCCGACCGGCTCACGGCGCAGAACTGGTTCAGTGTCAGCGACGGCGAACGGACGATGGTGTGGAGCAGCCTGGACGCACCGGTGTTCAGCCTCGGGCAGCTCTGGCCCGGGCGGGTGTCGCCAGCCCACTCGGCGGTGGTCCGCGAGGACTTGGAGCACGACCGGCCCACGGCGGCCCAACTGCGTCGTGGCGTCCTGTATTGGTTGTTGTGCGCCAACAACTTTGGCACCAATTTCGCGGTTTCCCAGAGCGGTGGAATGCTGTTCCGCTGGCAGGCAGCCCTGCTGGCTGGGCCGCCCGATCAGGGCCGTTGCGCCGCCATCGGGCGCCAGTTGCAGAGCCCCATGCCGACCCTGTTCACTGCCGGCTCAACGGCGGCGGGACGGCCGGCCGCGGCGGGTTTCCTGCAGCTGGACGACCCGCACGTGCAGCTGCTGGCGCTCCGGCACACCGCCGCCGGCGTCGTGGTCCGCTTGTGGAACCCGACGACGACGCACCGGCGGGTGCGTTTGACCACCGCCACACCCATCGGTGGCGGCGCGGCGGTCCTGAACCTGGCCGAGGAGGTGATCGAGCCGCTGCGGCCCCTGGCCGGCCACAGCGTCACCGTGGGCCTCCCGGCCGGCCGCCTGGCGACCCTGCGCCTGGGCCTTGAGGGCCTTGCCAACCGCCCCGCGGCAGCGCCGCAACCGGCAGGCGCGCAAGCGATAGCCGGGCCGCCGGGGCCATTGACAACGACCGCTTAATGGCGCACCGTAAGGGGCCGGGGGAAAGCGCCGGGCGAGAGGCTAACGGCGGCGGCGCAAAACCGGCCTGCCCAGCGACGGCCAGGAGGCAACGTCGATGAAGGTACTGGTCGTGGACGACTCGCCCACGATGCGGCGGATTGTGGTGCAGATGCTCACCCGGTTGGGATTCGGCGACATCCTGGAGGCCGGCGACGGCGAGGAGGCGCTGGCGGCGCTGCGTCAGCACCCCGGCATCGAGTTGATGCTGACTGACTGGAATATGCCCGGCATGAACGGCCTGGAACTGACCCTGGCCGTGCGAGCCCAGGCGGAGCACGCCAAATTGCCGATCCTGATGGTGACCACTCGTAACATGAAGGCGGACATTCTGGCGGCGATGAAAGCCGGGGTCAACAACTACGTCACCAAACCCTTCGACCCCAAGACGATCAAAGAGAAGATCGATAAGGTGTTGGTTGCCCGGTGAAGTGATGGGTAAGGCGGCGGCGCTGTCGGCGGCCCGGAGCCAGTTGGAGAACCTGCGCGCGCGGGTGCTGGCGCAGGGCGGCACGGTGCTGGACAGCGTCGAGGGCGAGGTGGTCCTCGACGACGTTGACGAGCGGCGCCAACCCCGCCGGGGGCCGGTGCTGGTGTTGCGCAGCATTGAGGAAGGCGCGCGCCTGACGCTGGCGCACCCGCGGGCGGTAACGGTGCTGGGTTCGCTCAGTGGTCAGGTCTTCGGTGCGTACCGCGTCAAAGCCGGCAATCTGCTCAGCGGCCGTCTCGAGGGGGTGCGCCACGTCGAGATCGTCCACCACATGGGCAGCAAGGCGAAGACCAACGTCGATGCGTGGATCGTCTTCGAGGCCACCACCGATCCCGGGTTCTTCGCCCGCGCCGACCAAGGGCTGACCCGCCTGCGCGTCCTCGAGGCGCGGCAGGTGCCGCACCGCGAGTCCACGGCCCTGGCCGTGTTGCTGCGGACGGTCAGCAAGGTCCCGTACGACATGACCGTGTCCGTGGCCAGCGAACGCAAACGCAAGACGGTATTCGTCCTGCGACCACAGAACCGGCAGCGGCCGGTGACCCTGGACCTGAAGTCGCTGCTCGGGTACCTGATTGCGCAGACTGAACAGGAGCACTTGGGCGATTGCGAGCAGCAGATCGATGCGGTCAAGGCGCTGCTGCGCACGGTGATTACCGAAAGCCTGATTCTGGCCAACAGCGGCGGGGTCAGCGCCGGCCTGCGGCGGCAACGCGGCCTGGCGGCCTACGAGCCCTTCGTCAACATGCTCTACGACTACCTCCTGCCCAAGGTGCTGGCCTTCTGGCTCAAGGTGAGCGAGGAGATGGTCCAGCGCGTCGTCGACCGATTGGGCGAAGCCCCGATGATCCTGCAGGTTAATGGCCAGCTGGCGCCGTTTTTCCAGATCGAATACCCGCGCTGGAAATTCCACGTCACCGGCGGGCGCATCGTCCCGGAGAAAGTCGCCGACTGCAACATCGCCTGTCAGCGCGGGGCGGACAAGAGCACCATGCGGTTGATGTACAACTACGTGGGCGGCCAGGACTGGGTATCGCAGACCCAGGACCTGGAGCTGACCGACACCAAAGCCTGCAAGCTGATCCTCAAGAACGGGGCGGTGTACCTGACCGAAGAGAGCCGCTGCCTGTTCGGGCCCCACCTGAAGCCCCAGGGCTGACCTCCTCGTCCCCGCGGCCGCCCGGACGGCGGAAGATGAAGCCCGACCCGGCCGGCGCCGATATGTATTAGGCACGCTGACCCGACGCCCCGGCGTCCGGTCGTGGTGGACCCGTGCGACGGGCACCCCAGGCGTCGGCGGCGCCGCCCCACCAGGGGCGCGCGGCCGGCACGGCGAGGCCGCCCAGCGCGCCTGCGAGGAGGGCTATGACTGCCAACCACCCGGCGCCGGTCGACGCCGGCTCTGCGGCTGCCACGGGGCAGCCTGACTGGCTGCAGGTCATTGGCCTGCGCTTGGGCGACGAGCGTTTCATCGTCGATATCCATCACGTCCGCGAGATCGTGCGCGCCACGGACCTGGACATCACCCGGGTGCCGCACTCCCATGCCTATGTGCTGGGGGTGGTTAATCTGCGCGGCAAGGTGGTGCCGGTCATCGACCTAGCCCGCCGCCTGGGGATGGCCGCGGCCGCGGCCGGGGGCCATCAGCGGCGGCTGATCGTGGCAGAATTCGATGACCGCCGCGTGGGTTTCACGGTCGAGGCGGTCTCGGAGGTGTTGCGCCTCCCCGCGGCGGCCATCACTGAACCGGACGTCGCCGAACAGGCCGACTACGTGCTGGGCGTGGCCATGGTCAACGGCCAGATCATGTGCCGGCTGGACCTGCCGCGGTTGGCGGCTGGGGTTGCCGCCATCGGCGGCGGCCGGGGCGAAGGGGGGATGGCGTGAACGAGGAGTTGGAGCTGCGCCTGGCCCTCATCGCCGGTTTTGCCGACGAAGCGCCCGAGCTGTTGGCCGAACTGGTCCGGCAACGGGACGCCTGGGTGGAGAACCCTGACGATACGGCGGCCACGCTGGCCATGGCCGAAGTGCTGCGTACGGTGCGTCAACGGGCCGGTTTCCTCGAATTCGAATCGCTGTACCAACTGGCGCTGGCGCTGGAGTCGGCGCTGGGCCGTCAGGCCGCCGCGGCCGGGGCTGCCCCGGCCGACCCGGCAACGGTGGACGCCGCCGTGGACTTGGTCTGCGTGGGTGTGGAGCAGCTGTGCCGCGGCGACGACCGGCCCCTGGCCGTGAACCGGCTGCTGGCGGCGCTGCAGCCGGCGCCGGCCGTTGACCTGAGTCCCGAAGCCCAGGTCGCCCGCCTGGGCGACGACGATGGCGACGACGAGCCGCTGACTGACCACGACGAGGAGGACTTCGGCGCCGGCCTGCTGGGCGACGATGACGAGGCGACGACGGCGCCTGAGCCGGGGGGCGGAACCGAGTACCAGGCGCCGATGCAGACCGGGCCGGTCAGCGCCGAGACCGAAGATGAGGCGCCGGTGCAGGCCGGGCCGGTCAGCGCCGAGGTGGCCGAGTTTGTCCCTGACTTCCTCACCGAGTCGGCCGAGATCTTGGCCAAGCTGGACGCCGACCTGGTCCGCCTGGAGGAGGCCAGCACGGATCTGGACCTGCTCAACGAGATCTTCCGCGCCGCCCACACCCTGAAGGGCACGTCGGCCTTCCTGGGCTTCACCCAGATGGCGGACGTTACCCATAAGATGGAGAACGTCCTCGACCGGCTGCGCAAAGGGGAGATGCAGGTGAACCCCGGCATCATGGACGTGATCTTGGCCGGGGTGGACCAGATCAAGGTGCTGCGCGACGACATCGCCGCCAATGCCATTGTGCGGCGCGACATTGCCGCCGTGCGGCAACGCCTGCGGGCGGTGGCGGCCGGCGAGCCGGCACCCCCGGTCGCCGCTCCGGCCCGGCCGACCGCCCCCGGACCGCCCCCAGTCGGCCCCGGCGGCCCGCCG
>CAITNQ010000206.1 GCA_903893785.1 uncultured Gemmatimonadota bacterium
GAGTCTGCTCGGTGTGGCCCTGACCGCGGGCCCGGCGGCGTCCCACAACGGGGCCGTAGCGCTGGCTACACCGGTTGAGGGGATCACGGTAGACGGCGATCTGTCGGATTGGCCGCGCGGGTTGACCGAGTACCCCATCGCGTTGACCGAGTACGGCAGTTGGCCCGCCGACAGCGCGGACCTGCAGGCATCGTTCCGGGTCGGCTGCGACCGGCGCGCGCAACTCCTCTACCTGGCCGTCGAGGTGCGCGACGAGTCGGCCGTGCTGGACTCGCCCGCCGGCCGGGCGTGGAACACGGAAGACGGCATCGAGATCTACCTGAGCGTGGACCACCGAGACGGGGTGGCCGGGGTTCAGCACCTGCTGCAGGGGAACAATCGGGTCGGGCCTGACGCCGACGATGGTCACGGGGTGCGCGGCCGGGCCTGGCACGGCCCCGGCCGACACGCGTACGAATGGCGCCTGCCCTTCGACCAGGCCACGTCGCCGGTGCTGAGTCTTGACCTGGCCGTTCTGGACGCCGACCGGGACGGCAGTTTCTCTTGGTTGGCTTGGGGTGTTGGCATCAGTAAGCATGCCAGCGCGGCCCGCCGGGGTGATGTGGTGGTGCTCGACCGCGTGCCCACGGGTGCCGTCCGCGCCCGCGTCGTGCGCACGGACGACGGTAACGGTCTGGGGCACGCCGACGTGCATCTGGCATCGTTGGCCGACTCGTCCATCGAGTTGACCCTGCAGACCGACCGACAGGGCATGGCGGCCGCGGCCATCCCCGCGGGTCGCTACCGCCTGGAGCCCGCCGCCGGCGGCCGACCGGCGGCTCTCGAGGTGCTGCCCGCGCAAACGACCGACGTGACCCTGACGGCGATGGGCGCCACCGGCGAGAAGCATCTGGCCGGGCCGGGACAGGTGGTGGCTGCCGGTTACGGTATGCGCACGGGGCCGTGGCAGGTCTTCGGCGCCGCTGACGGCCTGCTGCGCGGCGGCATCGCCAGCCTGGCCCAAGACAGCGCCGGGTGCCTGTGGATCGGCACCGCCGAGGGCGTCAGCCGCTTCGACAGCGAGCGCTTCGCGCACTTCGGGCCCGAGGACGGCTTCCCCGGCGGGTTCGTCAATGCGGTACTGCCCACCGCGAAGGGCCTGTGGATCGCCACCGAAGGCAGTGGTCTGTACTTCTATGACGGCACTCACTGCACCCGCTACTCCACGGCAGACGGACTGCCCGAAGACCGGGTTTTGTCGCTGGCCGAAGACGGGGACGGCACCGTGTGGCTGGGCACCCGTCGGGGCCTATGCCGGTTCGACGGGCGGTACTTCACCAACTTCGGCGGCGACGACGGGATCAGCAGTTCAGACGTGTTCCTGGTGCGCTTCGACGCCGGCCGGCGCCTGTGGGTGGCGACCAACGCGGGGCTGCGGTACCGCGAAGACGGGCAGTTCCGCAACGTCGAACTGCCAGCCCGCGAAAGCGGCCGGATCTTCGGCCTGGGGTTCGACGCCGAGGGCGCGGTATGGTTCGGGACACCGGGAGTGCTGCATCGGATTCGCGGTGCTGAACACACCCGCTTTGCCCTTCAGACAGGTGAACTGCTGCGGGCGCTCCTGCCGGGGCGCGACGGCACCCTGTGGGCCGCCAACACCAGGACGGTCAACCAGTACCTGGCCACGGTCAGGCTGCTGAACATCGATCGGCAGGGCCTCCACGAGCTGCCCACCGAGGCGCTGCCGCGCGAGGTGACCAACACCATGGCAGCCGATCGCGAGGGCGGGATCTGGTTGGGCTCGCAGGGCCACCTGATCCGCTACGAGCCGTCGACACGGGTGCTCACGGTTGCGGACGGTTTGCCGAGTAACGAGACCACAGCGCTGCTGGAAGACCGGCGCGGCGACATCTGGGTCGGCACCCGGGCCGGTCTGGCCCGTTCAACTGGGGACCGCGTGGCGCCGGTAGGTATGGGCGACGACGGAAGCCACCACCCGCAGGTGCTGGACCTGGCGGAGGACGACCGGGGACGGCTCTGGGTGGGCACCACCGAGGGCCTGTACGCGGGCGAGGGGGCCCGGTTCGCCCTGTGGTCAGAGCCCGGAGGGCCGGCCGCCGGCGAGGCGGTGGCGGTAGTCAGGGCCGAGGGTGCGTCGATCTGGGCCGGGACCAACCGGGGGCTGTGGCGCCTGGGCGACGGAGCGGCGCGTCACTTCGGTACTGAGGACGGGTTGGTGAACAACGTGGTGCACAGCCTGGCCAGCGACGGCGCGGGCCGACTGTGGGTAGGCACATACAACGGGCTGGATCAACGACAGGGCAATCGGTTTGCCGCGCTGGGCTTTGCGGCCGGGGCGCAGCCGCCCAGCGTTACCTCGCTGCTGTGGCATGCGGGTGGCCTGTGGATCGCACCGCAACTGGGAATGGTTGGCGGCCTGTTCCGCTATGACGGCACGACCGCGGTACGGCTGACGGCAAAAGACGGCCTGTCCAACAACCACGTCACTTCGCTGGGCGCCGGCCAGCACGATCGAGTCTGGATCGGCACAGGCAGTGGCCTGACCCTGTATGAACGCGGCCTGCTCCAAGTGCAGACGTCGCAAGACGGCTTGCCGGGCACGCTCATCACGGATGTGCTCGAGGACCGGCAGGGCCGTGTCTGGGTGGCCACGCTGGAGGGGATCCTGCGTCGGCCGTTGACGGCGGCCACACCGACGATCCTGATCGACGACGTGATCACCGACCGCCGTCACGGGCCGGTGGACCGGATTGACCTGACTACCTCGCAGAGCCTGCTGGCCTTCGAGGTCCGGGGCATCAGTCTGAAGACGCGTCCCGGGGGCGTGCGGTACCGCTACCGCCTGGCCGGACGGGAGGAGTGGCAGACCACCTCGGGGCGGCGCGTCGAGTACAGCAACCTGCCGGCCGGTGACTACCAGTTCGAGGTGCTGGCCGTGGATCGCGACCTGGGGATCTCGCGCCAACCCGCGCGGGTGGCCGTGCACGTGCACTATCCGTACGGTGATCTGGCGCTCTGGTCGAGCCTGTTCGCCGCGGTCCTGGGGCTGGTCTGGCAGGCAACCCAACTGGTCCGCCGCAACCACAGGCTGGCTGTGGCCAACGACGATCTGGCCGTGGCCCGAGCCGCGGCCGACCAGGCCAACAGGGCCAAGAGCGCCTTCCTGGCCAACATGTCGCACGAGATCCGTACGCCGATGAACGGCATCGTGGGCATGGTGGACCTGCTCAAGCGTACGCCGCTGGAGAAGCACCAGCGCAACTACCTGTCCATCGTCGACAACTCGGCCGACGCCCTGCTTGATCTGGTCAACGATATCCTGGATCTGTCCAAAGTCGAGGCCGGCAGCATGCAGTTGGAGCAAGTCGACTTTGTGCTGTGGGATGTCCTTGAGGGGGTGATGCGGCTGATGGCCGCGCGGGCCCACGGCAAGGGGCTGGAACTGGCCTGCTATGTGGCGCCGGGAGTGCCTGAGGGACTTAAGGGCGACCCCACGCGACTGCGCCAGGTGCTCGTGAACCTGATCGGCAATGCCATCAAGTTCACTGTCGAGGGAGAGATCGCGGTGTCGATCGAAAACACCGCGCCGACGAGTAGTGTGACCGGGCCGGCAGGTGACCAGCTAGAGCTGCACGTAGCCGTGCGCGACACGGGCGTGGGTATTGCGCCCGACAAGCAGGAACTGGTTTTCGAGGCGTTCGCGCAGGCCGACAACTCGACCACGCGTCAGTTCGGCGGCACCGGGTTGGGGTTGAGCATCTCGCGACAACTGGTGGCGCTGATGGGGGGACGCATCTGGGTCGAGAGCCGACTCGGGGTGGGCAGCACATTCCATTTCACCGCGCAGTTCGGGCCGTCCACAGTGCAGGCCGGGCAGGCGGCGGCCCCTTGGCGCCAGTTCGGCCCGGTGCGCGTGCTGGCGGCCGACCATAGCGCCACCAACCGGCAAATCCTGGCCGAGATGCTGGCAGGCTGGGGGCTCCAGGTTGAGGTGGCGGCCAGTGGGCCCGAGGTGCTGGCCATTCTGGCCCGCAGCCGCGCCGCCGGCGCCCGGTTCGACCTGGTCCTGCTCGAGGCCGCAATGCCGGACATGGACGGTGTCGAACTGGCCCGTCGGGTGCAGGCAGACCCGGGGTGGTCAGGCCAGGTGCTGATGATGCTGTCGTCGCTGGACGCGCAAGAACACATCGACCGACTGGCAGCGGTCGGCGTTCGGCACCATGTACGCAAACCGATCACGCAGTCCGACCTGCTGGATGGGATTGTTACCGCGCTGGGACGAGAGTTGGCGCCCTCCCTTCCCGAGCCGGGCCCGGCGGCCGACGGCAGCACGCCGTTGCGGATTCTGTTGGCGGACGACAACCCTACGAATCAATACGTGACCACCAGCATGCTGCAGGCCGCAGGACACACGGTAGTGGTCGCCCAGTCGGGCGGCGAGGCGTTGGCATGCTGGCAGCAGGACTGGTTTGACCTGGTGCTGATGGACGTGCAGATGCCAGGCATGGACGGGTATCAGGCCACCGCCGCCATCCGGCAGGAGGAACAGGCCCGCGGCCGTCACACGCCCATCGTGGGGCTGACGGCCAATGCCATGCGGGGCGACCGTGAAGCGTGCCTGGCGGCGGGCATGGACGAATACGTGCCCAAGCCCGTCCGGTGGGAGACGCTGCGGCAGGCCATCGAGGGACTGCAGATCCGCCCGGCGCCGGTGGGCGACGGTAACCACGACGCGGCGCCAGCACCGGCGCGCCATACTGACGTCGGCGAGCCGGGCCAGGTCAGGGCGACCCGCGGCGCCATGGGGCCGACGCCGTTGGCCGAGGAGTGCGCGCCCGGCACCGACACCGCCGAGGCCGAAGAGGTCAACGCCGCCCTGAGCGCCATGGGATTGGCGCCGTTGACCAACGAGGAACCCGCGCCCGGCACCGACACCGCCGAGGCCGACGAGGTCAACGCCGCCCTGAGCGCCATGGGACTGGCGCCGTTGACCAACGAGGAACCCGCGCCCGGCACCGACACCGCCGAGGCCGAAGAGGTCAACGCCGCCCTGAGCGCCATGGGATTGGCGCTGCTGACGGATGAGGCCGCGGGCAGGCACGCCAACGTCGACCCGCAGTTGCTGGCACGGCTGGAGGAGGAAGCCGGCGAGGGGCCCCACGATGCCGTGTTCGACGAGCGTGCGCTGATGGAACTGAGCGCCATGGAGGCGCGGGGAGCGATCTCGGTAGCGAAGATGGTGGCCCTGTTCGAGGAAGGGACGGACCGTGCCCTGCCGCTGCTGAGGACCTGGCTGGCTGAGGGCAAGTCGACGGACTTGCGGCGCGAAGCACACACCCTGAAGGGCAACGCCCGGTCCATGGGGGCCCACCGCCTGGCGGCGCTGTGCCAGCAACTGGAGAACCTGGCCAGAGAGGAGAACCTGGGGCAGGCTGAGGAACTGATCGCCCGAATCGAGCCGGCCGCGGCCGAGGCCCGCGCCGCCATCCTGGCCTACGTGAGCCGTTAGGCCGGCGACTCAGGGCACCAGCGGGTCCGGCTTGGGGAGCCTGCCCACCGCCACCAGTTCGGTGCGGTACACCAGGGTGGCGTCGGGCGGGACCTGGGTACCGCGGCCGTGGGATCCGTAGGCCAACTCGGGCGGGACGACGAACACCGCCACACTCTTGGGCCTCATCCGCACAATGCCTTCCTCCAGACCCAGTACCGCAGCCCCCATCCCAAGGGTAAACTGCCAAGGACCGCCACCTTTGCGCGTGTCGTCCACGACAGTCCCATCCTGCAGCATGGCCGTGAAGTGCACGGCTACCTGCTGCCCCAACTGCGGGGGCGGCCCTTCGCCGGGGCGCAACTGGTAGTGCCGTACGCCGCCGCGCGTGACTTGCCAGGGAGGCACCAGGTGCTGCTCGACAAGGGCCTGCAGCTGTTCCTGGTGCAGTTCACTGCGCTCGACCAGGTCGACACCGGCACGGGCCGCAGCCTCGCGCTCTTCTTGTGGCAGGGCGGCAACAGACTCGCACACCACGGTCACCGGGGGCCCGTCGTGCCGCACGAAGCGTACCCGGCGCGCCAGGGCCAGCCCGTCGGGCCGGCGTCCTGAGACAAGCACCAGGCGGACCCATTCGGCGTCACTCTTCGCCAGTCGGGTAACCTCCATGGTTTCGTGCTCGATGGTGTACCCCAGCCCCAACCCGGGGTGCTGTTGGCCCGCCGACCGCACTGCCTGATCCAGGCGCTGGTAGAAATGCAGTAACCCGCCGTCCTTGCCCTGCTCCGCCGCTTCCAGGTCGGCCAGGGTCTCGTACGCCACCGCGTACAGCCCGTGATCCTGGGGACGGTGGTGGCGGCGACCACGGAAGAAGGCCGCCGCCTGCGCCTCGCCGCCCGCCGGTGACCCCGCAGCGCCCTTGATCCCGGCCCCCTCCAGATACCCCCGCAACCGTTCAGCGATGCGGGGAATCGAGGCGTCTTTGCGGATGAAATCCGTGGCTTTGTGGGTCAGGGCGCTGCGGACCGTCTCCGTGTCGCTCTGCGTGGTCAACATGACGATGGGCACGCAGACGAGTTCCGGCATCTGGCGCATGTAACGCAGCGCCGTGATCCCGTCCATCTTCGGCATCTGGATGTCAAGCACCACCAGGTTGAGGTGGCTGCCCTGTTCTTTGGCGATCTTGACCGCTTCCAGCCCGTCGGCAGCCGACAGAACAGCACAGCCCAGCTCTGCCAGGATGCTGACGATCTTCTCCCGCGACATGGCGGAGTCTTCCGCCACCAGGGCCGTCCTGGGGGCAGGGCCCGAGTCTGCGGTCATGGCAGACCTGCTTGGGTGCGTGGCGCCAACGGGGCCGGATCGACATGCAGCTGCATGATCCGAGGAGTCGCTCGGCGCGACCGGCGGGGTACCCGCCCGGGGGGTGTCCGGGCGATCTCCGCTGCGGATGGCCGATCCGAGGAGACCGCTCCACAGCGGGGCGGGCCACTGGCCCGCGCTCCCGAACCGGAAGCGCACGTCCACAGTGTACCCCGTGGTGGCATGCGGCGCAACGCCCTGCGTCACGCCGGGGAGCGTGACGCGAGCTCGCTGTCGTGGGTGCCGGCGGACCGGCAGACGGCAGGGCGCACGCCCGCGTCCGTGTGGCGGCCGAAGCCAATGGTTCCGTGGTGGCCAATTGACACAGGAGGGTCCGCGGGCAGGCCAAGGAC
>CAITNQ010000207.1 GCA_903893785.1 uncultured Gemmatimonadota bacterium
GCGCCAGGCCCAGGTGCTCGACCGAGACGTATTCGTCCTTGAGCTGGGTGGCCTCGTCTTCGGCACCGAGCAATATCTGGTGCAGGCGGCGGCTCAGCCGCGTTTCGACGCCGGCGCCGGACACGCGCGGCAGACGGGTCAGTTCGCGCTCCACCTGGGACGCCAGCGCCTCGGGTTCCACCTCCAGGCGGCGGAGGACAGCCGGCAGTACGCCGTCGTCCTGGGCCAGCAGTGCCAGCAGCAGGTGTTCCGAGTCCACCTGACCGTGCCCCAGCCGCACGGCCCGGGACTGCGCCTCCTGCAGCGCTTCCTGCGATCGTTGGGTCAGTCGGTTCAGGTCCATGGCGGGCCATCTCCCTGCAGATCGGGTCAGTGCCGCCCCTCGACCCGTGGCCGCGCCATCGCGCGCCGACCTTGAGGGCCTCGCAGAGCGCCCAGAGGGCACCACGGGGGGGCTATCGTCTCAAGCCAAGACCGTGCAATCGCCGTACCAAGACGTGAACCCGGCGGCGAGACGCCATGACTGCCATTGTGACACCAAACCAAAGGGAGCGGGTGGACAGACTATGTCACAGTGGCACTTCGCGCGCCAGAAGGCGAGCCGCCGGGTCAGCGCAGACAGCTGACGGGGATCCTCCCGGACCAGCAGGCGATGCCAGGCCCGTGCGCCACCCGACGACGAGCGCGGGGCGGGCGACCACGCCTATGGGCGCCATGGAGCGCGGGGTGGAGTGGGGGGAACGTGCGACGACGGAGGCCCAAGGCACCGGGGGAAGGCGCGTTGCGCCTTCCCCCGTCGATGGCCAACCGGCCGCGAACGGCGCGGGAACCTCGCTCAGTCGGCCGTGATGCCCAGGCGGAAGATGTTGGTGGAGAAGCCGATGCCCTTGGAGACGCCCGGCAGCAACCCGCCTCGGTTGACCACCGAGGTTTCTAGGAGGCAGAGGCGCACCGGACCGTGGCCCAAAGGACCGAAGGCGATGCCGAGCGAAGAGCTCAGGCCCGCTCGGCCGCCAACCGAGACGCCGCACCGGAATGGGAACCAGCGGACCAGGCGGTACTCCATGCCGGCAGCAAGTCGCGGCGTCGTGGAAAGGCCGACACCCGAACTGAACGCCTGGTCGTAGTTGGCGACGACGGTCAGGTTCCGGCGCATCTGTCGCGCCGCGCCCAGACGCAGCATGGCCGGCAGCGAGCGACTGAAGGTACCGTTGCCGATACGCTGGCGGAAGATGACATCGCCCTGGGCGTCGCGCGGGTTGTCCAGCACCTGGGAGACGTCGTCTTTGCCGGTGAAACTGAGCACGGTCAGGTTCTGGGCGCGCACGAAGAAGGAGTCGTCGCGGGCGTCGATGCCGAACTTGCTGCCCCAGGAGACCCGGTCGAAGAAGTTGAGCAGCGCCAGACTGACCGTGGTAGTGCTGTCCCGGGTCACCCCGGCCACGCCCACGTCGAGGCCGTAACCCGTGCCCCCGCCCACCCGCGTGATGGCGTACGCGTCCACCTGCGTGCCGGCTACGCGGGTGGTCACGCCGCCGTCAGAGCGCAGCACCTCGGCGTAGCCGCCGCCGATGAACTTGAGCGTGCCGCCGACGGCGAACTCCGAGAACCAGGGCGCCAGGGCCGCGGGTTTCCAGGGCCGCGCGGCGCCGAAACTGAACACGCCATAGGCCCATCCGGACCCGTCCCACTCGGCCACATCGTACTCCGGGCTCTTGCCCTGGGCGACGCGGTCCTGGGCGAATTCGTTGCCGTAGAGCAACAGATCGAACATGTCCTTGGGGATGCTGCCCTGGGCGCCCTGCTCCAGGGCCAACGAGGCCGCCCCGTGCCACCCGCCGGGCAGGGGGAAACTGGCGCCGTCGAACAACGGCAGCACGGGGCCGAACTCCTCGGTGAACTCCATGCCACCCCGGTCTATCTTGTCCAGGATGTCCTGCTTGTCACCGGTATCGATGAAGGTGCCGTTGTACTTGTTGTAATCGCTGACGCCTATCGAGTTGTTCTCAGCCACCACCCCGAAGCCGATGCTCAGGGGCACCGAGACCCGCGGGCTGCCGCTGAGGGCCAGATTGGCCGGGTTCCAGTAGAGCGACTCCACGCCCCGGGCCAGGCCGGTATACGCTCCCCCCAGCCCCATGGGGCGAGGGGTGTAGTCACCGTAGCCAATGGCGCCGGCCCGGTCGGGCAGGATCAGGAGGGCACTGAGGAGACCTGCGCTGAGGACCCACTTCCACGTTGTCATGGTGTCTCCTCCCCGTTATTCCACCAGGTTCTTGTCGAGCAGGAGCTCTACCTTGAGGGCCGCGACCGTGTTGACGTAGTCCAGGTCGCGGATCTCCACCACTCCGGCGGTAGCCGGGAAATACACCCTGACCCCGGACCATAGCTGACCGCGATCGCGGTCCTCCAAGATGAACTTGAGGATGTCGTCGCGGGTCAGTTCCAGGTTGCGCTGCGTGCGGGCACTGCCCTGGGAGTGCCCTTGGGCGTCGATGGCTGGCGCATCGGCGTGGAAGGGCTCCTCGTCCAGCGACGGGATGGCGGTGACAAAGTCGGCGCTCGTGGGATCGTAGACATGCTCTTTGCTGCGGGCAACGAACAACCGGACGCCGACCTGGAAGGGCAGAGCATTCTCGATCTCGGTCATGACCAGGGCCCGCCGGAAGTTGCTGTTGACCCGCGTTCGCGTCTGGGAGTCGCGGAAGGTGATGTTGCGCGGCTCGGGATCGATCTGCGTCGGCTCCACGACGGCCAGGCGAGACGAAGAGACGAACACCACGCTGTCGACGCTCACCCAGTGTTCGGCAGCCACCGTCTCTTCAGCCAGGCCGTCGCCCAGCCGCACCTCGGGTTCGATCTGGATCCGTGTGGGCAGGGAGTTGAGAAAGCTGACCAATTCGGCCGGCTTGGCGGTCAGCACGTGGCGCGTCGGCGCGGTGGGGCTGCCGCGCTCGAAGCGTTCGACCATGGAGATGTGGCTCACCTCCCCGCGAGCGTTGGTGCCGGTGATACCCAGATCAACATCGGCAAGGAAGGCAATGCCGCTGGTCACATACACATCCAGGGCGGCATCGGCCAGGTGGACGTTGTCCAACCCGTCCGGGAAATCGACCTGCCGCTCGACGCCGGGCATGGGCAGGCGCACCCCGTTGAGGCGGCCGCGCACCTCGCTGAAGACCAGGTCGTCGGTCTGCACCTCAATGCTCACTTCGCCGCCCGAGGTGAGCGTCACCTTTTGATCAGAGGGCGCGGTCCTGACGGCGAAAGACAGTCGCAGTTCCTCGGGGTTGGGCGGAGCGAACTCGTTGTCGACCAGGTCGAAGCGGATGGTTCGGGCCACGCCGGGGCTCAATCCGGAGATGCGGAAGGTGTTGGTCTGGCCGTCGGGCCGGCGCAGATCATCCAACGCCAGGTCGACCTCGACGATCAGCGGGATATCATTGCGGACAATCATGGTCAGGCCACCCTGGCTGATCTTGGCGCGAGTGACCAGCACGCGGGTATCAGGGAAGGCCAGCACCTGGTGGTCCGAGAACTGCTGTTCGGGTATGCGCGCGGTGGCTTCGAGGACGGTCAGGTCCGACATGCTGGCCGCCACGCGCAGCGAGGGACTGCCGCCCACGGCTGCCGCGTCGGTGGCCACGGTGGCCCCGGTGACGCGCACTTCCAGGGCGCCGGAGATGTCCTTGCCGGCCAGGGACAGGGTGCCCGTACCCGCACCGCCGTTGGCGGCCAGGGTACCCAGTTGCAGGACGTCTACCACCTGGCTGCGGCCCCGGTCGTACAGGGTCAACGACAGGTTCTGGAGCGCCACCGGCAGGCCGTTGCGAACGCTCAACTCGAAGCTGCCCGTCTCCACCTTGACCGAGCTGACGTTGTCGAGGCCCAGATCAGCCGCCGCGTTGATGCTCGCCGATGGAATGGGCACCGTGCCCAGGACCGGCAGGTCAGGAATCAGACTGGCCAGCGACAGATCCACGGGCGGCAGGCTCTGTCCGGGGATCCTGAAGACGCCGATGGGCGCGCGGAAAGTGTTCTCCGTGGGCCGGGCGCGCAGACGGTCACCGACCTGCGCCGTGCCCACGTCCTTGCTGAAATGGACACGCATGCCGCCGCTGGTGGGGTCGGTGCTAAGGAAGCTGCGACGATCCCCCACCACGTCGTGGATGCGGGTGCTGTCGTTGGCGACCGGGATGCTGATAGTGAACTCAGTGCTTGGCGCACTCGGGCGCTCGGGCGAGCAGCCGACGACACCCCAGGCCGCCAGTGCCGCCGCGCCCGCCGCCGCCAACCAGCGGCGACGACGGCGACGCGACCTTTGCGTCTTTCCCATGATGCCGGTCCTTTCTGCCCGTGTCAGTCCGGCCGCGCCACGCCGGTCCGGACCCACGGCCGGTGAGCCAACGCTTGGCCTGCTCGCAGGATAGCGGATCTACTTCAGACCGGCCGCCTGGCGCAGGGCCGCCGCCCGGTCGGTCTTCTCCCAAGTGAAATCATCGAGTTCGCGGCCGAAGTGGCCGTAGTTGGAGGTTTGCCGGTAAATCGGGCGCCGCAACTGCAGGCACTCGATGATGCCCCGGGGCGTGAGCGGGAAGACGGCCGCGATCAGGCGGGCAATCTCCTCGTCAGCCACCCGTCCGGTGCCGTAGGTCTCGGCCAGCACCGACACCGGTTGGGCTACGCCGATGGCATAGGCGAGCTGCACCTGGCAACGATCGGCCAGGCCCGCAGCGACCACGTTCTTAGCCACGTAACGGGCCATGTAGTGGGCGCTGCGATCTACCTTGCTGGGGTCCTTGCCCGAGAAGGCACCGCCGCCATGGGGGCACATGCCACCGTACGTATCAACAATGATCTTGCGGCCGGTCAGGCCACAGTCCCCATGGGGCCCGCCTACTACGAATCGGCCCGTAGGATTGACAAAAAACCGCGTCTGGGCGTCCAGGTACCGGGCCGGGATGACCTTCCTGATCACCTCGGCCACCATGTCCTTCTCGATGCGGCTGTGGCTGGGCTTGGGGTCGTGCTGGGTGGAGATGACCACCGCATCGACGCGCGTGGGCTTGCCGTTGACGTACTCGACCGTGACCTGTGACTTGGAGTCAGGACGCAGGTAGGGGATCTTGCCCTGCTTGCGCACCTTGGTCAGGTGCTGCAGCAGCCGGTGAGCCAGCGTGATGGGCAAGGGCATCAGCTGTGGCGTCTCGCGGCAGGCGTAACCGAACATCATGCCCTGATCGCCGGCCCCCTGCTCATGGCCCTCGGTCTCGTCGACGCCCATGGCGATGTCCGGCGACTGCCGGTCGAGGGCCACCATGATGCCGCAGGAGCGGTAGTCGAAGCCGTATTCCGGATCCGTGTAACCGATGTCCCGGATGACCTGGCGCACGATGGGCTGCAGATCGACGTGCGCCCGGGTGGTGACTTCGCCGGCCACCACCACCTGGCCGGTGGTGACCAGCACCTCGCAGGCCACCCGGGATGCCGGGTCCTGCGCCAGCATGGCATCCAGGATGGCGTCGGAGATCTGGTCCGAAACCTTGTCGGGGTGGCCTTCGGAGACGGACTCGGAAGTGAACAGATACCTGCTCATGGGGTGCTCAGCTCCTTGTTGGACGCGAGCCCGTACGGGCCGCAACGCCGGTTCGGGGGCTACGGGCGGCAGCGGACGACCGGCGGGCCGGGCCGCGCTGGGTCACGCGATGCCCCACGGTCGACTCGAGATAGGCGCGCACCGCAGCCCCGGTGCTCAACGACAGGCAGTGTTCGGCCAACTGGCGGGCCGCGCTCCAGTCCGTAGCCCGCACGGCCTCTTTCACCTCGGGCACGCGCCCCGGGCTCATGCTCAGTGAGGTAACTCCCAGCCCCAGCAGCAGCGCCGTAGCCAGCGGGTCGCCGGCCATTTCGCCGCAGATACTGACGGGTTTGCCGGCGCGGCGGCCGCCGTCGGCCACCATGCGGATCAGGCGCAGCACCGCCGGGTGCAAGGGTTCGTACCGCTTGGCGACGCTGGCCGTGCCGCGGTCAACCGCCAGCGTGTACTGGGTAAGGTCATTAGTCCCCAGACTCAGGAAATCGACTTCCGCCGCCAGCTCCTCGGTCATCAGCGCCGCGGACGGCACCTCGACCATTACCCCGAGCTGACAGTCGTCGCTGCACGGCAGCCGCTCAGCCCGCAACTCGGCACGGGTCTCGGCCAACAGGGCCCGAACCTGGCGCACCTCATCCAGGTCACAGATCATCGGCAGCAGGATGCGTAGGTTGCCGTCTACCGCGGCCCGCAGCAGGGCCCGCAGCTGGGTCTTGAACAGGTGCGGCGTGTCCAGGCAGACGCGAATACCGCGCCACCCCAGGAAAGGGTTGGACTCCGGGGTGGTGTCGAGCAGGTGGCCCAGTTTGTCGCCACCCAGGTCCATGGTGCGGATGACCACGGGCAGCGGCGCCATGGCGCGCACCAGGGCCCCGTACACGGCCAGCTGCTCCTCTTCTTCCGGCAGGCTGTAATCCAGATAGAGGAACTCGGTGCGGTACATGCCGACGCCCCGGCACCCATTGGCCAGGGCCAGGTTGGCCTCGGGCAGCATGTCGATGTTGGCGAGCAACTCGACCTCGCGGCCGTCGAGGGTCACCGCCGGCAGCGAACGCCGCGAGCTCAGGTCGCGTTCGCGGCGGCGTTGACGCAGGATCTGCTGGCGGTACCGCCGCACCAGAGCCACTCCGGGGCGGATGTGGACCTGGCCTTCGTTGCCGTCGACGATGAGCAGATCGCCGTTGGCTACCTCGCGGGAGCAGGACTCGGTACCCAGAACCGTGGGTAGGTCCAGCGATCGGGCGATGATGGCCGTGTGGGAGGTGGGTCCCCCCACGTCGAGGATCAGGCCCTTGACGCGCGGGTGTCCGAGGTGCACGGACTCGGACGGCAGCAGGTCGCGCGCCACGACAATGGTCTGCAGACGCAGCGACTCCAGGCGCGGCAGGTCCCCCCCGGCCAGGCGGCTGAGCACCTGGTGTTCGACATCGACCACGTCGCTCAGGCGCTGCCGCATGTAGTCGTTTTCAATGAGGGAGAAACCCTCCTTGAGCTTGGCCAGGGTCTGGGCAAAAGCGCGCTCTGCCGCGTACAACTCCTCGCGGATCAGACGCAGGGTGGCGTCGCGCACGGCCACGTCGTCAAGCATGGCCAACTGCACGTCGAAAATCTGCGCCAGTTCCTCGCCCTGATCGGCCGCCACCAGTCGCCGGGTCCGGCGGATGCCTTCCGCCGCCAGGTGCAGGCCTTTCAGGAACCGCTCTACTTCGGCGTCGACCTGCTCAGGAGCGACCCGACGGCGGCCGACCTGGGGTGTCTCCTTGTGGTACACCAGGGCTCGCCCCATGGCCACACCGGGGCAGGCCGAGATGCCATCCAATCGCAGGTACCCGCGTGTGGGGCTCAAATCCGGTCCTCGAAGTTGCTGCCGAGCAGATCGGCGAGCGTGGCCACGGCCGCCTCGGCGTCGGGTCCTTCAGCGGCCACCGTGACCTCGGCCCCGTTCTCGGCGGCGAGCATCATGACGCCCATGATGCTCTTGCCGTTGACATCGCCGACATCGCGTTTGGACAGCGTGACGTCGGACTGGAACCTGGCGGCCGCCTGCACCACCAGCGCAGCTGGCCGGGCATGGATGCCGAGCGGATTGGTCACGGTCACGGTGCGGGAAGCCATATACTCTCCGGACATGCATTAATCAATCGCGCGGCACCGGGCACAGCAAGCGGGCGCTCAGCCGACCTGGCGGCCAGGCGGCTCATCCACTGACGTGTACGGCAGCCGCCAGGTCCCGCAGCCGCGGGCCCAGCTCCCGCAGCGGTTCTTCTACCAGGTTGCCGGTGACCACGCAGCGAGCCCCGGCGGCCACTTTGGCCCGCGCCACCGCCGCGTCTCGGATGCCGCCGCCAACGATCACCGGCAGGCTGCAGTAGGCGCAGACATCGCTGATCATGGCATCGGGAACCGGTTCGCGGGCCCCGCTGCCGGCCTCCAGGTACACCAGCTTCATGCCCAGGAACTGCGCGGCCAGCGCGTGCGCCATGGCAATGTCGCTCTTGGCGCGCGGGATGGGCAGCGAACCACTCATGTACTGCACCGACGTCAGGGTGCCGGACTCAATCAACAGGTAGGCCGTCGGGATCACCTCCACACCACACTGCTTGAGTCGCGGCGCCGCGCGCACATGCTCGCCGATGAGCAGCTCCGGATTGCGGCTGCTGACCATGGACAGGAAGAGAATCGCGTCGGCCAACGGCGAGACGTGACTGCCGGTGCCCGGGAAGGTCAACAGCGGCACTGGGGCGCGTCGACGCACGGCTTGGTACACGGCACTGTGGTCAAACAGCAGGGTCAGGCTAGTACCGATCAAGATGGCATCGGCACCGGCCTCGACGCACAGGGCAGCCCGCTCCTCCAGCTCCGCCGCGGGCACGCGATCCGGGTCGAGCAGGACCCAATACGCGGCGCCGCGTCGGGCCGCCGTGTCCAGCAGGCCCGCCAGCACGCTTCCGTTCATGCACGCCTCCCTCGGGCCCCCCGGGTCGGGGTCAGCGGTGCAGCTGCTGCCGGATGAACTCGGGGACCGCGGCCAGCGCCGCCGCCAGTTTCTCGGGGTCGCGGCCGCCGGCCTGGGCCAGGTGGGGTTTGCCCCCGCCCGAGCCGCCCGCCACGGCCGCTACGGCCTTGACGAGTTCGCCCGCCTTCAGGCCGCGGGACTTGATCACGTCGTCGGTAACCACGACGATGAAGGCCACTTTGCCCTCCAGGACCGCACCCAGTACCCCGACGCCCGAACCCAAACTGGCCCGCAGGCTATCGGCCCGCACGCGCAGATCCTGCACGTCGGCAGCGTCCACCCGGGTTGTCACCACGTTGACACCCTCGACCTGCGTGGCCGCCTGGCTGAGTTGAGCGCCCTCATGGTCGGCCAACCGTCGCTGCAGTTCCTCGATGGTCCGCTCCAGGTCACGCTGGCGCTGCAGCAGCCCGTTGACCTTGGTCGCCAGATCGTCGGGGCCGGCGTTGACCAATTCGCTCAGCTGGGCTAGCAGGTGCCGCCGGGTTCGCATGGCCATCTCGGCCCGATGGCCGGTGACGGCTTCTGCCCGGCGGGCCCCCGCGGCGATGGAGGCTTCGGCCACGAGGTCGAAAAGACCGATCTGGCCCGTGCGTGAGACATGCGTACCACCGCACAGCTCAAGACTGAAATCGGCGACGCGCACCACGCGCACGATCGGGTCGTACTTCTCGCCAAAGAGCGCCCGGGCGCCCCGCGATTGGGCCTGCTCCAAGTCTTCCTCGAAGGTCTCCACCGGCAGGTCGGCCCGGATGCGGTCGTTGACGATGGCCTCCACTTCGACCAGCTGCGCCGCGTCGAGGGCGGCGAAATGCGAGAAGTCGAACCGCAGCCGGTCAGGCGTTACCAGCGACCCCATCTGGCCCACGTGGTCACCCAGAACGCGACGCAGTGCTTCGTGCAGCAGATGGGTGGCCGTGTGGTTGCGTGCCGCAGCGGCCCGCGTGGCCGCGTCCACCCGGGCCTCGACACGGCCTTCGATGGCGGCGGCCTCGTCGCCCACTCGGCGGCCAACGTGCACAATGCCACCCCGGGCTTTGACCACCTCGGTAATGGCCACGGCGAAACCATCGCCGACGAGCTCGCCGCAGTCACCGACCTGACCGCCCGATTCGGCGTAGAACGGCGTCTGGTCCAGGACTACGCGCACACTGCCGTCGTCCCCGGACTCGACCGCGACCACCTGCGCCTGGCAGGAAAGGGTCCCATAACCAACGAACCGTGAGTGCTCGCCCGCCACGCCGTCGCCCACTGCCTCGGTAGCGCGGAAATGCGAGCGCGTCGCCTGGCGCGCCCGTTGGCGCTGCTGCTCGAGTTCGGTGTCGAAAGCCTCCAGGTCGACGACCGCGATGCCGCGCTCACGCGCCATCAACTGGGTCAGATCGAGCGGGAAACCGTAGGTGTCGTAGAGTTGGAACGCCTGGCTGCCGGTGATCTGGCCGGACTGACTGCAGCGCTCGAAGATCTCCAGACCGCGGTCCAATGTCCGCCCGAAGCTCTCTTCTTCGGCGCGGATCACCAGGGCGGCGTGCGCCTGTTTCTCCAGCAGTTCGGGGAAGGCCTGCCCCAGGCTGTCGGCCACGGCAGGCACCAGCCGGTGCAGCACCGGTTCGTGGCAGTCCAGGTTGCGGGCATAGCGAGCCGCACGGCGCAGGATGCGGCGCAGGACGTACCCGGCGCCGTCGTTGGCCGGCAGCGCGCCATCGGTAATGGCCACGGTCAACGCCCGCACGTGGTCGGCGATGACCCGCATGGCGATGGCGTGTTCACCGGCGTAGGGCTGCCCGGTCAACTCAGCGATACGGCCAATGAGCGGCAGGAACACGTCGGTGTCGTAGTTGGTCGGCGCCTGGTTGAGAATGCGACACATGCGCTCGAAGCCCATGCCCGTGTCGACATGCCGCGCGGGTAACGGATGCAGCTGACTGCGCTCGTCGCGGTTGAACTGGATGAACACCAGGTTCCAGAACTCGGTATAGCCAGGCGCGCCGGCGATGAAGTCGTCGCGGTTCTGGGCCGCCAGATCCCCTTCGTAGTAATGGATCTCCGAACAGGGGCCGCACGGACCGGTCTCGCCCATCTCCCAGAAGTTGTCCTTGGCCGGCAACCGCACCAGGTGGTCGGGCCGCAGATCGGTGCACTCCAACCACAGGCGCTCGGCTTCTTCGTCGGGCTCCAAGCCGTCGGCCTGGCTACCCTCGAAGACGGTCGCCCAAAGGCGGTTGCGATCCAGTCCCCACTCGCGGGTGACCAGCTCCCAGGCCCAGCCGATGGCTTCGCGTTTGAAGTAGTCACCGAACGACCAGTTACCCAGCATCTCGAAGAAGGTGTGGTGACGCGCGCTGTACCCCACCTCCTCCAGGTCGTTGTGCTTGCCGGAGACGCGGATACACTTCTGGGTGTCAACCGCCCGCGTATACTCGCGCCGGCCCAGGCCCAGGAAGACATCCTTGAACTGGTTCATGCCGGCATTGGTGAAGTACAGGGTCGGATCGTTCCGCGGTACGACCGGCGCGCTAGGCACTCGCGTATGGCCGCGGTCGGCGAAAAACCGCAGGAACTGCTCCCTGATTTCCCTACTGTCCATCCTGCTCCCACTCCTTCCACACGGCCTGCACGGCCGTCTGCACAGTGTCCTGGTCAAAGCCGCGACGGGCCAGCAGGCCGGCCATGCGGCGCTGGGCCCGGACCGCGTCCAACTCGGCGTAGCGACGCGCCTGACGCCGCAGCAGATCCTTGGCGGCGTTGACCGAGTCCAGCGCCGCCCCCCACTGTTCCAGCACCTCGGTGACGAGGGCGCCATCGACGCCCCGTTGGCGCAGATCATCGGCCAACCGGGCGCTGGCCGCCGGCTGATGCCGGGCGCGAGCCGCGACAAAGTCACTGGCCAGTTGCCGGTCATCGAGCAGGCGCAGCCGGGCAAGATCCGCGATCACGGCCTCGACGACCTCGGCGCCGTACCCCTGGTGCGCCAGCGTCTGCCGCATCTCGGCCACCGAACGGGCGCGACCGGCCAGGTAGGCCAGGGCCGCCTGGCGGGCGCGCTGGGTCTCGCTCAAGCCATTGTCGGTCATGGGCAGACCCTCCGCCGCGTCAGGCCGAGGCTGCCGGAGCAGCGCCGGCGCGCGGCGGCATGCCCAGGGCAGCGCGCAGCCGATCCTCGATCTGGACGGCCATCTCCGGGTGGCTGGCCAGGTACAGCTTGGCGCTGTCGCGCCCCTGGCCGAGCCGCTCGCCGGCGTAGGAGAACCAGGTGCCGCTCTTGTCGATGATGTTGCGCTCCACACCCATGTCGAGCAGATCGGCCTCCCAGGTGATGCCAATGCGCTCGCCCTCGAAGATGATGTCGAACTCGGCCTCGCGGAAGGGCGGCGCCATCTTGTTCTTGACGACTTTCACCCGGGTGCGATTGCCGATGTCGGTTTCGCCGTCCTTGATGCGGGCCACCCGCCGGATATCCAGCCGTACCGAGGCGTAAAAGGGCAGCGCCCGGCCCCCGGTGGTGGTCTCGGGGTTGCCGAACATCACGCCGATTTTCATGCGCAACTGGTTGAGGAAGATCAGGCACGTATGGGAGCGGTTGATGGCGCCGGCAAGTTTGCGCAGCGCCTGTGACATCAGGCGGGCATGCAGGCCGACGTGGGAGTCGCCCATCTCGCCGTCGAGTTCGGCCTGCGGTACCAGCGCCGCAACGGAGTCGACAACGATGATATCGAAGGCGCTGGTGCGCACCAGCGTCTCAACGATCTCCAGCGCCTGTTCGCCGCTGTCAGGTTGCGACACGATCAGGTTGTCAATGTCAACGCCAATGCGCCGGGCGAAGACCGCGTCGAGCGCATGCTCGGCGTCGATGAATGCCGCCACGCCGCCCCGGCGCTGCGCCTCCCGCACCGCGTGCAGCGACAGCAGCGTCTTGCCGGCGCCTTCGGGGCCGAAGATCTCCACGATGCGTCCCTTGGGCAGACCGGCGATCCCGAGGGCAGCGTCCAGCGCCAGCGAACCCGTGGAGATGGACTCGACCTGCACGGCCGCGCCCTGCTCGCCAAGGCGCATGATGGCGCCTTTGCCGAACTGCTTCTCAATCTGGGCAATGGCCAGGCCCAGCGCCTTGTCGCGGTCTTCCCCGTCGCCCTTGCTCTGACCATTCGACTTGGCCATGCGTTCCTCCCCTGAAGACGCCCCCAACCGCTGCCGGTCAGGCCGCGCCGAACCAGAACAGCCCCAGCCGCAGCAGCAGCTGGCCGATAATGCCGGCCGCGATGTCGTCGGCCATGATCCCCCAACCGCCCGGCAGGCGCTCGCACTGCCGCACGGGCGGCGGTTTGAAGATGTCGAGAACGCGGAACAGGGCGAACCCAGCCACCGCCACCGTGGCGTCAGGCGGCAGCCAGGCCACGGTGAACAGGTACCCGGCAGCCTCGTCGATGACCACGCGGCTGGGGTCCTTGCCCCACTCCGCCGTCACGGCCTGCGCCGACCAGACGCCCACGGCGCTGACCAGCAGCAGCAGCCCTGCCCAGGCGGGCGGGTCGAGATGCCGGCCCAGGAAGCAGTAGGCGATGGCGGCCACGGCCGTGCCGGCCGTGCCGGGGGCCACGGGCATGTACCCGGCGCCACCGACGGTGGCCAGGGCGCGCTGCAGGACCCGCAGCCAACCCGCGGACGGTGACGCGATCACGCTTCGCGGCCAGAGTAACGGGCGCGGTACAGGTACTGCAGGCCCGAGGCCAGGGTCAGCAGCAGCACGATTCCCATGAGCCCGTTGGCCAAGACCCCCATCTGGTGCCCATCGAGCAGCCGCGCCGGATCACCGCCGGACCGGCCCAAGAGATCCTGCAGCCCGAGGATGAAGAGCAGGAAGACGACGACGCCCAGTTGCACCGCGGTCTTCCACTTGGCCAGGCGCGAGGTGACCAGCTGGCGGCCCCGCGACAGCCCGTACACCCGCATGCCCGTGATCCAGAGGTCGCGAACGACGATGGGCAGCACCAACCAGCGGTTGACCAGGTCGCTGACGGCGAAGGCAACCAGGGCCGAGGTGACCAGGATCTTGTCGGCCAGCGGGTCCAGGAAACGCCCCAGGGTCGTCACCTGGTTGTCGGCCCGAGCCAGACGACCGTCGTAGAAGTCCGTCAACGAGGCGGCGGTGAAGACCACAAAAGCCACTGCCTTGCCGTACCAGGTCTCGGACGACAGCATGACGACGAACACCGGCGTCAGCGCTATCCGCAGCACGGTGAGGAAATTGGGCAGGTTGACGATGGACCGCGCACTCATCGGTTGGCCCCGCTCGCTAAGGACTTCAAAGTGCCTGACGCCCATCCAGGGCGTGGGCCAACGTGACCCGGTCGGCCAGGTCCAGGTCAGCGCCAACGGGCAGACCGCGCGCCAACCGCGTGACCTTGGTCAGGCCGGTCAACAGGCGCGCCAGGTACGCGGCCGTGGCATCGCCCTCGGCGCTGGCGTTCAGCGCCAGGATGACCTCGCGGACCTCGTCGCGGCGGACGCGGACCACCAGTTCGTCCAGCCGCAAATCTTCCGGCCGGATGCCGTCCAGCGGCGACAGCAGGCCACCCAAAACGTGGTACATCCCCCGCAGCAGCTGGTTGCTTTCCAGGACCAGCACGGCACCGGCGTCTTCCACCACGCAGATGACCTGCCGGTCGCGGCGCGGATTGGCGCAGATATCACACAGGCCCTGATGCCGCTCCGCCAGGTTGAAGCACTGCGGACAGGGCACTATGGCGTCTTTGGCCGCCAACAGCGCCTGGGCCAACGCCTCGGCTTCCTCACGGGGGCGCCGCAGGACGTGGAAAGCCAGGCGCTGCGCGGTTTTGCGCCCGATGCCGGGCAGCCGCGCCAGGGCCGCCTGCAGATCGTTCAGGGGTCCAGGTCCCATGCCGCGTCCTACACCAACTCGCCGTCAAAGGCGTCCAAGGCCGCGCGGACGCCCGGATCCTGCTCCCTGGGCACCTCCTCGCGGGGCCCCGAAGCCGTCTCCACCAGCACGCAGTCCAAACGCAGCGACTGGCCCCAGCGCGCGGCCAAGAACTGCTCGAAGGGCTCCCGGCTGCGCAGCAACTGATTCATCACGAAGCGCTCCTCGGGCGGGAAACCCAGACGCAGCACCGAACCTTCAAGGGCCACGGGACGCGCTTTGTCGAGATAGCCAACCAACGGCGGATGCGCGGCCCGCAGGTCCCGCACCAGGCGCTCCCAGTCAGCCAACACCCGCGCCAGATCCAGGCTGACACCGGTCCCCGCGCCGGCACTGGCAGCCGGTACAGCGTCGCGCGACAGGGCCCCGGCTGCCGGGGCGTTGGCCGCCGGCGGTTGGGGCGGGGTCGCCGCGCGCGGCGCC
>CAITNQ010000208.1 GCA_903893785.1 uncultured Gemmatimonadota bacterium
GAAGCGCCCCGGCGCCGGTACCTGTACTGGCCAGACGTGGACGCGGAGTGGCACCGCCAACGGGGCGGCTAGCGGGCGCGACAGGACCACGGCACCGCGGTACTCGCCGGGCGGCGCTGCAGTGTCGGTCTGGCACGATATCCACAGGGCCAGGCACTCGCCGGCCGGCGCCGTGGCCGTGTCCGTGGGCAGCAGCGGATCCGGCCACCAACCGATGCGGTGGACGTAGTAGGGCGGCCAGCCCCGCGTCCGGACATATCCGACCCGGCAGCTGGTGACGTCCAGGGAATCGAGGCTCCCGAGCCGCCGCGGCGCGATCAGGCGTACGCCGACGCGCAGCGGATCGTCTGCCGCCAGGGCCACCAGTTGCCCTGCCTCGACCTCGCCGCGCGCCATGTCCAGGTCGAGGCCGACGCGGGCCTGGCCGCCGGACGCTGGCCATGGGATCAGCGCCGTGCCTGGCGCCGGGCGGCTGTCCAGCTGCACCGATCGCGTCGAGGGCTCGCACCACAGGACCACGGGTGGCGGTGCCGGGCCGGCCCCGGCGGCCACGCGGTGCCATACCTGCCGCACGGTGTCGGCCGGTTGGCCCAGATCGATGGCCGCCACGGCGACGTCGTATGCTCCTGGCCCAACCGCCGGCCCGCGCCAGTCCAGGGCCGCACCGGCAGCGGTGTCGGACGCCATCACCTGGCCGCGGGCGTCGGCCAACTCCACCTGCCAGCGCAGCTGCCGCCACGCCCCGGCTTTCAGGCGGAATCGGCCGCCCGGCCAGGGATCGGTGGACAAGTCGACCTGGTGCAGCTGCAGGGGCGCCGCCACCAGCGCCAGACGGCGCAGAGCCAGCGTGCAAGCCGTCACTGGATCGGTCAGGTACAGCTGGAGCCGGACCGCGGCCGCCAAATCCACCTGGGCCCCCAGCTCGCTCAGGGGTATAGACACGCCCCGCGTTTGCCCGGCGGGCACGGTCACCAGCTGGCGCGCCTGGCGCCCTTGGCGGTCGGTCAGGCACAGGCGCAGCAGCACCGGCGCGCCAGCATCACCGGCTACGGTGAGTGCCAGAGCGTCGAAGGCGCGCCAGTCGCCCGCCCGCAGTTCCGGGGCCTCCAGGTTCAGGCTGACGGTCGGCCAGCGCGAGCGCCACCGGGCGGCTTGGGGGAAACGCAGCCGCACGCCGTCGGGTACCGGCTCGACGACCACCGACGAGGCTTCCCAGGCGGGCGCTTTCCCGCCCGGCAGCGCCTGCAGCAGATCGACCTGGCGCCCGGTAACGGCCTGGGCCGCGCCGGCCAACAGGAGCGCCAGCAGGGCCGCGCGCAGCGGCAGCGGCATGGCTAACGCGGCCGCACCGCCGGTCGGATCGAGCAGGTCGGGCAGACAGACGCCAGGTGCTCGCGACGAACGCGCCACAGGTCAATGGCAGCGACCAGTTCGCAGTCTGCCTGGCCCACCTTGCCGCGCCGCTGCAGCCGACGTCGGTCCAGCGTCTCGTCGAGTCTGGAGGTGGGCACTGGGCACGACCCGCCCCGCCAGGCCAAACCGCGGACCGTCTGCACCGTGCCATCGACAGCGACGATCTGGTCGCTGTTGGCGAACATGTCAATACAACCGCAGGGCACCGAGATCTCGGCCACGTGATAGGCCGTAGACGTGTCGTGGGTGGTACCCAGGGCGAGCAGGTACCCGCCGCCGTGGATCAGTCTGCCTATGGGGCTGTCGGGGGCCCAAATGCCGGCTTCCAGATGGCCAGCCACATACGCCTCCGCTCGCGGGCCGATGGCCGCCACGGCGTGCGTGGGGTGTTGGCTGCGCCGGGCCTGCGGATGGCGCCAGCCGGCATCGGGGATGGCGCCGTTGGTGGTGGGCGAGGTCAGCGGGTTGTAGACCTGCACGGCCCGGTGGTTGAACGACGGCAGCAGCAGCGTGCCACGCGGACCGATGGCCACCAGCAGGGCCGCGACCACGGTGGGCGCCCCGCCCGCCACCGGCCCGATGGCCGACAGCGAGCTGTGCACCATCAGGTCCATGCCCGACGCCACGCCCAGACGACGCAGGTCCCGGACCAGGTCGTCGCGGCTGAGCAACTGGTCGGGGTCGAGCAGCTCCACATACCCCAGATCGCGGTGGGCGGCGAAGAAGTCGACACAGCGTTCCAGGTCGATCGCCAGGCCGGCGGCTTGCCCCCCACCGACGCTGCCGGTTTCCTCGCAGGCCGCCAACGCCGCGATCTCGGCCAGGTTCCGACAGCCGTCGGCGTAGAACAGCACCCACGGCTTGAGGCCGGAGGCATTAATGCGGCGGGCCAGGGGTTCGGGGGTGTTCTCCATGGTCGGGGTCAACGGCGCAGTGCGGCGCGGAATGTGCCGCGCGGCACCCCGCGCGGGCACGCGGCGCCGCGTCGGCGCCCACGTCCGGCACGCAGCCTGGAACCGGCCGGCGCAGGCGGACAGCCGGGCCATGATGGCCGGTCGTTCACCCCCCCACAACCATCGCTGCAGCCGGTCCAGATTGGCCCCATGGCCAGCCTGGGCAAAAGCCACCGCGGGCGGTCCGGGACGGACCCGGTTGAGGGCGGCCACAGCCTGATCGGTCTCCCATTCGGCCACCTCCAGCACCTCAGTCGTGCCCATGCTGGCCAGGTAGTAGACATATGCCGCCATGGCCCCGGCGCAGGCGGCCAGGCCCGGGCCGCTTAGCAGCTCCAACGTGTCGGCCGACGAATGATAGGCATCGAAACCCTTGCCGCTGCGACGGTGATGCGTGGTCAGCCACGGGCACGGGAAGCCGTACTGGGGGTCGCCCATCAACGTATCGGCGGTGGACACGAAGGGCGCGCTGTGGTACCGGTAACCGGTGTCGGTCTGCCGCAGGGCGGCGCGCACGATGGCCTCGCCAAGGTGATCGACAAAACTCGCCGACATGGGCACGGTGGCGTGCCACTCAAGGCGCCCGTCGCACACCTCCGGGCGGGCCCCGACGGTGTCGATACACACCCCGGCCAAGGGCGATTGGCGACGACGTTGGCGTTCCAGATAGGCAAAGAAACCGTAGCATTCGTAACCGCTGAGCAGGCGGATCGTCCGCCGGGGCGGCGCCAGGTGCCCGGCAGCGATCAGCGACGACAGCACCCGAGCCATCTCCAGGCACACCACGACACCGGAGGCATTGTCCAAGGCCCCGGGCTCGGCGCTGTGGGCCAGCACCCAGACTTCGTCCTGGGGATCCTCGGCGCCGCGCAGCAGGCCGCTGACGACATCGTGGCTGCCGACATAGCGGCGGATGTCGGCCCGCAGACGCAAGCGCAACGGGCGTTGGCAGCTGGCCAGGGCACGCAACGCCTCGCCCTGCTGCGCCGAGATGACGAAACCGCACAGGCGCGCCGTGGCCGCGTCCATGGGGACGGCGCCCCAGCCGAACTTGGTCCACGCCAGAGCGTCAGGGTGCCCGGGAACCGGCGCGTCGGTGATGACCCCCACGGCGCCGCGGTCGGCCAGCAGCCGCAGGAGCCCCCGCGGGCTCTGGCGGGTCAGCACCACCTTGCCGTTCAGAGCGTCAGCCCCGAGCCGTTCCACTTCCTCCCGGGTGTCCAGGATGGCCAGGTCGCACTCCACGCCGGCGCGCGGCGTAGCGGCGCTCCACTGCACCACGTGCCACGGACTCTGCCGATAGTCAAGCAGTCGTCGCCGTCCGGGGCCGACGATGTCGACCGTGGCCCGTTCGATGTCGGCGGCCTCCTGAATCACCCAACGCCCGGTGCCCAGGCGGCCGCCGGTCTGCACTGGGAACACCTCGGCAGCCACCCCCGCCTGCTCGTAGGCTTCGACGAGGAAGGCGGTAGTGCGGTGGAACTGATCAAACGAGTTCCACCGGTCGGTGGCGACCACGCGGGCTGCGTCGGCAAGCAGACGCTCGCCACGGGTCTCCTGCAGCAGCAGGGGCAGGGCCTGACGACACAGATGCCGCCACGACAGCGGCCAATCAGACGACATGGTATCTCCCGGAATCAGGGGTCACTCGGGGGCGCGGCGCCGTCGGTCTCGAGGGCGGCGGCCAGTCCTTCCCACTCCTGCCACAGGTGCTCCAGCGCTCTCTCGGCATTGCGGTACTCGGCCGCCAACGCATGGACCTGGCCCATGTCCTGGGCCTCGCCGGCTTTGCCGATCTGCTCGCTCAGGCGGGTTCTGGCGGTCTCCTGAACCTGGATGGACTGCTCGATCTCCTCCTGTCGCCGCAGCAGGCGTTCGGTCTCCTTGCGGGCCCGGCGCGCCCCCTTCTGGGCCTCGCGCTGCGCCTGGCGGTCTTCGCGCGCCTGGCGCTCGGCGACCGCGGGTGTGCCTTCGCTGCGCCAGGCCAGGTACTCCTGCCAACCGCCGTCGAGGCAATGCAGCCGGCCACCGTCCACGACCCACATGCGGTTCGCCAACCCCTGCACCAGGTACCGGTCGTGGCTGACCAGGATCAGCGTGCCGTCAAAGGCTTGCAGCACCTCCTGGAGGATCTCCTGCGAGGCGATGTCGAGGTGATTGGTGGGTTCGTCCAGAACCAGCAGATTGGCCTCCTGGACCGCCAGCCTGGCCAGGGCGATGCGGCTGCGCTGGCCGCCGCTCAGCGCCGCGATGGGCTTGAACACATCGTCGCCGCGGAAGAGGAAGCTACCCAGCAGGGTCCGGCCCTGCTCGGCGGTCATGCCCCGCTTGACCTGCAGGAGGGCGTCTAGCGCGGGCATGGCCGGGTCGAAGTAGTCGTGCCCTTGGGACAGGTACCCGATCTCGACGTTGGCGCCCAGCCGCACCTCGCCCGCCAGCGGCGGCAGGTCACCCAGCAGCGACCGCACCAGGGTGGTTTTGCCGGCGCCGTTGGGCCCCACGATGGCGATCCGCTGACCGCGCCGAACCTCGATCTCGGGCAGCTCCAGAATGGGCCGAGCCGGATCATACCCGACGGCCAGGTGGCGGAACTGGCAGACGATGTCGCCGCTGCGACGAGTCGGGTTGAGGCGCACGCGGATGTGTTCGGGTAACTGCGGCCGTGCGATGGCTTCGTC
>CAITNQ010000209.1 GCA_903893785.1 uncultured Gemmatimonadota bacterium
CCACCCGATGACGCAACTGCGGCACCTGGGATGGGAGGTGGAATGGCACCCGACGGGCACAGCGGACGCGGCGATTTTGGTCCACGCGGCCGACGCCGTGGTGGTTTCGCGCGGTGGGTGGGGGGCGGACTTCGCCCGGATCCACCGTGCCTGCGCCGAGAAGGGCGTTCGCCTGATCTGCGACGTGGACGACCTGACCTTCGACGCCGAGGTGCTGGCGGACGGGTTTTTCGCCTACTTCGGCGAGGTGGGTGAGGCCGAGCGGCAGGCCTTCCGGCGCGAGGCCGACGAACTGCGGCGGGCTTTGGCCGCCAGCGATGCAGCCTTTGCCACGACGTCAGTGCTAGCCCGCGCCTGCGCCCAATACGCGCCGCGGGCGTTCGTTCTGCCCAACTGCTTCGGCGCCGCGATGGTGACGGCGGCTGAGGCCTGGCGACAGGTGCCCAAGCCCTCATCTGCCGACGGACAACTCCGGGTCGGGTTCGCTAGCGGTACGCCGACCCATGGGCGCGACTTCGCCATCCTTGCCGAGGTGCTGGCCGATGTCCTCGCCGCTAACCCGATGGTCAGACTGGTGGTCGTGGGGTACCTGGATCTGGCGCGGTTTCCATGCCTGGCATTCCACGCCGACCGTATCGAAGCGCGGCCCGCGGTGCCCCTGCACGAACTGCCGGCGGAACTGGCCCGGTTCGACATCAACCTGGCGCCACTGGAGATCGGCAACCCTTTCTGTGAGAGCAAGAGCCAGATCCGCTTCACGGCGGCGGCGGCGCTGGGCATCCCCACCATCGCCGCCGCCACCGCGCCGATGCAGCAGGCGATCCTTGACGGCGAAACGGGCTTACTGGCGGCCGATGCCGCGGCCTGGCGGGCGGGCCTGCAGTTGCTCATTGACGACCCGGCCCACCGTGTCCGCCTCGGCGAGGCGGCGCGCATCGACACCCGCGCCCGTTTTGGCCCGGAGAAGACCCGGATTCTGGCCCGCCGCTTCCTGAGCGAGTTGCTGGCCGTGCCCGGCCCCAGGCCAGCCGCCGCGGCGGCATCGGTGGCAGTCGCACCGCAGGTGATTTTCATCGTCAGCCATCTGTGCAGTGGCTCGACCTGGTTAGCGGGTGTGCTGGGCAGTCACCCCCGGGCGGCCAATCTGGGCGAACACCGCCAGCGCTTCCGCGGCGAGCGGGCCATCGAATGCAGTCATTGCTGGCGGGGCGGCCGGGCGCACTGTGAAGTCCTGCACGGCATCGCCGCGGCGCCGTTGGCCGAAGCGTACAGGCTGCCGTTGGCGCGCTTTGCCGACCGCGGCGTGACGACCCTCATTGACAGCAGCCAACAGTTGGCCTGGCTGCGGGAGCTCCAGGCCGCCGGGGCCTGCGACTCCATGCGGGTCAAGATCGTCCATCTTGTGCGGGACCCGCGCGGTTGGCTGGCTTCGGCGCTGAATCGGCCGGCGCCCATGACGGTGGGGCCGCTGCTGAGCGAGTGGAAGTACCACCTGCGGACGCAGCAGGACGAGCTGAGCCGTGCCGGGCTGCCGGTACTGCGCCTCTGCTACGACCTGGCCTGCCTCGAGCCGGACGCCTGGCTCGCCGTGTTGTCCCGGTTCACCGGGCTGAACCACGACCGGCGGCACCTGGCCTACTGGGAGTACACGCACCACGCCATGGCAGGTGATGGCGCTGCTATGGAGGCCTTTCCCGGGCACGACGGCAGGCCCCTTGATGGCACGCTGTGCGCTGCCTGGCCGGGACGGTCGTGCCACGACGACCGCTGGCGCAGCCTGCTGGACGAAGACGCTCTGCAGGCGGTGTCGAGCGACCCGGAGATACCACAACTGCTGGCCAGTTTCGGTGGCGGCCTGGAACGCATCGATGCGCTGCTGGCCGGGCCCTCTGGGGCCTGAAGCGGGTCCCGTTCGCGAGAAGCAGCCGCTGTCCCGCCCG
>CAITNQ010000210.1 GCA_903893785.1 uncultured Gemmatimonadota bacterium
CCGTGCCGCGGAATTCCGTCTCGTTGGCGCTGTACCCGTAGCTGGTGCTCAGTGGCGCCGCATCGTTCCAGCCCAGCATGGTGTCCATCTCCAGGTACAGGCCTACCTGGTGCGTGGTCGTGCCCTGGTTGCGCAGGCTGTACTGGATCCAGGCCGCGTCGTCGCGTCCCGTGGCCGCACTCCGCACGAGGGTGACGCGCTGGGTGACGGCAATGTCGCCCACCTTCCACACCGACACCACGCCGCCAGCGTCTACGGTGGGCGCCTGGGTGAACTGCCCGGAGGACTCGCCGAAGCGGTACAGCGTGCCGTCGACGAGCACCTTGGCCACGGTGGTGTTGCCGTCGCCGTACAGCAGGTTGCGGCCATCGGCGGTGTTCAGGTCGAAGTAGCCGGCGCTCTCGCTGACCTCGAGGGACAGGTAGTCGTTGGCCAGCGACAGGGCCATAGTGCGCGCTAGTTTGCCGGTGGCGCCCCCCAACTTGTCCGCCCCCGGCTCGGTCAACCGCCGCGCCGCCACTACCTTACCCGACACCGCCGGCGCGTCTACGGTCACGGTTGCGTTGATCGTCACCCGCGACGCACCCGCCGTGGGCGTCGGCACCGCGGTCGCCTGAGTGACCACGGGACCGGTGGCCGACACGGCCGTGGTGGTGAAGGTGAAGTCGTTGCTGGTGCTGGTGTTGCCAACCGCATCGGTCAAGACCAGGCGGTAGTGATGCGTGGTCCCCGGCACCAGCGCGGTGAGCGCGGCGCTGTGACTGCGGCCGGCCGACAGGGTCAGACGGGCTCCGTACGACGCCGTGGGCCCATACTCCACCATGGCCGTGGCCACTTCATCGGTGGTCCAGGCGATCGTCGCGGTGGTTTGCGACAGGCCAGATACGGTGGGACCGCTGGTGATCTGGGGTGGACTGGTATCGCCGGCCACGGCCCCGGGCACGACCACCGTGCCCACACTCGGCGCCGCGCTCAGCCAGGGCGAGTAGGCCACCCAGTCGGAGACGTCGTCGCCCAGGCCGGTCGGGTTCTGCCGGCCATCGGCGTTCGAGTCGTCGAAGGGCCCGGTGGCATCGCCCCACCAGTTGTTGGCGCCATCAACCACCGCGCTGCTGTTGTCGTTGCGCACCCCGCGCCGACCGTTGCTGGTGATGGAGCTGTTGTGGATCGAGGCGCGCGAGTCAGACGCCACGTAGAGTCCGTGTTCACCGCTGCGGTACAGACGGCAGTGGTCCAGGGATACACTGGCGCCACTGTACACGTCGACCAGCCCCGCGGTGTAACCGCCGCCATTGGCAAACTGGCAGTAATCGAAACGGGCGTTGCCGCCACCGGTGATGACCACCCCACCCCACTGCTCCGCGGCCGCCTCACTGGCCGTGCTGTCGCGGTTGGTGTCGCCGTAGACCTGGTCATCGAGGTAGCTGGTGAACACAATGGCGCTGTCCGGCTTGCCGACGGCCGACAGCGAACCCGAGACAATCAGGCGTTCGTAATATCCCATGCCCTTGAAGACA
>CAITNQ010000211.1 GCA_903893785.1 uncultured Gemmatimonadota bacterium
CGGCGGTGGTGGCGGCGCGGCGACGGCAGCGCGACCACGCGCTGTGGCGGTGAGTCGGGTCCTCCGAGCCGCAGCCGGCGCTGGCCGAGGTCCGTGATCGCGCGGTTGGGGGTAACACCGGCTGCCGGCCGCCATGGCGATCTGGGCCGGCGGTGGTGACGGCGCGGCGACGGCAGCGCGGCCACGCGCGGTGGTGGCGAGTCGGGTCCGCTGAGCCGCAGCCGGCGCTGGCCGAGGTCTGTGATGGCCGGGTTCAGGCTGTTCTCGTGACGGTCAGGCCGTGCGGGGTGGCCTCCGGGGGGCGTTGTCGAGTCGTCCGGCAGAATCCCTCGGTCCGGTCGCCAAGGCGGGTAACGCAGGCCAGCATACGCCGTCAGAGAGCCTGATCCGATTGAACGACAGGGACTTGCGGTTGCGTCCCGTGCCCTCCGAGGCCCCGACCTGGACCCTCAAGGCGCCAGCGTCCCCGGAATGGTCGCAGGCCCCTCGAAGGCATTTCGTCCAGTTCCGCTCGAACCGCTCGCGTCGCAGAACAGCGTCCGTCACCGTGGTCCCATCCGGGTCCCAACCGGGTGAAGGGACTGTGCAGCGTTGCGGCGCGATCGGCATGGCCTCGCGCCCTGGCCGCGCAGGTTGGCCAGACCGCCATACCCCCCGCGACGAACTCCAGCACGTTGCGGTGAGTCGATCATCCGCGCGACCGCGGGCGCCCTGTACGGAAACGCACCGTGGTTGCGGGGAACCGGGCGCGGACCCAAACCGGCATACTGCCCGCGGCCTGGGGCGACGCCGGTCACCGACGCGACCGTGGCGGGGGCGATAGCGGATTTGCAGGCAGGATCCGCGATCACTTCTCCACGGCGCAAAAGGTCGGCAAGGGGACCGGCCTGGGTCTGTCGATCGCGCAGGGCATCGTCGATCGACACGGCGGCACGCTATCGCTCGAAAACCGCCCTGGAGACGGCGCAACATTCACGGTCATCCTGCCGATTCAGCCGCCAGTCGGCTGACCAGCAACCTCACGCGTGAGGTTGCTGGCGGCACCGTCGGCACCCCGACCGCTCTCCCGCGTAGTCGCGGGCGCTGACCGCGCCGAGCCATCCCCAAGACCGTTACCGGGGTTCCCGCCGGACGACGTTTCCCTGCACAACCCAACAACCGGTGTGCCTGCGCCGCCCGATCGCGCGTCTGCCCCGGACCTGCCGCGTGGCCACGAGCGGGTTGGCAGCCAACCCGCTCGTGGCCCGAAACCAGTGGCGTGAGGCGTTGGTTAGACAATCATTAGATGAACGTGCAGAAGCGTTTTTCTGGAGAATCTGTAACTGCAATCGAAAACAATAAGTTAGATGCTGTTACCTGACGTCACGTTTTGTCGTTCTGGAAGAACTCCATGATCTCGCCGGCCAGGCCGGCGCAGAAGGCGATGCGCACGGGCGTGGGCTCGGGCCGGCTGGGGATGGTCACGTCCTTGGGTTCCATGGTGACGCGGGCCCCGGCCGCTACGGCACGGGCCAGTGCCTCGTCGCAGTTGGCCACCCGGAAAGCCAGGTGCATGACGTGCCCGTCACCGCTTGCGGGCTGGCCGCCGGCGAAGACCTCCAGGTAGTTGCCGTTCCCCGCGTCGAGCATGATCGCGCGGCCATCGCCTTCGCCCCAGCTGATCTTCTCGGTGAAACCCAGGCCGTCGCGGT
Source organism: uncultured Gemmatimonadota bacterium (assembly GCA_903893785.1). GTDB lineage: Bacteria > Latescibacterota > UBA2968 > UBA8231 > UBA8231 > CAITNQ01. The sequence goes on from CAITNQ010000211.1 coordinate 1,692, forward strand.
AGAAGGCCACTACGGCGTCGTAATCGGCGACCTTCATCGCGGCATGGTGGAACCCCTTGGTAACACACTGATTGGTCATCTGTCCGGTCTCCTCGTGGGGGCGGCCGCGCGCCAGGCGCGGGTCGCCGGTGGGTCCTCCCGGCCGAGTCGGCCGGTATCGGTTGCGAATGGGTCGGGCCGATCGCTCCGCCCCTGCTACAACAACCAGACGCTGCCCATCGTCCGCATGGGCCAGCAATCCGGTGCCGCCCACGCTGCCCGGATTAACCCGACCGTGGCCCGTTCGCCGCTGCGCGTGGGTCCGCCGCTGCCGCGCTGGTGCTGGTGTTCAGCTCGGCCCGGCCCACGCTGCGCGTGTTCGCCCGGCCATGGGCCGTTCGTCGCTGCGCGTGGGTCCGCCACTGCCGCGCCGGTGCTGGAGTTCAGCTCGGACCGGCCCACGCTACGCGTGTTCAGCCGGCCGTTGCCGGTTCGTCCCCCAGCGTTGCTCCGCCCCTGCTACAACAACCAGACGCTGCCCTGCGTGGGCACGGGCCAGCAATCCGGTTCCGCCCACGCCGCGCGGATTCGCCCGACCGTGGCCCGTGAGCCGCTGCGCGTGGGTCCGCGACTGCCGCGCCTGGTCGACATTGGGCCCGAGGCTGGGCTGGGCCGCCTCCGCGCCAGGCCGGCGTCGGCCACGCCAACCCATCGTGCCGACACGCGGCCCCCGCGCGGCCCCCCGCGCCAGGGCTCAGAAGATAGCGCGCCCGGGGACCCTGTGCAGGATGCCAAGCGCTTAGCCGCGGCGCGTCCGGACGGTGCTGTCGGCCGGCCCGTCCGGGTGCCAGGGCGTCGGGGGCCTGCGGGGCCTTGGCGGACGGCCTTGTCCCGGTCCGTCTCCCGGGCGGCGGCGCCGAAGTCGGGCGGCCACCGGCATGCTCCGGCATGCGGCGCGCGTCGAGCGCCTTTGTCGCGGTCCGTTTTGGCCGCGACCGCCAGCGGCGGCGGACGGCTTGACACTGCCCATGCCCGGGGCCATCCTACCTCAACCGCACCCAAGGTCGGTGCGCGCCTGTTTCTTCGGTGATGGCTCGCGGCTGCTCAAGCAATACCAAGGAGCCTCCTATGCGTTCCCGGCTGCGTCGGCTTGGCCGTCGGCTTGCGGTCCTCCTGCCCGCGGTGTTGCTCCTGGTGGCCAGCCCTTGTGCAGCGGCTCCGGCCGCCCCCGAGCTCCTGAGCGCCGACGCGGTCGCCGTGGCCGTGCCGCCGCGGGTGGACGGCGACCTGAGCGACTCGGTCTGGCAGGCGACCGTGCCCCTGATGTTGGCGCACGGGTTGGCCAGCCCGGGCTCGGCCCCGGTCGAAGGGCCCGCGCAGGGCTCCGTCGTGGCCCCCGCGCCACCGGTCGCGGCCACTTCCGTTCAGGTCGCGTGGACGGCCGACTCGCTCTATCTGGCCTGGCGCTGCGCGGAGCCGAACCCAGAGCGTCTGCGTCTGGAGGTGACGCAGGATGGCGGGCCAGCATACCTGGACGACGCAGTCGAGGCATTCCTTGACCCGGGCCGGTCGCGGACGGGCTTCTGCCAGTTGGTCAGCAATGCCCGGGGCGTGCGCTACCACACGCGGCGGGCGTCGGCGACCCTCAACACTGTGTGGTACCGTACTGGGGAAGGGGCGGCTCCCTGGGCCGTGGCTTGGCGCGCCGCCGCGCGGGTGGCTGACGGTGAATGGACTGTGGAAATGGCCGTGCCGTGGTCCGCCTTCGGCGGCCGGCCGAGTCCCGGCGACGCTTGGGGCGCTAATTTCTGTC
>CAITNQ010000212.1 GCA_903893785.1 uncultured Gemmatimonadota bacterium
CCTGTTGGCAGGAATTGCCGGAGGTGAACTAAGGCGCCCTGTCCCGGATGTTGGCACGGGGAACACCGGCAAGGCCTCGACGCTAACGAAAGCAGTCCCACCTACGCTAAGAGGAACGGCCCCACCCAGTGCGCGGATGTTGACGTCGTCGTTAGTGATCAGCCGACAGTTTTTGCCGGCGGCTGCCTGTTTTTATGTGGGGCAGCCGCTCGGAGAGATGGCGGTATCAGGTCGGTAATTATTGGTTGTTTGGCGACTCACTGGGCGTGCGCAGTGAAGGACCGTCGATGCGGATGGTGATGCAGTGGTGTTGGAGACGATCCAGGAGGGCGTCGACCAGGGGCTTGTTGCGGAACAGCTCGTACCAGTGTTCGTAGTCGAGGTTGGTGGTGATAAGGGTGGCCTTGCGGCCGTAGCGCTGCTCCAGGAGTTTGAACAAGGCGTTGGCGTGCTCGGGCTTGAAGGTGAGATAGCCCAGCTCGTCGATGACCAGGATATCGTAAGTGGCCAGGCGCTTGATGAGGCGGGTGGTGGAGTGATCGGCCAGCGAGGCGTAGAGTTCGTCGATGAGTTCCTGGGCATTGTAGAAGCGACCGCGCTGTCCGTTGAGCAAGGCCTCGCGCAGCAGGGCGATGGCCAGGCCTGTCTTGCCGGTGCCGGGTGGGCCGATGAAGACCAGGTTCTCGGCGCGGGCGATGAAGTCGAGGCCCGCGAGTGCGCGGATCTGATGCTCGGCGACCGCCGGCTGGCGATCGAAGGGAAAGGTGGCGAGGGACCACTCCCAGGGGAGCCTGGCCTGTTGCAGGCGATAGCTAAGGCTGCGCTCCCGGCGGTAGCGGTACTCCTCCTCGAGCAACCGCAGCAGCACTACTGCCGGTGGCTGGGCCTCGCGCTCGGCGGCATCGAGGATGGCCTCCAGTGCCTGGGCCATGCCGCCGAGGCGAAGCTGGCCGAGGAGCTTGTGCAGTTTATCGCGCATCAGTCCCCCTTCTCGTCGTCGAGGCGGAAGAACTCTCCGCGGACCTGCTTGAGGATCAGCGCCTCCAGCCGGCCGATGTCGTAGAGTCCGTAGGCGAGCGCTTGGGAGACAGCGGCGAGGAAAGGCTCGGCGGGGTAAGAGCGTTTCAGGTGTAGCAGCCGCTTGAGGCGGGCCGCACCGCGGCCGGGGGTGTGAGTGATGAGGGCATCAACGTACTGCTTGAGCGGCGGCAGGGCGTCCAGGAGCAGCGCCTGCTGCTGGGGCGGTGGTTCCCGGTGGCGCGCACGGGTGCCGAGGGGGCGATGATGGCCCTCGGCGGTGAGGCGCCGATCCCGTTGCCCGATCGCCCGGGGGTGTCGGGCGACGACCTTGCCGGCACAGCACACCACCACCTCGGCGAAGTACTGGTGGACCTCCACGGCCTTGCCCAGCAGCCGATCAGGGACCGAATAGCGGTTGGTTTCCAGATGGACGTAGCCCTCGGTATCGACCACCCGCGGGACGATGACACAGACGGGTGGGCAATGGGCCGGCAGATGCTGAAGCAAGGGACGCTCCTGCGCGAAGGCGGCCCGTGGGGAGGTGCCCAGGGAACGCTTGATCCGCTGGTTGGCCACCTGCTCGCACCAATCCCGGGCCTGGGCGTTGAGGTCCTGCCAGTCGGCGAAGGTGCGTCCGGGCAGGAAGTTGTGCTCGACGTAGTGGAACAGGCGCTCCACCTGGGCCTTGCGATCGGCATGCCCGATGGCATGGGGGACGAAGCGCACCCCGAAGCGCTCGCCGAAGTGCACCATGGGGGCGGCGATGAGGGCCTCTGGGCCGCTGCCGGCGGCGACCAGGACACTGGTGTTGTCGATGGTGCAGCGCCGGGCGGTGCCGCCGAAGAAGCCAAAGCCCGCGTCGAGGAACACCTGGGCCTCGAAGCGGGTGAAGCGCGGGTAGTACTGCATGAAGGCGTAGTGGCTGAATCCGAGGACAAGGGCGGCACACTGGGCCAGTACCGCGCTGCCGCCGACCTCCAGCCGATGGGGTGAGGTATCCTGCTGCATTTCCTCCCCCGGGGCGAACTCGTAGTGACCGGCCCGTTGCGGGAGTGGTTCGCGTAACTGCGCCTGGCGCACCCAGTAGGTCAGGGTGCTGTAGGGCACCTCCACGCCCTCCTGCTCACGCAACAGCTCCTGGACCCTCACCACGTTCCCCCGGGCCTTGCAGAATAGCTCGGGCCGCCGCGAGCTGAACGCGGGCGGTGCGCTTGTCGCGGGGCCTGTCCGCGCGCTCCCCTCGCCCAGCACCTGCCGAATCGTGTGACGGGAGTGGTGCAGGGTGCGGGCGATCTGGCGGATCCCCATCCCCTTGGCGTGCAGTTCGAGGATGGTCTGGCGTTGTGGTTCGGTGAGCATCGGGGGTCTCCTGTAGGGGTTGACGTAGCCCCTCGACGGCCTGGGCGGTTTTCGCGACGGCCGTGCGTAGGGCTTGCCAGGTCGGTGTTGGGGGGCTGGGATCGAGGAGCGCGGCGAGGGTGCGGCGCAGGCGCTTGAGCTGCCGCTCGATACGCGAGAGTTCCGCTAGCCACTGACTCTCGGGGTCCGGTGGCGGATCCCCCTTTCCCACCTCGGCCTTCAGGCTCTGAATGAACAGCCGTGGGTGGGCGAGCAGGCGCTCGCGCAGGGTGCGGTTGCCCTGGCGGTAGTGATCGAGCCAGGTTGCCAGTTCCCGGGTCGAGAGCGGTTCGCGCCGCTGCGGCGCCAAGAGTGCCTCGGCGTCGGTACCGTTGGCGCGCGCCAACGGCACAAAGACCCGGTTCGCCGCCCAGGTGGAGACCACGCCCTCGCGCACCGCCTCCTGCAACGGCTCCGAGAGCGCCGAGAGCAGCGCCAGGCGGCGGTTCACCCAGCTGGGGTCCTTGCCCACGCAAGCGGCCAGGGCGCGCTGGCTCATCCCCTCCGTCTGCATCGATGCCAGCAGCCAGGCCTGCTCGATGGGTTCGAAATGGCGCGCCTGGTGGTGCGAGAGCACCCGGCCCAGGGCCTCGGCCAGCCCACAGGACCACACCAGGCACTCGACGGTGTCTCGCCCCAGGCGCCCGAGCGCCTCCCAGCGCCGGTAGCCGTCCACCAGCACCAGCCGCTCGCCGGCGGCCACCACCACCAGCGGTACCTGCTGGCCGCTCGCCTCCATCGAGGCGAGCAGGCGGCGCACCGACGCAGGATCCTGCACCCGGGTGTGGGCGAAGGGGGGTGTCGATACGGTGGCGGTCGATCGGCTCACCCAGGGCAACAGGGGACGCGTTCATGGGGCCAGCCTAGACCCCCCACCCCCTGAAGACTATGGCGTCCTCTCTTTGCAATCCCGCACCGCCACCCCTCAAGCGGCCCTCATGGCGCTGATCACAAAGAGGTTCTGGGCGCTGACGCGTCCTCTTTTGCAATCCACCACCCCCTGCCAGCGCTCCAGCCTGTAAGTGCCCGAGGGCAAAGACGATTCACCCGTCCACGCGTCCCCCTTTGCAATCGCCGACGCGTCCGCCATCACCGCGCGGCGGCCAGCGTTACGCTGTCGCTGCGCCGCCCGATTGCGCTCGACATACTCGGGATGAGCCTCTCGCCACTGCTGCCAATACTTCGAGTGTGCCTCGGCCCAGCGCTGCTGGGACAAACGTTCGTTGGCACGGTAGTCGGGATCCTCGGCCCGCTTGCGCTGCTGCCAGACGCGCTTGCGGGCCCGTTGACAAGCCGGCTGAGAGCAATAGCTCTGGGCGGGGTTCTGGGGACGCGGCCGGAAGTTCCGACCGCAACAAAGGCATCGGCGCTCCGCGATCATCAGGGTCACCGTTCAGGGTCAGGGTTCTCGCGACAGTGTGCCGCCGTCAACGACCGCAGGCGACTAGCGGCGAACGGGGCAAAAGGTTAGCGCAAGCTATGTCGGAACGGCCGCTGGGGCCGTTTTATTAGCAGGGGGCGGGGCAGTTTAGGTTAGCGTCGAAGAATTGTCCCAAGAACGACGAGGACGATTTGATATTGCTCATGGAGAACCATTTGCTGAAGCGCAAGAGGGGTCAAGGAGGAGTCCCAAGCGAAGCGAGGGAAACTCCTTGACGCCTCTGGAGC
>CAITNQ010000213.1 GCA_903893785.1 uncultured Gemmatimonadota bacterium
ACTGCCGCAAGCCTATCGGCTGTACCCCAACGCGCCCAATCCGTTCAATGCCTCCACGCAGATCGCCTTTGACCTGCCCGAGGCGGCGCCGGTGCGGCTGCAGATCTACAACGCCGTGGGCCAGCAGATAGCGGAAGTGGTAGACCAGGCTCTGCCGGCGGGCCACCACCAGGTGACCTGGGATGCCACCGGGCAGCCGACGGGTCTGTATATTGTCCGGCTGGCAGCTGGGTTGTACCGTGAGCAGCGCAAGATGCTGCTGGTCCGCTAGTCCCGCCTGACCCGGCACCGGGCCCCTCGACCGGTTGCCTGGGAAAGGTGAAGGCGACGTCCGTGGGTGGGCGCCGGGGCGGCCAGACCGCGCCGGCGCCCGTCCGTTGTGCAGCCAACCTGGGGTCGTCAAGCCGCCGCGCCGCGTGCCGTCGATGGCCGTCACTGGGTCATGGTGCGCACGGCGGCCTCGCTGGACTGCGTTGGCGGTTGCCGCTTGGGCGCCTGCCGGTGCCGACCGTCTGCCCGCGCCACGGCCTGCAGGCGCCGCCGGACGGGTCTGCTGTCGAGTTGTGTGTCCCCGCCACGGCTCGCGGCCGCGCCGGGGCTTGGGTCCCCGCCAAACCGCCCGTCGCGGCCCCGGCTCGGGGCTGCGGTGATCGCGGCGGCCCCGGTCGTGTCGGACCGGAGCGCCGGTCCACCTGAAGGGAGAGGGTCCATGTCAGTTCCGCTGCGCATCAAAGACGTCGAACGCCTTACCCTGCGCGTGCCCTACACCGAACGCACGCGCCGCTGGAACGCCCTGCTGGTGTGGCAGTGGCAGGTGGTGGAGATTGTCCGCGTCACGACCGACGATGGCACGGTGGGCTACGGTGAGACCTTGCCGCATTACACCTGGGGACGGGTGACGGACGCCGCCATCGACCGTGTCCGGGGTCGTCTGGCCGCCGAACTGCTGGGCGAGCCCGGGCTGGGCGCCGGCCTCGACATGGCCCTGTACGACGTCGTGGGCAAGGCGCTGGGTGTGCCCGCCTATCGCCTGTTCAACCGCCCCAAGGTCCGGGACTGGTGCCCCATCGCGTGGTGGAACACCAAGATGAGTCCGCAAGATCTGGCGGGCGAGGCCCAGGACGCGCTGGCCCAGGGGTACATCTTCCACAAGTTCAAGACCCGGCCCTGGTTCGACGTGTACGAACAAGTAGAAGCCATCAGCGCCGTGACGCCGCCGCATTACCGGTTGGATCTGGACTGGAACGGCATGCTGATGAACGTGGGCACGGCGACCCCGGTGCTCCAGCGCCTGGACCAGTACGAACGCGTGTCGATCTACGAGGGGCCGATCAACCAGGCCGACGTAGAGGGCCAGCGGGAGCTGCGGCGTCAAGTGGCCAAGCCCATTGCCATACACTTCGGCCAACCGCCCTTCCCCACCGCCGTCAGCGAGTCGGTCTGCGACGGCTTTGTCATTGGCGGCAGTGTGGCGACGGTCCTGCAGCAGGGCGAACTGGCCGGTGCTTTTGAGAAACCCTTCTGGTTGCAGCTGGTGGGTACCGGCCTGGTGACGGCGCTGTCGGCGCACCTGGGCGCGGTGCTGCCCTTGGCGCAGTGGCCCACGATCACCTGCCTGAACAACTACAGCGATGACCTGCTGCTCGAGCCCCTGACCATCGTCGGCGGGTACCTGCGGGTGCCCGAGGCGCCTGGCCTGGGGGTGCAGGTGGACGAGGACGCGCTGGCGCGCTACGCCATGGAACCACCCTATTCAGTGCCCCTGGAGCGCCACATACTCTCCGTGGTCTGGCCCGGTGGGCGGGTGGTGCACTTCAACAGCATGCCCGGCCAATGTTGGCCGCATTTCCGGCAGTTCGGCAACGACCCGGCCCAGGAGCCCGGCGCCACCCTTGAGGTCTGGGACGACGACGGCACCGCCGCCTGGAATGACCTGTACCAGCGCCTGCAATCCGGGCCCGTGCGGGAGCAGCGCTGAACCCCCGGCCCCAGCGCCGACCGGGGAGCGGCCGGACGCGTCCGGCGGCCTGCGGTTGGCTACCGGTCCGGGGCCGGCGGGCCGGATGTGCCTCACCTGTTACCCGGGGATATGCCCCATGAAGATCAGCGCCATCAAGACCTTTCCCGTATTCTGCGGCTCGCGCAACTATCTTTTCGTCAAGGTTGAGACCGACGACGGCCTGTACGGCGTCGGCGAGTTCGGCATCACCTGGAAGGAGCAGGCCGGGGTCGGTGCCATCGAGCACATGGCGCATCACCTCCAGGGCGAGGACCCGCTCAACACCGAGTGGATTTGGCAGAAGCTGTTCCGCGGCGACTTCTTCCCCGGCGGCCGCATCAACACCGCCGCCATGAGCGCTATCGACATTGCCCTGTGGGACATCAAGGGCAAAGCCTGGGGGCAGCCGGTCCACATGCTCCTGGGTGGCCGCCTGCGCGATCGCGTCACCTGCTACACGGGCATTGGCGGGGCAACGCCTGAGGACACGGCCCAGTCAGCGCGCGATCGGGTGGCCGAGGGGTGGCGCTATCTGCGGCTGTCGACCATGGACCGCGCCGGAATCTTGGAGCCGCGCACCGCCGTGCGCGATTCGGTGGCCCACTTCGCCGCCGCCCGCCAGGCGGTCGGGCCCGAGGTGGACATCTGCATCGACGTCCACACGCGGCTGGACCCGCCCGACACCATCCGGCTCGGGCGCGAACTGGAACCCCTGGATCCGTTTTTCATCGAGGATCCGCTGCGCTGCGAGAACCCGCAGTCGTACCGGCTGATTCGCCAGCACGTCAGTGCCCCGCTGGCGGTGGGCGAGCAGTTGTCCACCAAGTGGGAATTCCGGCAGCTGATCGAGGAGGAGCTGGTCGACTACGCCCGCCTGGACCTGTGCATCGTGGGCGGCTTGACCGAGGCCCGCAAAATCGCCAACTGGTGTGAGACGCACTACATCAAGATTGTCCCGCACAATCCGTTGGGCCCGGTTTCGGCCGCTGCCTGTCTGCACCTGGACCTGGCCTGTGACAACTTCGCGGTGCAGGAAGGGGGGTTGGTAGGACACCCGGTGATGACCGACCTGTTCCCCGTCCAGGTCCCCTTCCAGGCGGGCTACCTGCTGCCGCCCGAGCGTCCCGGACTGGGGGTTGAATTCGACGAGCAGGCGGCCTCGCACTACGAGTTCCGGTGGCAGACTGGGCCGCAACTGCGGCGCGCTGACGGGTCGTTTACCAACTGGTAGACGGCCGGTAGACGGCGGCGTCCCGGGGCAGCGTCAAAACGTGATGTAGGCGCGGGCCTTGCCCAGTACCCGACCGACTCGGCCGATATCTTCCAGTCGACGGATACGGCCCCCGCGCTGGCGCAGCTGCAGGATGCGGGTGACCGTCTGCGGGCCCACGCCGGGGACGCGCAGCAACTGCAGGCGGTCGGCCCGGTTGAGGTCGACCGGGTAGTATTCCGGGTGCAGGCGGGCCCAATTCTCCTTGGGGTCGATCTGGAGCGGCAGGTTGCCGTCGCCGGCGAAGGCGATCTCGTCACCCCGGAAGCCGTATTTGCGCAGCAGCCAGTCCACCTGGTACAGGCGGTGCTCGCGGGTCAGCAACTGCTCGCCGGGGATGTCGGCACGCTCGCCCGGCAGCTCGGGGCGGCCGGCGCCTTTCTGGTACGCGCTGAAATACACCCGCTGCAGGTTCAGACGTTGGTACAGCCCCCAGGAGTAACGGACAATCTCGTGGTCGGTCTCACTGGCGGCGCCAACGATGAACTGCGTCGTCTGGTGCACGCGCCGGCGACCGGTGCCCGGGCCCGTGAGCTGGTGGATGCGCTGCAGGGTGCCGATGACGTCCCGCAGGTAATCTTTGTTGGGGCAAACGCGGGCGAAGTGTTGCTCGCCCGGGGTTTCGATGTTCACTGACACGGTATTGGCCAGCGACACCGACTCCTCGATGGCCGCGGCCGAGGCCCCGGGGATCACCTTCAGGTGCAGGTACCCGCCGAAGCGCTCGCGGCGGCGCAGGATCCGGGCGACATCGTTGATGCGTTGCATGGTGCCGTCTGCTGAGCCGACCACGCCGCTGCTGAGGAACAGCCCCATGACCTCCCCCCGACGGTAGTAGTCGAGGAAGACGCGTACCAGCTTGTCGCTGTCCAGCGTGCAGCGACGTAGGTCGCGGTCAGCGCGCAGGGGGCAGTAGGCGCAGTCGTTGACGCACGAGTTGGACAGCAGCGTCTTCAGCAGCACGCTGTGGCCGCCGTCGGGCAGCGTCACCGGGTACAGCCAGGCGCCGCCGGTTTCGCTGCGGCGACGATGGTCCTGGTTGTCCTTGGTGCCGCAGGCGCAGGCCAAGTCGAACTGCGAGTCACGCGCCAGAATGGCGAGTTTTTCCAGCGTGTCAGGCGCCCGTACGATCTGCATGGTACGGCCAATATAGTGCTCGTTTGAGCAGCGGTCAAGGCAACTGCGGCGGCCTGCCTGGGGCGTCCCTGGCCAGGCGCTTCAGACGCCGCGGACCCACGGCCGCGCCGGCCTGCCGGCTGGTCGTTCGGCGCCCGGGTTGCGTTGTTCCGGCTGCCGTGGGTGCGCTGCGGCGCCGGTCTGCCTGGTTGGCGTGGGGGCCGCTGGCCAAGCGCTTCAGATGCCGCGGACCCACGGCCGCGCGGGCCCGCATGCCGGCCATCGGCTTTCCGGATCCGGATGCCCGGCGGTGATGTTCAACGCCACTCATGGCGGGGGTAGCGGCGTTTGAGTTCAGGGCGAAGTTGGGGGTAGGTGACGGCCCAGAACCCGGCCAGGTCATCGGTGACCTGCACCGGCCGCTGATTGGGCCCCAAGATCTCCAGCAGCACCGACTGCCGGCCATCGGCGACCCGCGGGTTGGCGGCCAGATCGTACAGGTCCTGGATGCGGGCGCGGCCCCGCGGCGGCCCGTCGGCGCGGTAGTCCAGGCGCAGGCGGCGGCCGCTGGGCAGGCGCAGTTGGCCGGGGGCCATCTGCTCGACGAACTGTTGGTCAGACCAGACAAGGGCCTGCTGCACGGCTGCCAGACAGGGCCGTTGGCGGATCTGGCTGTACCGATGAGCGCCGGCAGCGATCTCCAGCCGCACCACGGCCAGTTCGCTGTCGTCGTAGGTGAGCAGGCCGCGGGCCGGGAACATGCGCGCCACGAAGCGCGTCCGCGCGATCCATTGCTCGACCGTTTCGTCCCAGCCCTCCAACACCAGTTCGCCGGCGGCAATCCGCTCGGCCAGCACTTCGGCCGCGGCGGCGGCCGGCGGTGGGTTGGCCGGACGGCGCCAAAGGGGCAAGCCATCGTACGCGCAGGTCAGCCACTGCTCCACGGCCCGGGCCTCGGCGTTCCAGACCACCTCGTGCTGCTGGCGGACGCGCCCAGGGTGGATCTCGGTGAGCCAGGCCGCATCTATGGCGCTGGCCAGAGACAGCTGCGTCCGCAAACCGCTCGGTCCGCCTTCCAGTTCGCGCACCTCGACGGCGACCAGGGCCTCGCAGTCGCGCGCCACACTGTGGCGATCGATCTCCACGCGCCGCTGCCCGGCCATGGCGCACAGCCGGCTGTCGGCGCCCCGGCGCAGGGCAACGCGGTCGTAGAAGGCCACCAGCAAGCAGCGCAGCAGGTCTTCGGTGCGGCCCGGCGCGGCCGGTCCCAGGCCGGCGCTGCGTGCGGCGCGCCGATACAGGTCGGCGGTGCGCTGCACATCGCGGGCAAGGTGGGCGTTGACGCCGACCGGGGCCGGCTCACGGGTGCCGGGCCCGGGGCGGCCGACCAAGCCATGGACCGCCCGCTCGCGCACCAGCAGATCCGACGGCCAGGGGTCGTCGCCCGGGTGGCCGGCGCCGTCGCCCGCGGGCAGCAGCACGTCGCGTTGGCCGATCAGTGCGGCCCACAGCGCGGCGCGGCCCAGACACCCCCTGGCGGCCCCCTCCACCAGCAGGCGCGCCAGGCGCGGGTGGGTCGGCAGTTGGGCCATCTGCCGGCCGCAGGCGGTCAGTTGGCCGGCGCGGTCCAGGGCGCCCAAGTCGGTCAACAGCTCCGTGGCCCGGGCCACGGCGGCGACTGTCGGCGGCTCCAACCAAGGCAGCACCAAGGGGTCCTGCAGCCCCAACAGGCGCAGGCCCAGCACCGCGTCCGCTAAGTCCACGCGCCGGATCTCCGGCAGGTCAAACGCCGGTCGCCCCGCCTGCTCCGACGGCGACCACAAGCGAGTGCAGGTGCCAGGTCCGGTGCGCCCGGCCCGGCCGGCCCGTTGGTTGGCGGCGGCCTGGCTGATCGGCTCCACCAGCAGCACGTCAATGCCGCGGCGCGGGTCGTGGCGGTGCACCCGGGCCAAGCCGGCGTCAATGACGTGGCTGACCCCGGGGATCGTGATCGATGTCTCTGCCACATTGGTCGCCACGATGATCTTGCGTCGGGCGCTGGCCCCCAGAGCTGCGTCCTGCGCCGCGACCGGCAGCGAACCGTGCAGCGGGTAGTAGGCGATGGGCTCGGGGAAGTGCCGCAGCGCCTGGCCGGCGGCGTCGATCGTGCGCCGGATCTCCTCGGCCCCGGGCATGAACACCAGGACGTCGCCGGTGGCGGCCCGTTCGAGCAACGGCGGCAGCGCTGCGGCCGCCCGTTCCCACGGGGCGGCCTGGGGGTTGCCTGGCAGGTAGCTGATATCTACCGGCCAGGCCCGGCCGTGGGCCTCCATCAGCGGGCAGCCCAATGCCGTGGCCACCTGGTGCGCGTCCAGGGTGGCCGACATCACGACCACCCGCAGCTCGGGCCGCGCCGACTGCTGCAGACGCCGCAAAAGGCCCAGGGCCATGTCCGCCGCCAGCGTCCGCTCGTGGAACTCGTCGAGGATGACTGTGCCCACGCCGCGCAGCTCCGCGTCGGCCTGCAGCAGGCGCAGGAACAGTCCCTCAGTGACGAAGCGCAGTTGGGTGGCCGGCCCCACGTGGTGGTCGTGGCGGGTCTGGTACCCGACCTGCTCCCCCAGCTGGCAGCCCAACTGGCGCGCCACCTGCGTGGCTACCAGGCGCGTGGCCAGTCGGCGGGGCTGGAGGACGATGACCTGGCCGGCGACCGGCGGCCGCCGCAGCAGCATCAGCGGTACCTGCGTCGTCTTGCCGGAACCCGTGGGCGCTGTCAGGACCAGGCAGGGGTGCTGCTGCAGACACGCGATCAGCGCGTCCTCCAGCTGCAGCACCGGTAGGGCCGGCGCTGGCAGCGGCCCCGCGGCGCCGGCGGCAGTACCGGGGCCGGTCACGACCCGGGCCCGCCGCGCGGCTGTGGAGCGTCGCCAGCCGCACGGGGCTGGCCGCCCTCCGCATGGTCAAGCCCGCGGCCCCGGATGTCGGCCGTCGGGCGGCGTGAAGGCCGGGGCTGCGGACCCGCGTCGGCGCCTGGGTGCCCTGGCGCGGGCGGTGGGTTGGCCACGCCGGTCAACGGCGGTAGTAGTCGCTGACGATCTGGTCCAGCACCCAGCTGGTGCGGGCCGCGGTGGTGCCGGTGCTTGGGCATTGGCCGCAGCCGCGCAGTTGGTCGACAATGGTCTGGACCAGTGGCAGCTGTACTGTCTCGGTGCGCGGCACGGCGTATTCCTCGGGCGGGGCGCCCGGTCGTTCGAGCACGATCGGGTCGGCCCCGAACACCGCGAAAGTGAGGCGTCCAGCCGAACCGACGATCTCGACGCGGTCGCGGTACTGG
>CAITNQ010000214.1 GCA_903893785.1 uncultured Gemmatimonadota bacterium
ACCGTCGTCGGCGCTGCCGTGGGTCGTCGTCGGGCCGGCATCCCGTTCCCGCATGCGAGGTCGGCGAAGCACTTCCTGCGCACATCCATGCCAACGCGCAGCAGAACAGCGCGTTAGGGGAACTCGACGACTACGAAGGCCCGCCGTCTGTGGGCGCTTCCGTGCGCGCTGTGAGCGTACCTTCGCGTCCGGAATGTGCACGCTGCGTGCACGGGGAACTGGCGTCGGACCTGGCCCAGGTGGTCGCTGCCTGGCCGCGTCTTGGCGCGGGGGTTCGGGCGGCCATCCTGGACTACGCGCGGAATGGCTGCCAGTCGGAGGCCGGGGAACTGGCCGCCCACAGCGGGTCGAAGACCGCGATCGGGCCGACATGAACCGCCCCAGGAAAACCGAAGACGGGTTTGCGTGAGTGCACCCAATCCGGCGGCACAGGCAAACGCGCCTGTTGGGCGGATAGCTCTGCTACCTCGCGGGTTGAGCGCCAACCCTGGCGGGTCGCCGCATTGCTGCGCAGGCTAGTCCGAAAAAGGCGTAGCGCTGAGAACTGCCGGCGGGCACGGTTGGCCCTCACGGCCGGACACGGCCCGAATCGGCACGCGACGCCCGCGGTGTCAGGTCGCGAACCGGGGTGTCGCCAGTGGTCGCCCGTTCGTCAGACTCCAGCAGGGCCAGACCAGGGCCAAGATCCAGGACGGCGGCTTGGGGTAGCGCCGGGGACATCGACGGTTGCCGACTGTCAACCATGGCCAACGCCAACTGCCGCGACGGGAAGACGGCCCCGAAGAGGGCCCCCCCGAACACGCGGCTGCGGAACTCCTCGGCGTCCGCGGCGCTGGCCAGGCCTGGCCCGCCGTAACGGACCACAACGGTGGCTCCTGGTGACAGATGGGCCGTCCTCTGGTCAACCCAGGCGGCGAAGCCCCGAGTCCACGCACCACGAACCACCTCGGGGTGGTACCAGAGCGTGCTCCAAGGCAACAAGACCAGGCAAAACAGCACCAGCAACAGCTCCAGCGGCCACCGGCGAACGACCACCCCCGCCTGCCCCCACGGGCGGAGGCAAGCTCCGACCAAGAGACAGGCAGGAGCAACCAGGGGCATGGCGAAGCGCGGGTGAACCATCGGGAGGCCGACGAAAGGCAGGGCGTTCAGCACCAGCCAGCCGGCGGCCACTACGGCAGCGCCGCCGGGTGATCGCCAGTTAGTTCGCCGCATACCCAGCACCGCAACCACAGCAGTTGCCAGCAAGGCCAACAGGGCCGCCGTCTGATCGCTACCGAAAACGAAGAGCAGCGCCGCGGCGAAGCGGTGAAAGACGCGCCCGTCAAGTTCCCAAGTGTAGACCGCGGGTACCGCTGCCGGGCCGAGTACGCGGGTTCGGAAAATGGCGTACACACCGAGTACCACCAGCGCCGGCAGTGTGGGGCGAACGGCACGCCCCAAACCGCACCATGACATTGGGAAACCGGCTTGCCGCCACGCTGCGAGCATCACCACGCCAGCCACGGTCACCCCGGCCTCGTTTGCCAACAGCGTCAAGACGTAGGCACCCAGGGCCGCGGGCAGACACACCCGCGTGCCGTTGCGGAGGTAATCCAGGTGGAGCGAGACGCTCAGGGTGGAGAAGAACAACGCGATGGTGTATTGGGACACGGACACCCACAGGACCTGGTTCAACGACGGGTAGCACGACACACTCATCAGCGCCGTCGCCAGGCCAATCGGCTGCGGGAGACCAAACTGGCGACTCAACCGGTACACGACACCGCCCGTGGCGAAGTGGAAAGCCAAACTCACCGCCAGGTAGCCGAATGGGTCGCCGCCGAACAGCCAACGACACGCCCGGAAGTAGACGTCGATCGTCAGTGGCCGGTAGCTCCACCACGGGCGGGCGCTAAGGGGCGCGAAGTCGTTGACCCAGTCGTGCGGTTGAGTGGCGCGCCAGAGGAAATAGAAATCATCGGCGTAGAACCATTGCTGCCAGGCCAGTATGAGGCAGGCCGTCACTAGACCGGTGGCCAGCGCCGCCAGTACCGCAACATAGCCTTGGGAGACGGTGCGGCCGTCGGCGGCAATCAGGGGCATGGCCGCACCGGTAGCGCTTTGCCGCCTGCAAACGCGATCCGACGGGCAGGCCCGGTGCGGGGGTGGCGCCCACTCTGGACCGTCCGGGTCGCGGCGGGCGGAAGTGGCGGACCCAAGACGTGAACCGGGGCGCCCACCGGGTCAGGGCCGAAACCATTGCCCGGGCTGGCTTGGCCAATCCGCGCGACTGTTGCTGTCGAGGTCCCAGCCAGCAGAACGCCCAGCCGGGCCCTGACTCCCCTGTTCACAGGAGCTCCGCGATAGCCGCAGCGGTGGCCTCGACGCAGCGGTCCCACGGCAGGGCGGCAGCCCGGAGCCGGCCGGCGGCAACCCGTTCGCTCCGGTCGCGAGCCGCCATCAGCCCCGCCCGGCGCATCTGGGCTGCGAGAGCCTCAGACGACCTGGGATCAGCATACAGCGGGACAGATCG
>CAITNQ010000215.1 GCA_903893785.1 uncultured Gemmatimonadota bacterium
ATGATCGGTGACGAGTATGGCCGCGTTCATTCGATGGAATGTATCCGCTATGAACTGGGCGAACCGGACGAATCCGGACGGCGACGCCCCGTGGCCATCAAGGGCAGCGAGTTCCAGATGGAAGTGGACACGGTCATCGTCGCCATCGGCAACGACTCCAATCCGCTCATCAAGCAAACGACGCCCGAGATCGCCACAGACAAGTGGGGCCACATCCTCATCAACGACAGCGGTATGACCACGATGGACGGCGTGTATGCCGGAGGCGACATTGTCCTGGGTTCGGCCACCGTGATTCTGGCCATGGGACAGGGCCGGCGCGCCGCCGCGGCTATCAACGCGCGCCTCGCCGCCGGCAAGTAGGCCTTGGGTTCCACCCCTCGTTGACTGCGCGTGCCAGAAGCGTCATAATACAGCTGAGGCCAAGAGGATAACGATGGTGGCCCCCATGAAACGCCAGGCAGACGCATGTTCCGGTTGGACAGGTGACGCAACGCGCCGGCGCAGCGGATTTGCGACGCGTATGCTCCGGATTGTCACCGTTCTGGCGACCTGTTCCGCCCTCGCCGAAGATGTTCAGCAGAACTTCGACACCTGGCCGGTGCAGGCGGCGTGGACGAACTCGAGCTACAGCGGCTGGGACCTGTTCGACGGCAGGGTCCTGGACGCGCGGACCCTGCCGCCGCACGCGGGGGCGCGCGCCGGGTGGCTGAACGACGCCGACGGGGGCAGCAACCTCTGGCTGCAGAGCCCCGTGGCCTCCTCCGGCGTGGAGCGGGTCGAGTTCTGGTGCCGCAACACCGTCACCGGCGGCGTCAACGTCGTGGCCGTGCAGAGCTGCGCCGACGGCTCGAACTGGAGCACCTGCACGACCTTCACCAACGCCTCGACCAACTGGGCCGCCTGCACCGGCCTGGTCTCCTCGTTCCACCCCGTGGCCGTGCGCATCCGCAAGACCGCCGACGCGGGCGACAGCCAGTACCTGGGCCTGGACGACGTGACGCTCTACCCCGCCCCGGCGGCAATGCTCTCGGACCTGCGGCACGACCCGGCCAGCCCCAGCACGGCCTCGGGCGTGTACGTGACCGTGCAGGCCGGCCTGCGGGCGGACCTGACCAACGCCGTCCTCACCGCCTGGTACCGCGTCGGCTCCTCCGGGGACTGGGCGGCCTCGCCGATGGCGTGGGTTTCCAACGAGCTGTACCGCACGGTCTACGCCCTGCCGACGCGGGCGGGCACCTCGGTGCAGTACTTCGTGGAGTGCACGTACGGGGACCCGACCAACGCCCCGCTGTATGCGCCCTCGGGCGGGCCGTCGTCGCCGGCCTCCTACATCGCCACCAACCCCTACCTGGCGCTGGCGCACCGGCAGCTGACGCCCTCGAGCCACCGCACGGCGCTGACGATCACGGAGATCATGTACCACCCGGCCGGCTTCGGCGACGGGCGCAGCTACGAGTTCATTGAGCTGTTCAACACCGAGCCGGTGTCCTGCGATCTGGGCGGCTGGCGGCTCTCGGGCGATGTGGACTACGTGTTTCCGTCCAACACGGTGCTGGAGGCGCGCAGCTTCGTGGTGGTGGCCCGCGACCCCGAGGCGCTGCGCAGCCGCTACGATCCGGGCCACGTCGTCGGGCCGCTATCGACCAACCTGCCGGGCGGCGGCGGGCAGGTGCGGCTGCGCAACGCGCAGGACGCGATCCTGCTGGAGGTGGAGTACTCCGACCAGATGCCCTGGCCGGTGGCGGCAGACGGGGCGGGCCACTCGCTGGTGCTGCGGCGGCCGGACTACGGGGAGCGGGAGCTGCGGGCCTGGTCGGGGAGCGCGCTCAAGGGCGGCTCGCCGGGCCGGATGGACCCGGAGCCGGCCTCGGCGTGGGACGGGGTGGTGATCAACGAGTTGCTGGCGCACACCGATCCGCCGCAGGAGGACACGGTGGAGCTGTTCAACGGCGCGACGCAGGCGGTGGACCTGTCGGGCTGCTCGCTGAGCGACACGCCGGGGGAGCGCAAGTTCCTGATTCCCTCCGGCACGACGCTGGCGCCGGGCGGGGTGATCGCCTGGGGCCAGAGCGCGCTGGGCTTCGCGCTGAGCATGCACGGCGACGAGATCCTCCTGGAGGACCCCGCCGGGGAGCGGGTGCTGGACGCGGTGCGGTTCGGGCCGCAGGCCAACGGCGTGACCACGGGCCGCTGGCCCGACGGGGCCCCCACCCTGCACGAACTCAGCTCCCCGACGCTGGGCCAGCGCAACACCAACGCGGCGCTGCGCATCCGCGAGGTGGCGATCAACGAGCTGATGTTCCACCCGATCTCGGGGGAGGACCGCGACGAGTACGTGGAGCTGTACAACCGCGGCGCCAGCCCCACGAACGTGGGCAGCTGGCGGCTGGAGGGCGGGGTCAGCTTCCTGATTCCCGAGGGCACGGTGATTCCGGCGCAGGGCTACCTGGTGATCGCGAAGGACGTGACGAACCTGCTGGCGAGGTACCCGCAGCTCAACGCCTCCAACACGCTGGGCAACTACGCGGGCAGCCTGTCGGACCGCGGGGAGCGGGTGGCGCTGAGCAAGCCCGACGACATGGCCCTGCCCTACGAGGACCTGGTCGTCGTCGACGAGGTCACCTACGGCGACGGCTGGGCCGACTGGGCCGACGGCGGCGGCAGCAGCCTGGAGCTCATCGACCCCCGTAGCGACAACCGCCTCGCCATGAACTGGGCCGCCAGCGACGAAACGAGAAAGAGCACCAATCTCTGGACCACCGTGGATTATACCGGAAGCGTGGACAACGGGATAGATGACGACTCGCAGTTCCGCATTTTCTACACCGGCCACGGCGAATGTCTTGTCGACGACATCGCGCTGTCTTCGACTTCCGGAACAAGCTACGTGTCGGAAAGCTTCGAGGCCGGACTGGGAAACTGGCTCGTCAGCGGCACCCACGTTCGATCGGGTATCGAGAACACCGAGGGATACCAGAGTGCGCGCAGCCTGCACATCCGGGCAACCACGGACGGCGAAAACGGAACCGTGCATACCCGCCCCGATGGGGGAACCGGCTGGGTAACCGATCCGTTTTCCAACCGCGTCACCATCGTCCTGGGATCCTCGCCGCCTTCCAACGATGTCGTCCGCATTCGCGCCAGGGCCCGCTGGCTGGCCGGCTGGCCGTATGTCGTGTTCGGCCTGAAAGGGTGTTACTGGGAGGCGCCGGTGAAGCTGAACGTGC
>CAITNQ010000216.1 GCA_903893785.1 uncultured Gemmatimonadota bacterium
CGGGCGGCGCAGCCACGCAGAAAACGCAGAAACCGGCGCGGGTCACCCACCCCGCCGACGTCGCGCACGTCGCGCTGCAGATAGGTCTGGAGGTAGTCCCCATAGAAGGCCATCCAGGCTTCGCCCGCCACGGCGGTCAGGGCCGGAAAGGCGCCCTGCCAGATAGCGGCGAAGACGCCGGCCTCGTCGTCCGGCACCCGCTCCTGCCCGGGTTCCTGCAGGTCCTCGGCGGGGGATGCGGAGGGGCCCTGTGGCCGCGCCTGGCCAAGCGCGGCGTCGGCACCCAGCCGGCGCTCAACGGCCGACAATCCCAACAGCTGCAGCCGGGCGAAACGGCCGGGGAAGGCGTCGGCGGCCGGTGCCTCGCCGCGCGGCCAGTGCGAACTGGTCAACCAGACCAAGCCGGGCCGCGGCCGGGGGCCCAGGTCCAACTGCACATGGGGCAGTAGTTGGGGGGCGTGCTGCACCTCGTCGATGAGCACCGGCGGCGGGTGGCGCCGGACAAACAGGGCTGGGTCTTCCTGGGCCAACTGGCGCGCCCACGGGTCGTCCAGGTCGACATAGCGCCGCTCGGTCCCGGCCAAGTGCCGCAGCAGGGTCGTCTTGCCCGCCTGGCGCGGCCCGGCAAGCAGCAGCACGGGGAACTCCGCGGCAGCCCGGCGGACGGCCTTTTCGAGGGTGCGGGGAATGTAGTTCATGAGGGTCGGCGGTAGCGTGCCATGCCCGGAACATAGCGGCACCGGGGCCTGGGCACAACCGCGGGCGCCAATGGCTGCGCCGGCCAGGCATGAAGGGTCGGCACGGCAGCGCGTGGCAATCGTCGGGTCGGCGGCAGCCGACGACAGACGCGGCAGGGCCGCCAGGTTGGCCAGGTAGCAGGGGTCGCGCAACGGCGCGGCCAGGAGCGCACCCCGGCGCCAGTCGGGGCTGATCGACGCAGCCGGCGGCAGCCATAGGCACGGGCCGGTCTCATCGGAGCAGTGAACCCATCCAGCGGCAGCTGGGCCGGCACCGCCGCGCGGCGCCCCAGGGCCGGCCCCAGGCGAAACACGTTGGAATCGCTGGGCAACGGATGTACATTCAGATAGATGCAGTGCTGTATGGCAGTAGGCAGAACAGGACCCGGCGCCGCCACACGACAGGGGTCGCAACCAGCGCCGGCCACCCGGGTCGGGTCGGTGGCTCGCGGCCGGGCGTCACCGCCGCGGCCAGCGCCAGGCCGTTGAGCCACCCCGGTCGGCCCCAACAGGACGGCGAACCACAGCGGCTGGCACCCCCCCCGGCCGCAGGCGGCGGTGGCGGGCCCGCGCCCGGGCCGTGTTGGCACAGGCGCGGCTGGCCGGTCTGTCATCGGCGATAGACCGGGCCACCGCCCATGGCGCGACGCCCGGTCGGCCGGACGGTGGCGCCCGACAGCATCGGGCGCAGGAGGTGCGATATGCGCGGCGTGCAAAGGCTGACCGCGGCCAGGCTCGGGCTCTGCCGGGCCGTGGTGCTGGGCCTGCTGCTCCTGTGCTGGGTCGGACCCGCGGCGGCTCACTACTGCGGCAACTTCAGCATCAACGTGCCGGTCGGCCAGGACCTGCTGGGCGTGCAGGTGGTGACCGCGGACCTGCGTGAACAGGATACCCACTACACGGTCAAGCTCTGGGCCAGCCCGGGGTACCTGCAGATCACCCCGGACAACCAGGCGATGTTCTGGGCCCGTGACGCGGTGTTCGACCTCAAGGGGCTGCGGGCGGGCTCGGGGATGTGGCTGGAGGTGGACTGGTACTACCCGCCCACCGGGGCATCGGGCTGGTGCCTCAGTGGGGTGGCGGTCACCGAAGCCACCGCCAACCAGCCGCCGTTCTCGCTGGTGCTGTCGCCCCCCATGGACCTGCCGATCAACGTGCCATCGGGCGGTGGCCTGATTACCCTGCCGGTGCAGGGCTCGGTGATGGACGACGGCAACCTGCGCGGGGCCTGGATCAATGATGTCACCGCCACCGTGGCCCTGAATGGACTGGTGCGGCGCGGCGCCTTGCCGCCGTTGTTCAGCTGGCGCATCGCGGGTACGGCGCAGCTACCCTATCAGGGCGAGAACGCCGTCAACGTGCGGGTCGTGGATGACGGCGGCCAGACCATGGAACGGCGTAACTGGGTCAGCCTGGCGCCGCCGGCCCCCGGCATGGTTGAGGGACCGCCGTTCGGTTTCACCCTCAATCCACCTTCCGGGGCGCAGATCAACATCCCCGACAACGGTCTGCCCGTGTACGTGCCGCTGGTGGGCCTGGCGGCTGATCCCGATGGCAATCTGCTGGGGATGGCGGTCAACGATCGGCCGGCTGCGGTGCTGTCGCGGTTCAAGGCCCTCGGCGCGGGGACGGTAACCGGCGGTACCTCGTTCAACCTGCGCAGTCCGCAGTTGTTCATCGACACCCGATTCGCTCTCGACGGCTTGACCAACACGGTCCAGCCGACCGCCTACTACCAGGCCCGCGGCGACTTCCTCTATGATCTGACCGTGCCGCGGGGCACGGCCGAGGTGTCGGTGCACGCCTGGGACGCCGCCGGTCGCACGGCCGACCTGACGCGCGTCTTCACCCTGGTGCGCTCGGCGTCGAGCCAGTCGCGACCGCCGGCGGGCATCGCCGTCAGCAGCGCCGTGGGCACGGCGCTGCAGCTGGCCGACCCGACGCGCCCGACGCTGCTGCCCATCAGCGGGACGCTCGACGAACCCGACGGCGATCTGATCGACGTGACCATCAACGGCCTGCCGGTCCCCTTCACGCTGAACGCGGACGGTTCGTACGGCTTCTCGGGATCGGTGATCATTCCGGCTCTGGGTAGCCTGCCGGGCAGCGCCAAACGCACGGCTGACGGCGACACGCTGTCGCTGGTCATCCGGGCCGAGGACTTGGGCGGCCGGGTCACCGAGTGGCAACGGGATCTGGTGCTGGCCGCCGGCGTGCCGGTGACCCATACCTACAACCTGCCGGAGCGCTGGTGCCTGGTGTCGCTGCCGGGTTCGGTGCCCGACTCCAGCCTGGCGGCGGTGTTCCCGTCGGCCTTGGGGTTGTTCGCTTTTGCCGACACCTATCAGGACGCCGCCTGCCTGCTGCCGGGGGTGGGGTATTGGCTGCACCTGGCCGCTGCTACCCAGGTCAGCATCGCGGCCAACCGCTTTGCCGCCGAGCGCCTCCGCCGCGGCCTGCCGGCCGGGTGGAGTCTGGTGGGCAGCGGCGAAGTGCCGCTGGACGTAGCGGCCTTGAAGCAGACCTGCGCCAACTTGACGTCCGTGTATGGCTTCGCCCAAGGGTACCGCCGGGCGCTCACCATGGAACCTGGCCAGGGGTACTGGGTGCGCCTGGCCGCCGCCGACACCCTGGACCTGAGCGGCAGCGTGGCCGCGGTGGCCGCGGCACGGGCTGCCTGGGAGGAGCCGGCGGTGCCGGTGGCGGGAATGCTGTACGCGGAAGGCAAGGGTTTCCGGCTGCCCATCGCGCTGGGCGTCGCCGCCGAGGCCCTGGACGACCTGCCGCCGGTGCCGCCCGCCGGGTGGCCCGATGCCCGCCTGACGGTGGGACTGGGTCGCGAAGTGGCGGCTGCCCCGGCAGGCGAGGGCCGCTACCGGCTGCGCTTGCAGGGCGGGGTGGAGCGGCTGCGCTGGCAGGCGCCATCGGTTACGGGTTGGGAGCTGGAGTACGGCGACCAACGCCTGGCTCTGATCGGCAACGGCGAGCTGACGGTGGCCGAGGACACGCCGATCTGGCTGCGCGGTGGCCTAGCCCTGCCGTTGACGACGAGGCTTTACCCGGCCTTTCCCAACCCGTTCAACCCGAGTACGGTCATCCGCTATGACCTGGCGGTATCCGGGGCGGTGCGCCTGCTGATCTATGCCGTCAATGGCCAGCGGATCCGGACCCTGGTCGCCGCTATCCAGTCACCTGGGGCATACCAGGTGCAGTGGGACGGCCGGGATGACCGCGGTGCCGTGATGGGCTCGGGCGTGTACCTGAGCGAGCTGCGGGTCGGCGCGCAGCGCCGGGTGCAGCGCCTGGTGCTGCTGGAGTAACCGACCCGGGGTCGCGGGCTGCGCGCCGGAGCGGACGAGGGCCTCCGCTTGGCCCGGCGCCCGAGAGGGTTGGGCGGCTAGGGCCGGACGAATTCGAGGACGCCGAAACGCGCCGGCACGTGCGACCAGCGGTCCATGGTGGGAGCCCAGGCCTGCCACTCGGTGCTCAGGTTGGCCTCGGCCCAGAGGACGGCCAGCGGCGCATAGGCATCGCGCCCCTCGGCCACGGGGTACAATCCGCAGGTGGCGCGCAGGGCCTGAACCCCGGCGCTGGAGAGCCCCAACCGCGCCGCTACCTCGGCCGTCGTCAAAGGTGCCCCCGGCAGCACCGCC
>CAITNQ010000217.1 GCA_903893785.1 uncultured Gemmatimonadota bacterium
CCCAAGGCCAACTCGACCTCCATCAGGCGCCCGTCAGCGCGCCAGTTACCCGGCCGGTGACCCAGGTGCAGGCGCGCGAAGGCCCCGCCCAGGCGCCGCGGCAAGGGCCGGCGGTCCACCTCTTCCCCATCGACCCACAGCGCCGCCGTGGCCGCTGCCGCGTCCCAGGCCAGGCGCACACGCCGCGTCTGGCCCTGTTGCCAGTGGCTGATATCGGTCTCCAGGACCTCGATGTAGTGTCGCTCCGCGTCGTAGAAGCGGACGTGGAGCCCGGCGTAGAAGCTGATGACACTGACGCAGGAGCGGGTCAAGCCGCGATCGCTCAGGTGCAGGTAGGCCCGGGCCGCCACTGGGTAAGGGGCTGGGGCCGTGGATTGGTCAGGGATGAAGGTGAAGGCGATCTGGCCGCGATCGCTGTACGCCGGATCGTGGAAGGCGTACACCGCGTAGCTGTCGCCGGCCGCGTGCAGACCGCCGGCGGCGTCGAACCGGGGTCGGCCGGCCCGCGGGTGCAGATCCGGATGACGCGCCAGGTCGGCCGGCACGCCAGCGAAGCGGAACGGCCGGCCCACCGAAGCGGGCAGGCGCCCGGCCCGGGACGCCCGGGCTTCTTCCTGCCACTGGCACAACCGCGCCACCATCAACGCCGAGGTCCGGCCGACCATGCCGATCTCCTTGCCCCCGCCCGGGGCGAAGAGGGTCCACAGGGAGGCATGGAAGGCGCGCGTGGCGACCTCGCGGAACCGGGGTTCGCCGCTGAGCTGATAGGCGTAGGCCAGGCCCGGGGCGACCATGGCATTGATGTAGTGAGGGTACACCTCCTCGCGGTGGGCCCGGTTGAAGGCATTCCACTCGTAGCGAAAAGCCTCGATGTCAGGCACCCACATGACCTCGACGAGGAAGCGGCCCAGGGCGAGGATCGCGGCCGCCGCCGCCGGATCGGCGGTCAGCCGATGGTAGCGCTCGAGCCCTTCCAGCACCACGCCGAGCATGAAGGGCTTGCAGCCGTCCTGCTGGCAAACGCGCCACCAGGTCAGGGGTTGGCCGTCGGCCTGGTCCAGTTCCTCTAGCTCGCGGTCCGGGTCGGCGGTGAAACGGGCCAGGAAGGCGGCGATGCGGGCCATGGGCGCCAACAGCGCCGGGTCGGGGCGAGCTTCGGCCAGACCCGCCAAGGCCGTCAGCGGCCAACCGACGGTGCGTTCGCAGCCGATGAAATGGCGCCGGATGGCATCGTCGCGGTCGCCGGCAAAGGCGCGGCACAGCCGCTGCCCCAGGGCGCCGGCGGCCTCCCAGGACCACACGTCGCCGTGGACCAGGTAGTTGAGCACCAGACCATCGGTCCAGTAGTGGCCTAGATCGCCGCTGGCTGGGCGATGGGCGCCGTGATCCTCGGCCTCGTCGTGGTAGCCATGGTACAACAGGTCGCCGTCGGTGACCCGCGCATCGATGTCGGCCATGTGCACGGCGCTGTGGTAGGCTGTCTCGCCATAGATCCAGGTGCCCGTGCGGAGGAAATGCACGAAGAAGGCGTATGGCGTGTCGTACTCGTTGTCCGCATACATGCGGCGCCGGGTGCCGTAGGCGCCCAACGCCATGGGCCAGTCGCCGTAATGGGGCAAGCCGAAGTACGCCGGGTCCTGGCCGGCTTCGTCAGCCAGAGTCGCGGCCCGCGTCGACGGCGCTCTGGGCGCGCTTGCCGGCGGCGCCAGGCGAGCGCCTTGCAGACCGGCCTCCAGGGCCTGCTCATAGCCGGGGAACCAACGCTGGCTGCGCGCGGTGCGGGCCACCAGAGGGCCGCAGCAGCCAGTGGCACAGGCTTGCTCCGGATCCAGATGCCAAGCCATGGGAGCACCAGCGGGCGCATCCCAACCAAGCCACAGTCGGTGGCGGAAACTGGTGCCAGGGTGCACGGGCAGGGGCGGGGCGTGACGCGGATACAGGGCAAAGAAGGCGTGATTTTCCGCGGCGCACACGCGGCAGGGGGCCCGCTGCCACCCTTTGTCCAGGACCACGCTCAGGGAACCGCAACGGGCGATCACCGCCGGTGTGCCCGACTGCTCCGGGCCATCGTCAAAACAGTACCAGCCGGGTCGCGGGATCTCAAGCGAGGCATGCTCCCGCTGCGGTCCGTCGACCGTCCATGGGCCGTCTCCGGCCTGCAGGCGCAGGCCCAGCGAGCGCAGCGAACACGCCTCGGGCGCCAACAGACTGGCGCGCTGCTGCCAACCAAGGCAGCCGCCTAGCGGGTCCAGGCGTAGCAGGCAGTCAAGCGCCACCCCGGCCGCCGTGGCCCCGCGCCAGCGCAGCAGCGGTGCCAGGGCGCTCCGTTCGACCCACTCCAGCGACCCCATGGTCGGCGGCGCCAGCGCCGGTGTGAAGCCGGGGGCCTCGGGCGCCAAGCGCAGGCAGGCGGTCGGTGAGGTGCAGGTCAGCGCCCCGGCTTCGGTCTGCAGGCGCCAGCCGCTCAGGCGTAGCCCATCGCCCAGGCCGCCACCCAGGACCGCCGGCTCAGCGTCACCGCGGCTGACGGTGAGTTCGGCGGTGCTTTCGGCCAAGCGCGTATGCAGCCAGAGCCAACGGACCGAGCCGTCGGGCCACCACGCCCGGGCCTCCCACCAGGCGGGCAGTTCCTGCGCACCCGCCTGCACCCGTACCCCGGCCGCCGGGGGCAGCGCGCCGGCGGGCCAGGGAACGCCGCATAGCAGCAGGGCCCCCGCCCGGGGCCGGTCGACATAAATGCGCACGCAGGTCCTCCTGGCGGCCGGGCCACCGGCGAATCATTGCCCGCCCGCACGCCGTCGGCGTTCAGTGCCAGTGCGGGTTGTGCCGGGCCAGAACGTCCAGCAGGGGCGGCAACGGCACGCCCAGGTCGGCGTGCAGGGTCTGGGCTCGACGAGTTGCCGCCGCTTCGCCTCGCGCCGGCAACGGACCGTTGAAGGCCAGCGCCACGGTGTTGGCTTTGCCGGCTACGGGTATGTGGAGCACGTGCCCCGCGAAAGCAGCCGACAGGCTGTCCTCGGTGCGGGCCAGCAGGTCGGCCCGCGTCCCAGCCCACAGGTTGATCGCCAGCACGCCGGACGGGGCCAGTCTCGCCCGGCAAGCGGCGACGAACTGCGGGCGGGACACGACCGCCGCCATGCCGTCGGCGTCGTGCAGGTCCACCCACAGCACCTCCACCGGCGCCCCACCTGCCTGCACCACGTCCTCGGCCAACGCCAGCCGCACCTGCAGGCGCGGGTCATCGGGCAGGGCGAACCACTGCCGGGCCACGTCGATCACCCGCGCCCGTCGTTCGACCGCCTCCAGGCGCGCCGCGGGAGCCGCGCGCAGCAGGAACTTGGCCAGCGAGCCGCCTCCCAATCCCAACAACAGCGCCCGGTGGAGGCGCGGCACCCATACCAGCGGCAGGACCATGCAATGGGTGTAGGCGAGGGCCAGGGCCCAGGGACGGTGCCGAAACATGGTGCTCTGCCGGGCCGGGGTGCCGAAGTAGAGGGTCCGCAACCCGCCTTCGTCGACCACTTCCAGCGGGCCTTCGGCATCGCGGTCGGCATGCACCTGACGCGGCAGGCGGGGGTTGGCCGCCGCGGCGTCGGACGCGGCGGCGGGGCGGGTCACGCGATCGCCGCGGCGTCGGCGCGGCGCGCCCAACGGGTGGCAATCAACGCATCGAAGACGATCTGGCCCAGATGAGTGGTGACGCAGGGAATGGCCATCAACCCTTTGGTGGCCACCGGCAGCGGCAGGAAGGTCAGCACGGTGAGCGCCACGGGCATGGTCTTCTGGCTCACCTGCAGCACCACGGCCTTGGTCAGGGGCAGGGGCAGGCGCAGTAACCGGCACGAACCCAGGCCCAACAGCAGGTAAAGCCCGTGGATGGCCAAGCCGCTGACGGCAATGCCCGCCAGGGTCGCCGGGCCCAACTGGCCCAACTCCCGCGACGACTGGGAGAACTTCATCCACGGCACCGAAATCAGGGCCAGGTTGCTGACCAGGCCCACGGTGTAGCGGTGGCGGTCCACCCAGGCGGCCACCCAACGGCGGAGAAATTGGCCGACGACCAGGGGCAAGAGGATGGCCAGCAACAGCTGCCCGAGCAGCTGCGTGGCCGACAGCCGCACCTCGCCGAGCAGACCGAGCAGCGCGGTCAGCACCACGGGTACGGTGAAAATGCCCAACAGGTTGGTCAGCACCGTCAGCAGGACCGCCAGAGCCACATTGCCGCGGGCCTGCCCGGTCAGGGCAATGCCCGAGGACAACGTCGTCGGCATGCAGCAGAACAGCGCCAACCCCATCTGGAACTCCGGCGCCAGTGGCAGCTGAAAAGCCAGCCAGGCGCCGATGACCGGGGTAATGCCGAGGATGGCGACGGTACCCCACACGGTGGCCCGCCAAGCGGTCAGCGCGGCTTTGACTTCGTCGAGACGCAGCAGCAGGCCCGAGCAGAAGAAGATGATCACGACCGCGACCTGCTGCGTGGGCAGGGCCGCCATGTACTGGCCCGGGGCCGGCGCCACGGCACCGCTCAGCGCGGCTACGGCCAGACCCAACGGCAGGAACTGGTTACGAACGAAGCGGCGCCACCGGGGCATGCACGGCTCCAGGTGAGGATGGTGGAGACGAAGGGGCGCTGGCGGCGGGGTACCGCAGGCCGCCTACCGGCCGTTCAGCGCCGCCCACCGGGCCCGCGGGCAGCCGTTCTGTCAGGCGTCGGCGGCGAGGCGGAAGCCGACGTTGGCGCGGGTGGCGTGTTCCGGCAGGCCGACCCGCGCGGTGGCTTTGACCGCGGCGCGGGTGTCGGTGAAGCAGCCGCCGCGCAGGGAGCGCTCCTGCCCCTGTTCCGGTCCCTTGGGGTTGCGCGGCGGGCTGCGCCGGTAGTAGTCCTTTTCGTAGTAATCGGCACACCACTCGTACACATTGCCGCTCATGTCCCAGATGCCGTAGTCACTGCGGCCCTCGGCGTATTCGTTGACCGGGGTGGTGGTGCCCACCGAAGACATGCAGTTGCAGCGGCCCTCCTGGGAGAAGTGAGCCCCCCACGGGTAGGGTCTCTCATCGTTACCGCGGGCGGCCTTCTCCCACTCGGCTTCCGTGGGCAGCCGGGCGCCGCGCCACTGGGCATAGGCCTGCGCATCCACCCAGGAGACATTCACCACCGGGTGTGAACCGGTGCCGGTCAGGTACGTGCCCCGCTGCCAGTGGAGCGGCAGGCGGTGGCCGGTGCAGGCGATGAACTCGCGGTATTCGGTATTGGTGACCGGGAACCGGGCCATGCGGTAGGCCGCCAGGTACACGGTGTGGACGGGTTTCTCTTGGGGCGGGGTCTCGGGCTCGCGACCGCCCATGGCGAAGGCGCCGGCGGGAATGAGCACCATGGTGTTGGCGTTGGCCTGCGCCAAGAGGCCCCGACGGCGCTCCTCCAGGTCTTTCCATTTGCGCTGCAGGTCGTCCAGGCGCGCCCGTCGCTCGGCCATGTGGTCGCGAGCCCGGCCCAGCCGTTGCTGCATCTCGTCGCGGCGGTTGCGCTGCTGGTCAATCTGGCCCATCAGCCGCTGCGCCGGCTGGTTGAACTCGATCAGCAGCAACACGAAGTACAGCGCGAAGCCGCAGGTCAACACCCACCAGACCCAACTGTCCATGGTCGCCTGCTCGGGACCCGGCCGGCCTCGCCGGCCACCCCTGCCGGGGCGGCTTTACACGGCCCAGCCGGCGCCTAGATTCGGTTGTGTCCGCACCTGCCCCACCGGCCCTTTGGTCCGGTCCTAACTGCTTGCCACGTCCAAGCTTAACGATCAACCGCAGGCGCCGCAAGCAAGACCGGCCGGCGGCTGCCGCGAGGAGGGGCCATGGCCCTGTCAGAGGCGCTACAATACATCGACACGCACTTCCAAAGGTCGGTCGCCGGCCTGCAGGAGCTGGTGCGCATTCCGAGCATCAGCACCGGCGCCGACGCCGGCGCCGATGGCCAGGTGGCGCGGGCGGCCCAGTTCCTGGCCGACCAGCTGGCGGCAGCAGGCCTGGCCGCACGGCTGGTCACGGCGCCGGGCGGCGGTAATCCGCTGGTGCTAGCGCACCCCGCCGCGCCGCGCGCTGCGGTCCCGACCGTGGTGGTTTACGGCCATTATGATGTGCAAGGGGTGGAAGCCGTCGGGTGGCGCTGCGACCCGTTCGCCGGACTGGAGCTGGAGGGTTGCCTCTGGGCCCGCGGCGCCAGCGACGACAAGGGGCAACTGTGGGCCCACGTCAAGGCGGCCGAAGCCCTGCTGGCGGTGGATGGCGTGCTGCCGGTGAACCTGGTGTTCCTGCTCGAGGGCGAGGAGGAATGTGGCAGCGGGGCCCTGAGCCGCTTCCTGCAGGCCGGCGGCCTGGCCGACTTGGCACCGGTGGCCTGCACGGTGGTGTCTGACACCGGCATGTATGCCCCGGGACGCCCGTCGCTGACGCTCGGCCTGCGGGGCATCGTCTTCACCACGGTGACCGTCCAGGGCCCGCCGCAGGACCTGCACTCTGGCCTGTACGGCGGCCTGGTGGCCAACCCGAACCACCTGCTGGTCCGCGCCCTGGCGAGCCTTTTCGACGACAGCGGCCGGATTCAGATCCCCGGCTTCTACGATGATGTACGCCTCCCGTCGCCGCGCGAACGGGCCGGGTACCAGGCGCTGGAACAGGAGGCCCCGGACCTGCTGGCGGGTTTGGGCTTGACCCCGACCCCCGGCGAGCCGGAATTCTCGCTGCTGGAGCGGCGCTGGCTGCGGCCGTCGCTGGATATCCACGCCCTGCGCGGCGGCAGTGCCCGGACGGTCGTGCCGGCGCAGGCCGCGGCAACGCTGTCGTGTCGGTTGGTGCCGGACCAGCAGCCGGCACGGGTGCAGGCGCAACTGGAGAGCTTCTTGCGGGCCCAGTTCCCCGCCACCACGCGCGTCGAATTCGGCCCTGCCCACGCGGCCGCGCCCTACACGCTGGACCTGGACGACCCGGTGGTGGCGCCGGCCTTGCGGGCCCTGCAACTGGGCTTTGGCCGCGAACCGGTGCTGGTGCGCGAAGGCGGCTCAATCCCGATCAGCGGTACCCTGGCGGCGAACACCGGCGCGCCGGTGCTGTTCGTCGGATTCGGGCAGCTGACGGACAACTGGCATGGGCCGAACGAACACTTCTCGCTGGCCGATCTGCGGGGCGGGATGCGGACGGCTGCGGCGTTGTACTACGAACTGGCGGCAGCCATCGGTCGTTGCTGACCCGGGATGGCGCAGGGACCGATGGCTGCCGGGCCGCCGCGAACTACTCCTTGACCACCCAGAGCTTGACCACCGCGGTCACCTGCGCGTGCAGCTTCACGTTGATGCTGTACACGCCCAATTCGCGGATCGGCTCTTCCAGGTCAATGGCCCGACGGTCGATCTCATAGCCATTGGCGGCGATCAGTTCGGCCACGTTCTGCGCCGTCACTGAACCATAGAGACGGTCCTCCTCGCCGACGCGCACCTGCGCCGTCAGCGACTGCTTCTCGAGCTCCTTGGCCAGGATCTCCGCCGCCTTGCGCTCGCGTTCGGACACGGCCGCGGTCTGGCGGCGCCGTGACTCGAACTGGGCCACGCTGGCCGGAGTGGCCACCAGCGCCTGGCGCTGCGGGATGAGGAAGTTGCGCGCGAACCCAGGGGCCACGCGCACCACCTCACCGGCCTGACCCAGGCTCTCGACATCTTTGAGCAGGATTACTTTCACCTTGCCGCTCCTTCACTGTGAGAGCGGGCCGGCGCCCTCGGGGCGCGGCCCATCACCCGTCTGTCTCTCCGGGAACCTCGGCAGGCCTGAGCCGCCGCCAGTCGAACCAGGTATCCAGCAGCCCCAGGCCGGCCACGACGATGACGGCTAGCCCCGAGGCAAAGAGCAGGGCCAGGTAGAAGACCCCCTCCAGCCATTTGGGAAGGCCGCGCCGCCAGGCCAGGAAGCGGACCAGAGCCAAACCCTGGGCCGCGTACACCATTACCATCACCACCAGCAGATTGAGCGCCAGTTCAAAGAGCACGCCATGGCCGATCAGGGCCAGGGCCAGTCCGACGACGGCCACCCAGATCAACTCGTCCCAGGGCCGCCAGTAACGGAAGGACGGACCCTCCGGCAGCGCCAGGTGCCAGCGCCGGGCCAGGCGGTCGGCGAGTCGGTACCCCAAGGCCACGGCCAGCACCAGACTGATGAACTCGATGCCCGGTTGCAGCCGGGCCACCCAGCCCACAATCTGCCGCAGCGCCTGCTCGTCCGCGGTCTGCAGTCCCAGGCGCATCAACTGGCTGGTAACCTCGGCCACCAGTCCGTCCCGCGCCGCGGCGTCGAGGAGCAGCAGCAGCCAGACCGCCAGGAACGCGGCCGGGGCGGAGGCCACCGCCACCACCACGCCGAACGACCGGCGACGTGCCACCTGCGCCGCCGCCAACATGCCCATCAGCGGCGCCAAACCCGCCGCCGGGCCGAACAGCGCCGCGCTGCCGAAACTGAGCCCCAGCGACACCGGCAGCAGCCACCGTGGACCGAACCGCACGGCTGCCAACAACACCGCCCCGATGAGTACTACGCAGATGAGCAGCACCATGGGCCTGGCGTCCTCAGGGAGCGGTCAGGTGGGCAGCGGCCCGCGTCAGCGCTCCGTCCCGTCGGCGCCCGCCCCGGCATCAGCGCCGGCATCCGCGCCCGCGTCGGCCGACGGCTCTTCGCGCGCCCCGCCGCGTTCACGGTCGTCGCGGTCGCCGCGGCCGCGGCCATGGAAGCGGTCGCCGCCACGCTCACCCCGGCCGCCACGGTCACCGCCCGGTCCCCGGTCACGGCTGCGCGACCCTTCGTGAATGATGCTCTCCGGCGCCAGTTGGGGCACGCGGAGGAACTCGCCTTCGACGGTGACCACCAGATAGCGCAACACGCCTTCGTCGAGACGGAGGTCGTGCTCCAGCGGGCGCACAATACCGGGCTCGGCGCGGAACTGGTACAGCACGTAGTACCCCTGGCGCCGCTTCTTCAGGCTGGCGGAGTTGTACGCCAGCTGGCGCAGGCCCCAGCGGTCAGTGTTAACCACCTCGGCGCCATTGGCCTTGAGGTGGGCGTCGTAGCGGGCCACTAGTTCGTCAAACTTGGCCTCGCCGACCTGCGGGTCGAAAATGCAGACGAGTTCGTAGTTTCTCATCTCCACCTGCTCGAGTATGGGGGTCGCACCGACGACCCCGCGGAATGCGTCAACTCCCGTTATAGCGGTTCATGGCCGTTTCCACCCCGTCGCGGCCATACACCTCGATCGCTGCTGCCGCCCGTTGCACCAATTCGGCCACGGGCTCGTCGGCAGCAAAGTCGGCGAGCACATAGTCGATGGGATCCACCGACGGTGGCGGGGCGCCCAACCCCAACCGCAACCGCGGCACGTTGGTGGTGCCCAACTCGGCCAGCACGGACGCCAGGCCATTGTGACCACCGTCGCTGCCCGCGCGGCGGAACCGCAGGCGGCCGAAGGCGAGGAGGAAGTCGTCGACCACGACCAGAACCTCCTCGGTCGGACAGGCCAACTGTTGTTGCACCGCGGCGACGGCCAAGCCGCTGCGGTTCATGTAGGTCTGGGGCTTCAACAGTGTCACCGGGGCCCCGGCCAGGTCGACCTCGGCGACCAGCGCCGCCGCCCCCAGGGCCGGCCACCACCCCGCGGCCGCGGTCGCGGCCAGGGCGTCGACCGCCATGAAGCCGACGTTGTGCCGAGTGCGGGCATAGCCGGCACCCGGATTGCCCAGACCGACAACCAGACGCAAGCGTCAGTCTTGCTTGGACTCGTCGCCTTCGTCGCCGCCCTCGCCGGCCGCAGCGGCGCCGTCACCGCCCACGCGGGGCGCCAGGACGCTGACGATAGCGATCTCGGGGTCGGTAACGATGCGGGACTCCTGACCCAGCAGATCGGCCACATGGACGTTGTCGCCCACGTCCAAGTCCGTGATGTCCAACTCGATGCCGGCGGGCATCTCAGCGACGACGCACTCCATCTCCAGGTGCGTGATGGAGTGCTGCAGGGCGCCGCCGTTCAGTCGCACGCCGATCGGATTGCCGACGGTGTGCAGCGGCACACTGATGCGCACCTTTTCGGTCGGATCGATGCGCAGCAGGTCGAGGTGCAGGATGCTGCCGCGGACCTTGTGGTACTGGACCTCGCGCACGATGGCCTGCTCCGGAGCGCGCTCTTCACCCGCGAAGCTGAGCACGAAGAGGGCATTCTGACCGTAACGGCCGAAAATGCGCTCCAGGGCCCGGGTTTCCGTCTTGAACGCGTACGGCGGCTGCTTGTGGCCATACAGGATACCGGGCAACAGGCCCTGGGTGCGGCGGATGCGACCCACTGGCCCGTCACCCCGTTCTTCACGGGGCTGCAGGCTGAGCGGTACCTGCTCACGCGGCTGGAGCTTGAGGGGTACTACAGGCATGGGACTATCTCCTGGAAGAGGGCGTCATCGCCGCGGGGAGGCGAGTCGGCGGCCCTAGGGCCGCCGCCACGGCGCGCCGATGGACGGCCCGCGAGGGCGCAAGAAGGTGGCTGCCCGGCAAGGATTCGAACCTCGATACGCGGACCCAAAACCCGCTGTCCTACCATTGAACGACCGGGCAACCCGACCTGATGACCCCGGCCGCGGTCAGACCGCTGGCTGGGGGTAACACAGAAACGACCGGAACCCCTGCGACTCCAAGTGCTGCTGCACCCGAGACGCGGCATTCCGGTCGTCGAAAACACCGTACACCGCGGACCCGCTGCCGGACATGGAACTGACCCGTGCTCCGCACCGGTCCAGCAGGAACCGCACGTGGGCGACGATGGGATAGGCGCGTTCGACCACCGGCTGGAAGTCGTTTTCCAACCGCCCCAGAAGGGCCCCGGGGTCAACGGACCCGCCGCGCAAAGAGTTAATGAAGTTAAGGTAGGGCGTCGGGGTTGTCAAGCCGGGGGAGACCTGCGCATAGGCCCAGGCGGTCGCCACGGGGACCCCTGGCCAGACCACCACATACGGGTGGCAGGCCGCCCACTGCAGGGGCTCGAGCTGTTCGCCGCGGCCGGCCATGAGCGCGGTGCCGCCGTGGACCAGGAACGGGACGTCGGCGCCCAGCCGGGCGGCCAGGGCCTGGAGGTCGCCCAATCCGAGCGGCTGGCCGTAATACCGGTTGAGCAGGCGCAGGGTCGCCGCGGCGTCGGCGCTGCCACCGCCCAGTCCGGCGCCAATCGGGACGCGCTTGTCCAGGTGCAGGTGCAGCGGCGGACCGCTCTGGCCCAGGCGGTCGCGGAATGCCGCCAGGGCGCGCCGGACGAGGTTGTCGGCACCCAGGGGGACGCCGACCTGATCGCAGGTGAAGGTATCCACCGCCGCCGGGGCCAGCCACAGGTCGTCGGCCAGGGTGATGGTCTGGACGATGCTGCGCACCTCGTGGAAGCCGTCTTCGCGCCGGCCGATAACGCGCAGGCCGAGATTGATCTTGGCCGGTGCGGACTCCTGGAGGGCGATACGGTCCAACGGCTTGACCTGGGTTTGGGCATAAGGTATTATGGGGGCGGCTGGCCGGATTCACAGCGGGTCGCCGCGGGCCCGGGGCGGGCCGGTTTCGGCCCGCGCCCGGTCGACGGCAGGCCGCCACGCAGCGGCCATCGCCGATCCGGGCGTCGGTGCCGGGAAGTATACCCCGGGCCGGGCGGGGCAGCAAGGCGGACCGCCGCGCGCCGCGGCGGGGCGGGCCGCGCCGGCGGCAGCGAACCCATCTCCGCGTAGCCGACAAGGTTGTGTCCATGGTCCGCGAATTCCTGCGCCAGGTCCCCCTGTTCGAGAGTCTGAGTCTGGACGAACTCGACGCGTTGGCCAGCGTTACCATCGCCCGGTCGTTCAGCCGCGACAATGTCATCATTCTGGCCGAGGAAGAGGGCGACACGCTGTTCCTCATCCGCAGCGGCCAGGTGAAGGTGAGCATCGTCTCGGACGATGGCCGCGAGGTGATCCTGTCGCTGCTGGGGCCTGGCGCGGTTTTCGGTGAGCTGTCGCTGCTGGACGGGCGGCCGCGGTCGGCCAATGTGGTGGCCACCGAGGAGACCGAGTTGTTCATGCTGCGGCGGCCGGATTTTGTCCAGCTGATCTGCCGGGTGCCGCGGATTGCCACGGCTCTGCTAGCTGAGTTGGCGTCGCGCCTGCGCAAAACGGATCGGCAGATCGAGGGTCTGGCGCTGCTCGACGTGACCAGCCGGATTGCCGAGACGCTGCTGCAGTTGGCCAGTGAACGCGGGGTCGAGGTGCCGGAAGGCGTCGTCATCCAGAAGCGGCCGACGCACCAGGACCTGGCGAATATGTCCGGGACCACCCGCGAGACCGTGTCCCGCGTGCTCAAACGGCTGGAGAGCCAGGGGTACCTCACCTGCCGCGGCCGGACCATCACCATTCTGCGCGAAGACCACTGGAACCGCTAATCACCCCCCCGGCCTCGGGGCAGCGTCGCCGCCGCCTGCTGCTGCTGACCCAAGATCCGCGCCAGGAGGAGGCGGTTCGCGCGGCGATCGCCGACGACGGCTACCACTTGGTGGTAGCCGCCGCCGCGGCCGCCGTGCGCCCGCTCGTCGGCCGCGGTCTGGACTTGGTGCTGCTCGATCTGGCCCTGCCTGTGCCGTTGGCGCAGGAAGCCGCCGCCGTAGTCGCCGAGTCGGCAGAGACGCCCGTGCTGGTGCTCGATGACGGCGTCGAGGGGCGTTGGCGCACGCTGGCGCGCGGCGAGCCCTTGGAGGCGGTCCTGGAGGTGCCCTGCCCGTCGGCGCACCTGCGGCGGGCCATCGCCGCCGCCCTGGAGCGCGGCGCCTTCCTGCGCGGCGACCAGTTGGTGGGTCGCTCGGCAGCCATGCGTCAGTTGCGCGAGCAGATCCTGTTGATCGCCCCGACGCCGGTTTCCACGGTGTTGATCACCGGCGAGAGCGGCGTCGGCAAAGATGTCGTGGCCCAGTCGTTGCACCGCTTCAGCGACCGGCGCGACCATCCCTTCCGCGCCATCAACTGCGCCGCGATTCCCGAGAACCTGCTGGAGAGCGAGCTGTTCGGCCACGAGCGGGGCGCCTTCACCGACGCCAAGGCGCAACGGGCCGGGGTCTTCGAGCAGGCCAATGGCGGCACCGTGTTCCTGGACGAGATCGGCGAGATGTCGCTGTTGGCGCAGGTGCGCCTGCTGCGCGTGCTCGAGCAGCGCGAGGTAACTCGCGTGGGCGGCAGCAGCGCCATCGCCGTGGACCTGCGGGTGGTGTCATCGACGAACCGGGATCTGCAGCTGGCTGTGTCGCGGCGCGAGTTCCGCCTGGACCTGTACCATCGCCTGCGGGTGGTCTCGCTGGAGGTCCCGCCGCTGCGCCAGCGCAGCGAGGATATCCCGCTGCTGGTGGCGCATTTCGCCGCCCAATTCAGCCCCGAGGGGGCCCACCGTTTCGAGGGGTTCGGCGACGCGGCCATGGCCGTGATGCTAGACTACGCCTGGCCGGGCAATGTGCGCGAGCTGCGCAACCTGATCGAGCACCTGGTTTTTCTCGGTCCGCGTCGACCGATTGAACCGCGCGATCTGTACCCGCACCTGGAGCGCCCGCCCTTGGCCGAGCGGCAGCTGCCGGCGGTGAGCCACCGCAGCGGCGATCCCTCCGAGCGCGAGTTGATCTACTTCGCGCTGTTGGATCTCAAGCGCGAAATGGCCGAACTGCGCCGCCTGGTCGAGCAGCGCCTTCCCGGTGCGGGCCCGGCGCCCCCGACGGCGGTCTACCCGCTGCCGGTGATGCCGGTAGAGGCCGACCTGGCGGAGCGGGCCGATGACGCGACCGCCGTGGAGCCGGTGCGCACCCTGCGCGACCTGGAACGGGAGGCGATGACGCAGGCGCTGGCGCGGGTGGGCGGCAACCGCAAACAGGCGGCGCAGCTGCTCGGCATCAGCACCCGCACGCTGTACCGCAAACTCGACGAATACGGGCTACGCTGATGCCGCGCCGCGTGCCCCTTCCCGCGGTGCTCTTGTTGGCGGCACTGGTGCTCGGCCTGGGCAGCGCCCGCGGCGAGGCGCCGACCGCGGCGCGTCGGCATCTGGAGGACCTCGGCCAGGCCTTTCGCCAAGCCTACCTGCAGGCGGCGCCCGCGGTCGTGCTGATCACCACCCGGCAACACGGCGGCGGCCGGCGGCGCGTGGACCTGCCGCCGTTCCACCCGGATGTGCCGGACGACGAGCGCTTCCAGGGCATGGGGTCGGGGACCATCGTCGACCCCGAAGGCTACATCCTGAGCAACCACCATGTGATTGCCGGCGCCGACTCGATCACCGTGACCTTGGCCGACCGACGTGTGTTCCAAGCCGAGGTCGTCGGGGCCGACTCGTTGATCGATATCGCCCTGCTGCGGATCCGCGCCGGCCGCGTCCCCTGGCTACGGTTGGGCGATTCCGACTCGTTGCAGATCGGTGACTGGGTGCTGGCCATCGGCCATCCGCTAGGTCAGGGTTCGACCCTGACCCACGGCATTGTCAGTGCCCTCGGCCGGCAGGCGCAGGTGATCGAGGACCGCTACGGCATCGAGAGTTTCATCCAGACCGACGCCGTGATCAACCCGGGTAATTCCGGCGGGCCGCTGCTCGACGCGGGGGGCGTGGTGGTCGGGATTAACACGGCCATCACGACGCGGACGGGCTATTACATCGGGTACGGCCTGGCGGTGCCCAGCAACCTGGCGTTGGAGGCGATGCGTGACCTCCTCGCCTACGGACACGTGGTCCGCGGTTTCCTGGGCGTCGAGATGGAGGAGGTGACGCAGGAGCTCAACGAGCGCCTGGACCTCGGCCTGCAGCGCCCGATGGGGGTGTACCTGCGGCGGGTATTGCCCAACAGCCCAGTGGAACGGAGCGGCCTGCTGGACGGCGACATCCTGGTGGCGGTGAACGGCCGGGCGGTGGATCACCCCAACCAGGTGCAGGCGCGGATTTACGGCTGCGACCCGGGGGAAACCGTGGCGCTGACGGTCTCGCGCCGCGGCACGCAACTGGAGGTACCGGTGTGCCTGGGCGAGCGGGAAGACGACCGGCGCCTGGAACGCGGCCGGCAGCGGCTGGAGCGCCTCGGCCTGACGCTGACGCCGCTGACCGGTGCGGATGCCAGCCGGCTGGGTTTCACGACCTCGGTGGCCGGCAACCTGGGCCTGGGCGCCGGGCAGCGGCCGGTGCGGATCGCGGCGGTCGCCGCGGGGCGACCGGCGGCGCAGCGCGGCCTGCAGATGGATGACCTGGTTTTCGAGGTGGAGGAACGGCCGGTGGTGGACGTGAGCGCCGTGTGGCGGGCGCTGGCCGAAGCCAACGTCGGCGAGGGCGCGGTGTTCTGGGTGTGGCGCCCGGGGCAGGGCGTGGACCTGCGGGTGTTACCGATCGAGGACTGAGCGCGGGCCGGCGAGCCCGCCCACCGCAGCCTGGCGGGGCCAGCCGCTGCAGGGAGACAGAGATGGAAGTGGACTTGGCGGGGGCCGATGCGCTGCTGCTGGTGGGCGACAGCGAGCGCAGTGCGGATCTGCTGTACACCACCGGTTTCCGGGCCCCGGATCCGTACGTGTTCCTGTGGACCCGTCAGGAACGCCTGGTCATGGTCAGCGACCTCGAGCTGGACCGGGCGCGTGCGCAGGCCCGGGTCGATCGGGTGCTGGCCAGTTCCCATTACGAGGCCGGGCTGCGGCAGCGCGGGGTAAGCGAACCGGGCAGCGAGCAGGTGCTGATCGCGGTGCTGTCGGAACTGGGCCTGCGGCGGGTCCGGGTGCCGGCCGATTTCCCCTTGGGCATGGCTGAAGCCCTGCGCCGTGCCGGGGTCAGCGTTGAGGTGGCGCCGGCGCCGCTGTTCCCGGCGCGGCAATGCAAGGATGAGGACGAGATTGCGGCGATTGAGCAGGCGCTGCGGGCGGCGGAAGCGGCCATGGCCGCCGCGGTCGAGATGATCCGCCGTGCCGAGCCGTGGGACGGCAACCTGTGGTTGGACGGCGTCCAGTTGACCTCGGAACGGGTCCGTCGCACGATCCACCGCGAGCTGCTGGAATGGGATTGCAGCGCCACGGGTACTATTGTGGCCGGCGGCGACCAGGGGTGTGACCCCCACCAGGAAGGGCACGGGCCGCTGCGCGCCGGAGAGTCGATCATCATCGACATCTTCCCGCGCTCGCAGACTTCCGGGTATTTCGGTGACCTGACCCGCACGGTGGTCTGGGGTCCGGCCGCGCCGCCGCTGCGCCGGCTGTTCGAAACGGTGCGCCAGGGACAGGAACTGGCGCTGGCCCGCATCCAGGACGGGGCGGTGGGCCGCCAGGTCCACCAGGCGGTCGTCGACCTGTTCTCGGCGGCGGGTTACCAGACGGGTGAGCGCGACGGGCATATGGAAGGGTTCTTCCACGGCACGGGCCACGGTTTGGGCTTGGAGATTCACGAGGCGCCGCGGATCGGCAGTCGCGGGACGCCGCTGTCAAGCGGCCAGGTGGTCACCGTGGAACCCGGCCTGTACTACCCGGGAGTCGGCGGCGTGCGCCTGGAGGATGTGGTCGTGGTCCGTCCGGGGGGCTGCCAGAACCTGACGCGCTGCCCGTTGGTGCTGGAGTTGTGAGCCACGGGCCCGCCGTCGACGGCGGCGATCCGTTGACGCGGGCAGCGCTGGCGTACCTGGCCAGTGGCGCGGGGGCACGGTTGTTGGCGGCGGCCGAACTCCCGGCGGACCCGTGGCGTCTGCAGGAGCAGTTGCGGCAGCACCATCCGGCGGCGTGGTGCCGGGCGGCGGCGGCGTTGGTGGAGCTGCGGCGCCGCGGGCGCGACAAATTCGCCGCCGCCGCGGCCATGTTTTTCGATCGCGCCGGTCTGGAGATGGCCACCGGTGAGGCGGTCGCGGCCCATCGGGCGGCCCGGTTTGACGCCGGGTCGCGGGTGCTGGATCTGTGCTGTGGGATCGGCGGCGACCTGTTGGCCTTGGCCGTGGGACGCACCGTCGTGGGTGTCGACGCCGAACGTCGGCGCATCGACATGGCCCGGTTGAACGCCGACGCATTGGGCCGCAACGGGGTCCGGCTGGTGGTGGCGGACGCACAGGAGCTCCGGCTGCGCGGCGACGCAGTGTTCATCGATCCGGCCCGCCGGACCCGCAGTGGCCGCCGGCAACGGTCGGGCGAGGATTACCAGCCGCCGCTGTCGTGGGCCGTGCGGGTAGCGCGGCAGATCCCGGCCACGGCCGTGAAGGTGTCGCCGGCCATTGCCGAGGACGAGTTGCCAGCCGAGGCCGAGGTGGAATGGGTCTCCTGGCGCGGCCAGTGCCGGGAGGCGGGGCTGTACTTCGGGCCCTTGGCGACGGCGCGCCGCCGCGCCACGGTGCTGCCGGCCGGGGCCACCCTGGTCGATGAGCCGACGGCGGCGCCGGTACCGGTGGCGCCGCCCGGCCCGGTGCTCTACGATCCGGATCCAGCCGTGGTCCGGGCTCACCTGATCGAACCCCTGGCACGGCAGCTGGGCGCCTGGCGCCTGGATCCGCAACTGGCCTATCTGTGCAGCGACCGGGCGCAGCCCACCACCTTGGCTTCGGTGTACCGCGTGCTGGCCTGGGTGCCGTTCCAACTCAAGCGGCTGCGGCAGCTGCTGGTGGCCGAGGGGTGGCAGCCGGTGGAGGGGCGGAAGCGCGCCGTCGCCACTGAGCCCGACGAGCTGCGCCGGCGCCTGGGCCCGTTGCCGGCCGGGCGGCCGGTGATTCTGGTGCACACCCGCCTGGCGCAAGGGCCGATCGTCGGCATTTGCGAAAACGGGTCCGGTTGAGGATCTTCGAGCGTTTGCGGTAAATGTCGGCCGGCGACCCGGATAGCATGGCGGGGGCGCCCTCGCACAGGAGGCTCAGCAGCCGATGGGACGCGCCAAGTTCGTCGTCGGAGGCCTGGTGATCGTCGCCGGTCTGGCGTACCTGCTCGCCACCGGAGTGGAGCAGTCAACGGCCACGCAGACTACCTTGGCCGGCCTGCTGGGGCAGGAACGGCCCGGCGGTTCGACGGCGGCGCGCCTGCAGCTGGGCGGCAGCCGGGTAGTGCCGGGGTCGATCCAGTGGGATCAGTTCCGCTCGCGGCCGGAGTTCACCATCAGTGACGGCCAGCGGACCCTGCGGGTGCGCTACACCGGCAGTGCGCTGCTGCCCGATACCTTCAAGGACGGCGCGCAGGTGGTCCTCGAGGGCCGTTATCAGGCCTCCGGCGGGGTTTTCGATGCCGAGGTGGTGTACGCCAAGTGCCCGTCGAAATACGAAGGGCAGAGCTACGAGGGCCATGTGGAAGCCAGCGGTAAGAGCTGATCGGCCGCGACGCGTGGAGGTCATGTGGTAGACATCGGATATGTAGCCCTGTGCCTGGCGTTGATCGCGTCGGGTTGGGCCTTGGTCGCGGCAGTGATCGGCGGGCAGCG
Organism: uncultured Gemmatimonadota bacterium; assembly: GCA_903893785.1. Lineage (GTDB taxonomy): Bacteria > Latescibacterota > UBA2968 > UBA8231 > UBA8231 > CAITNQ01. Next base: position 18,457 of record CAITNQ010000217.1, read on the forward strand.
TGGGCAGGCCGCGCTGGGGCGCAGCGCGGAAAACGGGCTGCTGGGGTTCAGCGCCCTACTCACGGTGGCGGTGGGGGCACTGTGGTATGCGCTGCTGCAGGGCGATTTCCGGGTCCAGTATGTGGCCGAGAACACCAACCGCAGTATGAGCGTGGCGTACCGCATCGCGGCGTTGTGGGGCGGGCAGAGCGGTTCGCTGCTTTTCTGGAACTGGATCCTGTCGCTGTACGGGGCGGCGGTGGTCATCGTCAACCGCCATCGGTACCGGGCGCTGATGCCCTACGTGGTGGCGGCGGTGGCGCTGACCGGGCTGTTTTTCTCGCTGCTGCATGTGTTCGCCAGCAACCCCTTCCGACGCCTGCCGTTCCTGCCCGAGGACGGACGCGGGTTGAACCCGCTGCTGCAGCACCCCCTGATGTCCATCCACCCGCCGATGCTGTACCTGGGCATGGTCGGGATGGTGGTGCCGTACGGATTTGCCATCGCCGCGCTGGTCTCGGGCCGACTGCACAACGAGTGGTTGGCGCCGGCGCGCCGTTGGATGTTGATCCCGTGGTGCTTTCTGGGCATCGGGTTGCTGCTGGGGGGCAAGTGGGCCTATGTGGTGCTGGGGTGGGGGGGGTACTGGGGGTGGGATCCGGTCGAGAACTCGTCGCTGATGCCGTGGTTGGCCGGCACCGCCTTCCTGCACTCGTTGATGGTGCAGGAGCGCAAGGGGATGCTCAAACGGTGGAACATGGCCATGGCCATCCTGGCCTATGTCCTCTGCATTATGGGTACTTTCCTCACCCGCAGCGGCGTCATCTCCTCGGTGCATGCCTTCGCGCAGTCCAATGTGGGGCCGTTCTTCGCCGTCTTCCTGACCGTGTTGACCACGGGGTCGGTGGTCCTGCTGATCGCCCGCACGCGAGGCCTGCGCAGCGAGGCCCGGATGGAGTCGCTGGCGTCGCGGGAGACGGCCTTCCTGTTGAACAACTGGATCCTGCTCGGGGTGCTGTTCGCGGTGCTGTGGGGCACGCTCTTCCCGCTGGTGTCGGAATGGCTATCGGGTACCAAGGTCACGGTGGGCCCGCCGTTTTTCAACCAGGTCAACACGCCGATCGGGTTGGGGCTGCTGCTGTTGACCGGGGTGGGGCCCCTGCTGGCTTGGGGCCGAACCTCCGGCGGGGGCCTGGGTCGAGCGCTGGCGGTGCCCGCGGGCGTGGGCGCGGTGCTGGCAATAGGCCTGCTGCTAGCCGGCGTGCGTGACCCGTGGGCGCTGCTGTCATTGACCCTGTGCGCCGTCACCGGCAGTGCCACGCTGCTGGAGTTCTACCGCGGCGTCAAGGCACGGCAGCAGACGGCCAGCGAGGCGTGGCTGACGGCGGCGCGACGGTTGACGTGGCGCCACCGCCGCCGCTACGGCGGCTATCTGGTGCACCTGGGGGTAGTGCTGCTGTTTGTGGGTTTCACCGGCAAGCTGTTCACCGAGGAACAGGAAGTCATTCTGGACCGCGGTGAGGCCGCGCAGGTGGGCGCCTATACGTTGCGCTACGAGCAGCTGACGGAGCGGCAGGACGCGCAGCGGACCACCGACGCGGCCGTGGTGTCGCTATGGCATGGCGGCCAGTTCATGGCCACGCTGCTGCCGGAACGGCGTTTCTACCCGGCGTTCGATCAGGGGACGACCGAGGTGGCCATCTACTCGTCGCTGGCGCGGGATGTGTACGTGGTGCTGGTGGGCTTCAGCGACGGCGGCGGCAGCGCGAAGTTCCAGGTGTTCGTCAATCCGCTGGTGGCTTGGGTGTGGATCGGCGGCGTGGTCATGGTGCTGGGGACCCTGTGGGCCGTGTGGCCTGGCGAGCGCGAACGGCGCCAGGGACGGGCCGGGCTTCGGCAGCCGGTCGCACCGGCGGCCGGCAGCTGAGGGAGTCGCCTCGTTTACGCGGGATACGGGTGTATGGAAGCCTTGGCTTTGGTGGCGGGTGCTGGCATGTTCGTCGGGTTGGCCTACGCCGTGGGGCGGCCATTGCTGGGCTATTCGGGTCCGGCGCCCGAGGCCGGCGCGGCCACGCCGGTTGACCCCGTGGGTGAGCGCAAAGAGCAGGTGTATGCGGCCCTGCGGGAGCTGGATTTCGACCGGCAGTTGGGCAAGATCAACGCCGAGGACTACGCCGCTCTGCGCCCGCGGCTGGAGACCGAGGCGCTGGCGCTGATGGACGAGGCCACGGCGATCCCGGAACCGGCCGCGGGCCAGGAGACGCTGGAGCGCGAGGTGCAGGCGGCTCGGCAGC